>JAZUDJ010000130.1:0-5156 GCA_045639585.1 Bacteroidales bacterium
AACAGTAGCGTTCTCGATGTTGTCCTTGAGATCATTCATAGCAGCAAGTACGGCCTGCTTAGCTTCAAGGTTAGCACGCTCCTGAGCACGCTCACCTCCTACTGCCTCTTCTTTAGCCTTGAAGAATGCGTCGCATGCGCTCTTGAATCTATTCCAGATCAGGTTGTTCTGACGGTTACCAACAGGTCCGATGGTCTTCCACTCGTTCTGAAGTTTAACAAGGATATCGGTTGTCTTGCGCCACTCAGTGCTATCCTTGAGTTCTTCTGCCTTCTCACAGAGTGCAATCTTCTTCTTGAGGTTCTCGGTCTGTTCTTCGTGCATTCCATTAAAGTACTCTGACTTGGTATTGAAGAACTTATCGCAGAGCTGACGGAAACGATCGAACAGCGTGTTGTTAACTTTCTTATTGGCGAAACCGATCTTACGCCACTCCTCCTGGAATGCAAGGACAACCTTGGTAGCATCGTCCCAACCTTGGATTGTAGTGATCTGTGAGAGATCGATAGCCTCAAGCTTGTCGCAGATAGCGGTCTTGCTCTCCTCGTTCTGTGACTCCTGCTCCTTGATTGAGAGGAAGTGTTCCTGATGACGCTTATTGACGATAGTGCTAGCCTCCTTAAAGCGAGCCCATATAACTTCACGTTGTGATGGAGCTACAGGACCTACAGCGCGCCACTCGTCATGTAACTCCTGTAAACGACGGTTAGCTGCCACGATATCAGCCATATCTACGAGCTTCTCAGCCTCGGCACAGAGAGCCTCCTTGACCTCAAGGTTCTTCTTGAAATCATAATCACGCAGCTCCTTGTTGATCTTCAATGCATCGTAGAAGGTCTCATTGATCTGAGTGTATGACTTCCAGAGACGGCTGACTTCCTGCATATCTACAGCACCGACCTCTTTGAAGGCCTTCTGCAACTCCTGAAACTCATTGTACTTCTGACCAACGCCTTCTGCATCGTTTGCAATAGCTTCCATCTTTGACAGAATCTCTTCTTTCTGAGCGAGGTTGCTAGCATACTCCTGCTCACGCTCCTGGACCATCTTGGCACGAGCCTCCTTCTGCACGTTGAGCAATTCCTTCAGACGTGGTTCGAGCTCATCAGCCTTAGCGACATAGCTCATAGGATCACCATCGCCGTCGATAAATGCCTGCATTTCGGCATCAGTCTCCTGCTGACGGAGCTTGTAATATATCAGTTTCAGGTAATTGATCTCTCCCTTAGCCGAATCAGTAGCTTCGCCTGCAATTTCTACCAAGCGCTCAAGAATCTCCTCACGACTGGTGTAGACTTTCTTCTCAGCGAGGATAGTTTCCTCAGCCTGTGTATTGTCAAGATTTTCTGTCATAATTATAAAAATTAAAGTGCGCAAAGATACAAAAAAAAATTGACACAAAAGCAATTTTACCTCAAAAACTAAGTTTCGAAGTAGAAAAACTGCATTTTTGTGTCAAAAACAAGGATATAAAAGACTATTTTTTGAGCAATTCAATATAGCCGAAGCCTAAATCTATCTTATCGCCGAGGCCTAAGGAATAAGCTAGTTCGTGCAATTCCGGATCCATGTGCAAACGGAATTTCATCATATATCCGACCACTTTCTGCTGCTGCGGAGTGTCGGTAAATACGGTCACCGCCTTACGACGCTCTGGCATGATCAGCTCAAGATTGTAACGACGATCACCCAAATAAGGCTGGTTATAAATCAATTCATATCGCTCAATCAGTTCATCGATCATGAACTTCGAGAAATAGAGACTGCGAGGACTGAGATACTCAATACTCTTATTTGGACGCAAGCCAACGATCACCATAGGCGAGAGCGTCTGATACTCCATGACTGGACGGAACACAACAGGAGATACCGTCTGGATATCTGAGATAACGAAGCTTACTGACGACTTCCTGTCGCCTATCGTAATCTCTTTCTGCAGCAATGTTGCTGCAAGCATCTGTTCTGTACCTATTGTAGGTAGCAGAGAGATCCAGAACTGGATACGAGGGACGTTGATATGCAGTCGGTCACCATCGACAAAGATCTTCGGAATATACAGGTTGCTGACACTATAGACCTTCGAGGATAACGAAGGATCATTGCCAAAGCCATTCTGGCTCAACCAATTCTCATAAAGCACTGGATCTGCCATCAGGAGCTGGTTGACGGCTGAAACTAATTCATACTGATAGCTGATGGGGAGGACGGTGCCATTCTTCTCGGCAAGCACCTCTAATGAAATTTTATAACGCACGAGGGTAGTTAATTAATCGAATTTGACATAAAGGGGATTATCAAAGGGGCAATTCGTTAATAACGTGAATTGTATGTACTGATGCAAGCGCAGCAGTTTCAGTTCGTAGTCTTTGTTCGCCTAAGGAAATGGGTATATAGTTGTTAGTAATAGCAAGCTTGACTTCTTCAGGGCTGAAGTCTCCTTCAGGGCCAATCAGAATTCTTACATTTGATCCTGGCTTAATCAGGTGAGATAACAGTTGACGTGGCTCGTTCTCCATGCAATGTGCGATGAACTTCTGTCCGTCAAAGGGTGTTTCCAGCACTTTCTTAATATCAGTCATCTCTTCAATGGCAGGTAAGGTTGCCTTCAGGCTTTGCTTCATAGCGGAGACTGCAATCTTCTTCAAGCGCTCCACCTTAAGTTCCTTACGCTCACTGAACCTGGATTTGATCGGAATCAAACGATCCAGACCCATTTCTGTGGCTTTCTCAAGGAACCACTCCATTCGGTCAAGATTCTTTGTCGGTGCCACAACCATCTCCACTCCGTAATTCCAATGCTTGTCTGGCATCGAAGAGAGAATCTCTACACCACAATGTTTAGGGTGAGCCATAGTTATGCGACAATGGAACCACGTTCCTTGTCCATCAACGACCTCTATCTCATCGCCTTCCTGGTGTCTAAGAACGCGAATGGCATGGCCTGATTCCTCCTCCGGAAGCTCCTGTGTGGTAGAAATGTCCGGCGCGTAAAAAATGATCATATTCAGATAAGATTATTAAGAAAGTCGGGAATAATCCCGTACTATAACTGAACTTATGACTATACTAGTATTGGAAAGTTTAAACGAAAAGTAATTTTTCTATAAAAAAATCGTGATTTTTACCAATAAACCCCTAAATTATTTGTAAAACTGATAAATATAACCTATCTTTGCACAAGAAATCCTTATTACATGAAACGACTCACATCTATCGACATACTACGTGGCATTGCCTTGGCAGGTATGCTGCTGGTCAATAATCCAGGCGACTGGGGTCATATCTATGCACCTCTGGAACACGCTCCTTTTATCGGCCTCACTCCTACCGACCTGGTCTTCCCGACCTTTATGTTCGTCATGGGTTTCTGCATCCCATTATCCTTGCAGAAGACTGGATTCCAGGCCTCCTGGCAGAACATACGTCGCATCCTCTTTCGTACGCTGGTTATCTTCGGTGTAGGTCTCTTCCTGCAGTGGATGTCGAGTGGCTGGTGCGACTGGTCGCACCTTCGCATCCCTGGCGTCCTGCAGCGTCTGGCCATCTGCTATGGCGTCGTCGCTATCCTCTGTCTATTCCTCAAGCAGACGGTCCTGGGTAGCATGGCGGTCATCATACTGGTCATCTATAGCTTTATCCTGTATTTCAATCAAGGATTTGAGTTCAGTGAGGCCAACATCTGTGCACGTGTCGATCATATGCTTCTCGGAGCTGATCATCTTTATATAAATAATGGTGTGCGACTCGATCCGGAGGGAATCCTCAGCACCTTGCCGTCTATTGCTCATGTGATGTTTGCTGCCGTCTTTTCCTTGACATTCCTCAAGCACAAGAGCGAACAGTCGCCACAGGACAAAGTGGCCGAGGATAAACTCTTCAGAACTTTCATCAAGACCACAGGGGCTTTTGTCATTACTTCGGTCCTCATCACGTTCCTCGATCAGATTGAGACTTTCCCGATTTCCAAGAAAGTGTGGAGTACCAGTTTCGTACTCATCACAATCTCTATCGCATTGCTATTGCTCAATGGTCTGATCTGGCTGGTCGACATCAAGAAATGGACAGGTGCATGGAGCCAGTTCTTCGTCATCTTTGGCCGTAATCCTCTCCTATTATATATTATATCATGGATCACGGCTCATCTCTTCGGACGATGGGGTGTCACCTGGCAGGTCTATAGCTTCTTTGGTCAATATGTCAGTGCAGAGATGGCTTCGCTCATCTACGCGCTTCTATTCGTACTGTTCCATTGGCTGATCGCCTTTGCTCTCTACAAGAAAAACGTACGATTCAGAGCGTGACGACACTTATTGTCTATAGTCCAATATCCATAATCAAAACAGCGTAAAAAATGCCATTTTTGACTTCCAAACAAAGAGATCTTTAAAACCTACGTTATAAAAGTATAAAATTTGGCAGCAAAATTTGCAATCAATCAAAAAATACACTATATTTGCGACCGAATCAAGAAGATTCTATTAACTAACATTATACATTACCAACAATTAAAAAAGTTCATTTACATGATCAACCAACCTACCGTGAAGCTTGGTATCGTAGGCGTTAGCCGCGACTGCTTCCCAATTACCCTTACCCAGGCTCGTCTTGCTGCTGTTATGGCAGAGGTTAAGGCAGCTGGTCTTCCAGAAGTATATGATTGTCCTGTAACAATCGAGAACGACGTTGACACTTACAAGGCTCTCGATTGGGCTAAGGAGAATGGCATCAACGCTGTATGTATGTTCCTCGGCAACTTCGGTCCAGAAGGTCCTACTACCCTCTTCTGCCAGAAGTTCGGTGGTCCTTGCATGGTTCTCGCTGCTAAGGAGGAAGGCAAGGCTAACCTTGCTAACGACCGTGGTGACGCTCTCTGTGGTGTCCTCAACTTCTCTTACAGCGTAGGACTCCGTCGCCTCAAGGTATATATCCCAGAGTATCCTAACGTAACTCCTGCTGAGGCTGTTAAGGAGCTCGCAGACTTCCGCAACATCGCTCGCGTAGTTATCGGTGTTCGCAACTTGAAGGTTATCGGCTTCGGTCCACGTCCTTGGGACTTCCTCGCTTGTAACGCTCCTATCCAGCCAATGTACGACATGGGTATCGAGGTACAGGAGAACTCTGAGCTCGACCTCAAGAAGGCATTTGACGAGATCACC
>JAZUDJ010000131.1:0-61152 GCA_045639585.1 Bacteroidales bacterium
CTCCGTGGTATCGACAAGCAGGAAGTTAAGCGTGGTATGGTTCTCTGCAAGCCAAACAGCGTAACTCCACACGATCACTTCAAGGCTCAGATCTACGTTTTGAAGAAGGAAGAGGGTGGCCGTCACACTCCATTCCACAACAAGTATCGTCCTCAGTTCTATCTCCGTACCATGGACGTTACTGGCGAGATCATGCTCCCAGAGGGCGTTGAGATGGTAATGCCTGGCGATCACGTAACCATCGACGTTACTCTGATTACCCCAGTTGCTATGTCACAGGGTCTCCAGTTCGCTATCCGTGAGGGTGGTCGTACCGTAGGTTCTGGCCAGATCACTGAGATTCTCTAATCAAGTGAACCAATAACAAGTCTGGACGATTAGATTCGTCTGATTGTCCAGACTTCCATACGGGTGTAGCTCAGCCGGTAGAGCACTGGTCTCCAAAACCAGGTGTCGTGAGTTCGAACCTTACCACCCGTGCATTTTTGGTGTGTTAGTTCAGTTGGTTAGAATATCGCCCTGTCACGGCGGAGGTCACGGGTTCGAGCCCCGTACACACCGCACTACTCAAAAGGTAGTCGGATTTTTCAAAGCAGTTTTTGCGGAGGTGGTGAAATTGGTAGACACGCTACTTTGAGGGGGTAGTGGCCGTTCGGCTGTGTGAGTTCGAGTCTCATCCTCCGTACCAACCCAACCATGGCGCTTTCATCTAGCGGTTAGGATACCGGCCTCTCACGCCGGGTCCACGGGTTCGAGTCCCGTAGGCGCTACTACATGGTGGATATAGTTCAGCTGGTTAGAGCGTCAGATTGTGGTTCTGAATGTCGTGGGTTCGAATCCCACTATCCACCCTTTTATTGCTAATTTCAGGATTTTCCTAATAGAAAAGTTTAGTCGCAAGAGTGTATTTCTCTTGTGGCTTTTTTGTTGTGTTTATACCAGTTGCAATATCCTTGATAATGTCAGCTGTAACATCTACTGAATAGTAACTCAATGAACATGCCTACATTTTGCATAAATCTTGTTAAATAGGCATTTTCTTTTGGTAAGTTTCCGAAAAATCATTATTTTTGCACCCAATAATTGATAATAATTTTTGACAACATTGTTGCAAGATACTTAAATGGATAGAAAGTTCATAACTTTGCACCAACCCAAAACTATATAACTATGATAGATTTAACAGGAATCCACAAGACTTACGACGGAGCAACCCCGCTTCACGTACTCAAGGGCATTGACCTTCACATCAATGAAGGCGAGCTCGTCAGCATCATGGGTGCATCAGGTTCCGGCAAGTCCACCTTGCTCAACATCTTGGGTATTCTCGACACGTACGACGAAGGCAACTACATGCTGGCAGGTACACAGATCAAGAACTTGAGCGAGACACGCGCTGCCGAGCTCCGCAACCAGCTCATCGGCTTCGTATTCCAGTCATTCAACCTCATCAACTACAAGAACGCACTTGAGAACGTCGCCTTGCCACTCTATTACCAGGGAGTCTCACGTCGCAAGCGCGAAGCTACCGCCTTGGAGTACCTCGACATGATGGGACTCAAGTCGCACGCCGACCATTATCCTAACGAGATGTCTGGTGGCCAGCGTCAGCGCGTAGCCATCGCTCGTGCACTTATCGCTCAGCCAAAGATCATTCTGGCCGATGAGCCGACTGGCGCTTTGGACAGTAAGACCACGCAGGAAGTGATGGATCTTCTCAAGTCCGTCAATCGTGACAAAGGAATGACCGTCATCATCGTCACCCACGAGCAGGATATTGCTAATCAGACCGATCGTAGGATCCACATCAAAGATGGCTTGATTGATCGTGATGAGACAGACGCCTCCCTCATTCTCTAACCTAACCTCCTCTATGTTATCAGATTTACTATACGAAATCTACACCTCCATGAGCCGCAACAAGCTCAGGATTGCCTTGACGGGCTTCTCAATCGCATGGGGCATGTTCATGCTCATCGTGCTGTTGGGTTCCGGCAACGGCCTGCTGCATGGTGTGACCGACAACTTCAGTTCGATGTCAGTCAACACCGTGACACTCTATCCTGGCCAGACTTCCAAGGCTTTTGAAGGCTTAGCCAAAGGACGTGAGATCCATCTGGAGCTCAACGACCTGGAGTACCTCGCTTCCCGTTTCCCCAAGGAATTAGGAACCATGTCACCACGCGTCACCTCCTCCGTCCGCGCTTCCTACGGCCTGGAATACACCAACACCAGACTCTCCGGCTACTTCCCAAACTTCACCGAGATGAGAGAGTGCAACATCACCCATGGCCGAAACATCAACGACATCGACATTAAGGAGCGTCGCAAAGTCCTCGTCATGGGCGATGAGACCATGAAGCTCCTCTTTGGCGACGAAGAGGCACACGTCGGCGAGTACGTCAACCTTTACGAAGTCCCTTTCCTGATCATTGGCCGATACAAGACCAAAGAGCAGCAGCGTGACCAGGACCTCATCGCGCCGATCACCACCGTCAGCGCACTCTACAAGCCAAGTGGCTACTTCTCAAACATCACCATGAAGCTTGAGAACCTCGACACCGCCGAAGCCAACGAGGCCTTCAACCAGTCGCTCAAAGTGGCCATGTCGCACCACAAACAGTACGACCCTGAAGACGGCAACGCCATCTGGATCCGCAACGTCTACGAGCAGTTCCTGCAGATCATGATGGTGCTCAATGGCCTAAAATACTTTATCTGGATCATCGGACTTGCCACGCTCATCGCAGGCGTCACAGGCATCAGCAACATCATGCTTATCACCGTCCGAGAGCGTACCCGCGAGTTTGGTATCCGCAAGGCCATCGGCGCCTCACCACGTAGTATCGTCATGCTGGTGTTGTTCGAATCTATTGGTATTGCCATGGTCTTCGGCTATATGGGCATGTTCTTCGGCATCGGCCTGACCTCGCTGGTCAATTTCGTCCTGGAGCACATGTCATCAGACGGAGGCTCAGGCATCCAGATCTTCAAGGATCCGACGGTTGATATGGGCATCATCATTGGTGCCAACTGCATCATGATTCTGGCAGGACTCATTGCCGGATACATCCCTGCACGCCGCGCCGTCAACATCAAGCCTATCGAGGCTCTGTCCGCCACCTAAACTCATCAACTATGGAACTTTGGAATGAAATTCTACAAACCATCAGCCGCAATAAATGGCGAAGCCTGATGACCGCCTTTGGCGTCTTCTGGGGACTGCTGATGCTCATCTTGCTGGTTGGCGCCGGCCTTGGCATCAGCAACGGCATCACCTCCGGCCTGACCGTCATCCCGTCCAACTCTATCTTCATGGGCGGCGGCCATACCACCAAGGCCTATAAAGGGTTCGGCAAGGACCGACAGATTGGGATAGACAACCAGGACGTCGAGATCATCCGCACCAACCTCGGAGAGCGAGGCCGCTTCATCACGCCACTCTCGTTCGGCGGTAGCAAAATTGTTAATTACGGCGAAGAGAACGGTTCGTTCGACGTTGTCGCCACTTCCCCTGGCTACTATTACGCCATCCCTCAGCAGATGGTCTTTGGCCGATACCTCAACGATATTGACGCCAAGGAGCGACGCAAAGTCTGTGTGATAGGGCAGAAGATCTACGACACGCTCTTCCCCAATGGCGACGATCCCTGCGGCAAGACCATCCAGGTCGGCAGCATTTACTTCACCATCGTCGGCGTCGTCAAGAAGCTCTCTGAGATGATCAATATTGGAGCTGATGCAGACGAGAGCGTCATCGTCCCGCTCGAAACCGGCCAGCTGGCCTACAACATGGCCAATCAGGTGCACGTCCTGTGTGTCACCCTGCAAGATCAATACAAAATCTCCGATTGGGAAGACCGCGTGGAAGGCTGGGTCAAGGAGCACCATTACGTCCATCCCGACGACGATGCAGCCGTCTGGAGTATCAACCTCTCAGAGATCATCGGCACCTTCACCAACCTCTTCCTTGGTATAGGCATTCTCATCTGGATCGTTGGCGTAGGTTCGCTTCTCGCAGGTATCATCGGCATCAGCAACATTATGCTGGTCACCGTCAAGGAGCGAACACAGGAGATTGGTATCCGGCGCGCGTTAGGTGCCAAGCCACGCTCCATCATGCTACAGATCCTCAGCGAAAGCCTCGTCTTGACGCTTGCTGCAGGCCTCACAGGCCTCGTCCTCGGCGTCTGGATCTTACAGCTGGCAGGCCTGATCATGAAGGCCAATCCGGGTGACGGAGGTATAGTCATTGATCCGCAGATCCCATTCAGCGTCGCCTTCGCCGCACTCATGATCCTCGTCATCGGAGGCCTCTTCGCAGGCTGGATGCCAGCGCGGAGAGCGATGAAGATCAAGGCCATCGAAGCCTTGGGAGAAGAATAAACAACTATTGATAAAAAATAAAAACAAACAGATATGAATAAGATTGTAAAGAATTCTTTGCTTGCAGTAGGTGGCTGTCTCGTAGCCTATACCTTCTATTTCCTGTGGAAGCAGTCACAGCCAGCTGTCACCGTCTACGAGCTGCAGCAGCCAGAGGTACGTACCCTCCAGAAGAAGACCCTTGCCACCGGTAAGGTGGAGCCACGCGATGAGGTCAACGTCAAGCCACAGATCCAGGGTATCATCACCGAGCTCTACCGCAAGGCTGGTGACCGCGTCCAGGCAGGTGATCCTATCGCCAAGGTTGCCGTCATCCCTGATATGAACTCCCTCGCACAGGCGCAGAGCCAGGTTCGCACCACACAGCTTACCCTCGAAGAGACCGAGCGTGAGTTCAAGCGCGTCGAACAGCTCTATAACAAAGGCGTGACCAGCCGTGAGGAGTACGAGCAGAGCCAGAACCAGCTGGCCAAGGCGCAGGAGAGCGCGAAGGCTGCTCAGGACGGACTCGACATCGTCACACAGGGTATCAGCAAGCGCGCAGGCAAAATCAATACCACCATCGTCACCAGTACCGTATCGGGTACCATCCTCGACGTCCCAGTCAAGATCGGTACTTCGGTCATCAACGCCAATTCCTACAACGAAGGTACTACCGTAGCCACCGTGGCTGACATGAGCGACATCATCTTCCGTGGCCGCATCGATGAGACCGAGGTTGGCCGCCTCCACGAGGGTATGCCTATCAACCTCAGCATTGGCGCCGTACAGGACGTCACCCTGCCAGCCTACCTGGAGTACATCGCACCAAAGGGTACCGAGAGCAATGGCGCCATCCTCTTCGAGATCAAGGCCGCCGCTCACATCCCAGATTCTGTCGTCGTCCGTGCAGGCTATAGTGCCAACGCCGAGATCATCCTTGAGGAGCGTCAGGACGTACTTTCTGTCTCTGAGGCAGCCATCGAGTTCTCTGGCGACAGCACCTTCGTCTACCGTCTCACCTCGTCAGAGAGTGCTGTCCCACAGCAGTTTGAGCGCGTCCCTGTCAGCGTAGGTATGAGCGACGGCATGTTTATCGAGATCAAGAACGGAGTCACTAACGATATGAAACTTCGTGGCAATGAAAAGACTGAAGAATAACCTCGTTGGGGCCCTCACCGCCCTCTCGCTGCTCCCGCTCACTACGGTCAGCGCGCAGCAGACCATGACGCTCCAGCAGTGTGTTGACTACGCCATCAACCATAACATCAGCATCCAGCAGCAGGCGCCCAATGAGGAGAATCGCAAGATCCAGCTCGAGACCACCCGCTACAGCCGCCTCCCTGATCTGAGCGCCTCTCTGAGCGAAGGTTTCGGTTTTGGCCGAAGCACCGGTCGTGATGGTTCTACGGTCGATAACACCTCGGCCAGCACCTCATTCAACATCTCTACCTCCATGCCGATCTTCGATGGTTTCCGCATCAGCAACCAGATCAAGTCTGACCGCTTCTCGCTTCAGGCAGCCACCGCGCAGCTTGAGAAGGCCCGTCAGGACATCAGCATCCAGGTAGCCAGCTATTATCTCAACGCCTTATATTACAAAGGAGTAGTAGCCATCCAGCGCCAGCAGGTCGAGCTTGACCGCAAGACCCTCCAGAAGGCGCGTGACCTTTTCGAGGCCGGCAAGAAGCCGGAGTCGGAGGTAGCCTCTGCACAGGCGCAGGTTGATATGTCCCTGCACCAGCTCACCGAGGCCGAAGGCAATGAGACCATGGCACGCCTTGACCTCATGCAGTTGCTCAATCTGACCGATGACGTCCGCTCGTTCGCTATTGCCGACATCGATACTACTCAGCTGAGCCAGGACATCACCCCAGCTGCACAGGTCTTCGACCAGGCCGTTCAGCTGCACCCAAGCATCATGGCAGCCAAGTACAACCTGGAGAGCAGCAAGTACGCGCTCAAGGTAGCCAAGAGCGCTAACCTGCCATCACTCTCGCTCCGCGCCAGCTATTCCAACAGCTACTACCACCAGTTCGACTTCGACAACATGTCGTTCGGCAAGCAGCTTGACCTCAACGGCAGTGAGTATGTAGGCCTCTCGCTCAATATTCCTATCTTCAACCGCTTCGCCACACGCAATAGCATCCGTCAGGCGCGTCTCCAGATCCAGAATCAGGAACTCCAGCTCAGCGACACACAGCTCCAGCTCCAGAAGCAGATTGAGCAGGCTTATTGGAACGCCATCAAGGCCCGCGCCAACTACACCTCCGCTGAGTCAGCCGCACGCAGCACCCAGCTCTCCTACGACTACGAGAGCGAACGCTACGCCGCCGGCAAGAGCACTGCCATTGACCTGCAGAATACCCGCACCAAGCTCGAGAAGGCCCTCAGCGACCAGCTACAGGCCAAATATGAGTATCTGATGCGCGTCAAGATCCTCGAGTTCTACAACGGCGTGGCACTCTAAACAAAATATTGCGCAGCCGTACAATAAAACTGCATAATATCCGTTTATTTATATTGTCGAATCAGTGCCAGCCACTGATCATCAAAAAAAATCATTTATCACTCAAATAATACAAGTAATGAACAAAATCAAATCAAGTCTTTTGGTATTCTCAGCCCTCTTGGGTAGTCTGGTACTTACTTCTTGCATGGGCGATGGTACAAACAAGATGAGCAGATCAGCTATCTTCACCGTCGAGAAAAGCGGCTCAAGCTATACCCTTTATGCAGATTACGGTGGAGTCGTACGTCCTAGCAACGTGTTAGAACTCACTGACGGCAAGGGCTTCAACAATGGCGACCGTGTTTTATTAGTGTACTCATATACTGATGATAATATCAAGACCGAAACTGGCAAGGGTTCTTATATCGATAATGCAGAGCTTATTTCGGGCCAGCCTATCCCTATTAATAATATTCTGACGCGCGAGAAGGCAGAGGATAGCAAGCTCTTAGAGAAGGATAGCATCTTCTCATTTGCCAACAACGTCACCAGCCTTCAGCTTAGCGTTTATCGTGGCTATCTTACCGCTTCATTCACAGGTCGTTATTCTATTGTCTCTGGCAAGGGCGTTTATCCAAGTCTCAATCTCGTCTATGACCCAGCAGAGAACGAGCGTCCTAATACCCTCAAGCTGACTGCCGTATACAACCGTCACACCGCCGCTGATGCTCAGGCTGGCAGCCAGTCTTTCTTCATCTCTTATCCATTGACTGCATTTACCGGCATCAACGGTTCTGAGCCTGTTGATATCGAGGGTTCTGGTCCTATCGAGATTATTGTCGATGGTCTTGGCTTCACAGAGCCTTTGACGTCTAAGGTTGAGCGTGTGGATATGACTCCAGGCAACTACCTCTATTTCCAATAATAGGATTCAGATTTTCGGGCCAACGCCCAGATATACTAAATGCTCCCTGTCTCTCACGAGGTAGGGAGCATTTATCATTAGTTTTTCTGTGTATAAGAAGAAAAAATTAGTGATGATGATGTGTAGCTATTAATAAATAGTAAACTTTGACACTGGTGAAAAATTTCGCGGCTGCGTTAATGTTACCGATTGCACAAACTAGGAATACCATTCCTTTTGTTTTGCGATGCAAAGGTAAGAAGAAAAATTCACGTCTCCAAACTTTTGTTGCGAAAACGTTTGCGCAATGTGCGAAATAGATTGTTTTGACATCTGTGGTTTGCAAAAGTGTTTCCACATGACGTTAGTAGATAGCAGTAACCGTCGTTATACATTGCAGTCGCCACTACTATACAAAAAGTGCCGCTCTCACCCAAGAGAGCAGCACTTCTATGTTTTTGCCGCAGCGTTTAGCGCAACTGCGGTGTGATTATGCGATTTATGCTTCCTGCTGGCGCACACCCGTACGAGCCTCTACGACGTTGACTACGTAGTCGCCGAGCTTCTCGCACTCGTTGATCATATCCATGTACATTGAGCCTACAGAGTAGGTGTAGACGTGGTTGTTCACGTCGTTGACGTTCTGGATCTTGATCATGTCACGGTAGTTATTGATCTCAGCCTCCACGTTGAATGAGCGGTTAGCATCAATCTGCTGGAGTGGGCGAGTGAAGAGCTCATTCATGAGGGTGAGGCTGCGGTTGGTCAGCTCGAACATCTTATGGATGTTAGCAATCTGCTTCTCGGTGAAGTCCTCATCAGACTTCTTGCGGCGGTTGAGCACACGTGCCAGGTTGTAGCAAGCATCACCGATCGACTCAAGCTCAGAGATCTCACGGAGCATGGCACGGATCTTAGCCTTGGTCTCATCAGAGAGGTGGTTATCAGATACCTCGTTGAGGTACTTACCGATCTCGATTTCCATGTTGTCAGAGATACCTTCGTACTTCTCGATGCGTGAGAAGAGCTTGACGAACTTCTCGTCGTCCTTCTCGTCCATGAGGTCCTTGATCATGCCGAACATGCGCTGGATGCGGTTGCCGAATGAACCGATCTCCTTACGTGCCTCAAGCACTGAGAGCTCAGGGGTAGCAAGGATACCACCGGTGATGAACTGGAGCTTGAAGTCCTCCTCCTCGTCTGCCTTGGCGTGTGAGCGCTTGATGATGGCGCAGACGATCTTCTCGATCTGTGGGATGAACCAGATGAGGATGGCGGTATTGATTACGTTGAACGTGGTGTGGAACGTAGCCAGCACGAAAGGCAACTGCATGGCCTCAGGATTGTTGACATCCATGCCCACGATATTGCAGACCATATTGACGAACGGACGGAACACGATCAATACCCAGACGACGCCGAAGATATTGAAGAACATGTGGCCGAAAGCAGCACGGCGCGCCTGGATGTTGGCAGTCATGGCAGCGATGTTCGAAGTCACAGTAGTACCGATATTCTCACCCATTACGAGCGCGATACCTAAATAAATAGGAAGGACGCCCGTCGAGCAGAGGGTCATCGTGATAGCCATTACCGCTGCAGAGCTCTGCACACACATGGTCATGACGCCACCGATGAGGAGGAACAGGAGGTATGAGAGGTAGTTATCGTCGAACGACTGGAAGAACGACATCACGGCAGGGATGTTCTCCAGATGCATATCCGTACCCGTAGCCTTCAAGGTACCCAAGCCGAGGAGCAGGAACGACACGCCGAAGAGGAAGTCGCCGATGATCTGCTTCTTCTTAGAGTAGATCAGCAGAATGCCGATGAAGAAAGCTGGCCAGACAAAGTCCGTAATGTTAAATGAGAAACCGGCCGACATGATCCAGGCCGTAAACGTGGTACCGATGTTGGCACCCATGATGATAGAGATAGCCTGCGCCAAGGTGAGCAATCCGGCATTGACAAACGAGACGGTCATGACCGTAGTCGCAGTAGAGCTCTGCACGCTGGCTGTTACGAACGCACCGGTCAGCATGCCGGCAAAACGATTGGTGGTCATGGCCTGAAGTACATGACGCAACTGTGGACCTGCCATTTTCTGCAGGCTTTCGCTCATGGCCTTCATACCGTACATCAGGAGGGCGAGAGATCCGATGAGCTTAAAGATTACCCAGATAGACATATTTGGTTTGTGTAAATGAATGGCACCCTGTGTTAGGGGTGCTTGGACGTTTTATCCGAGCACAAATATACGCACAATTATTAAGACTCGCAACAGAAGATTACATTTTTCTTACAAAGATGTTACAAATTTATTACAAAATGAATGATTTTTTCTTTTTGAAAACTGTTTTTTCGGGTCTTTTGTTCTTCGTCTGAGTTTTCTATCCCTATAATTTGGTTACTTGCGCAAAACACCTTATCTTTGTGGCATGAAATTACGCATCCCCGTCTGGCTCCGCCTCCTGAGCATCCTGCAGGTCAACGGCCTCCGCTCGCACTTCGTCCCCAAGAAGAAGCTTGTGTCCGACGAAGTCATCTGCAAGAACTGCGACACGCATTACGTAGGCAACTTCTGTCCCGTCTGTGGCCAAAGCCGCAAGACGCGCCGCCTCTCGTTCCTTAACATGGTCGACGACATCATCTCACTCGTCTTCAACCTCGAGAGCGGTTTCCTCCGCACAGCCTCCGAGCTCTTCTGGCGCCCGGGGCACATGATGCGTGACTATATCAACGGTCACCGCAAGCCCTACATGAAGCCAGTCACTATGCTCTTCTGCCTCGGCACCATCTACTACCTCACCATCTGGATCCTGGCCAAAGACTCCCTGCCGACCCTTGGCACGCAGGATGAAGAGATCCAGCTGGGCGAGAAGTTAAGCAAGTACACGCCCCTTCTCCTCAAGTCGCAGGAACTTTTGACCGACATGCTCCGCAACCCCGGGCTGCTGGCCTTCTGCTTCATCCTGCCCATGACCCCGGCTGCCAACCTCTGCTTTCACTTCACACGATTGGGCAAGGTGCTCAATCTCACGGAACACCTGCACGCTCTCATGTTTATCGGCAGCCAGATGCTTATCGTCACCTGGGGCATGGCCTTGTTCCACGCTGCAACCCGCTCCCAGCTCACGTTCCTGGAGTTCGACGGCCTTTACTTCCTCCTCTTCCTGACCTGGGACTATCATCAGCTCTTCCAGATCCGATGGCGCCGCTCCTTCAAGCTCTCCCTCCTCAGCCTCGTCCTCGCCAGCGTCCTGGCCTTCCTGGTCATTTTCTTAGTTGGTGTAGTCGTATATTGGATGGTTGACTAAAAAATCAACTGTAGCACTGTAGCGCGTAGCAGATTTTTTATTGACAGAAAGAGATTTAGCGTAATACGCAGAAATATAATAGTAAAAGAATAACTTACCAATATGAAGAAACTTTTTCTACCGCTGATCCTTGCCATCCTCCAGCTCGGAGTAGCAAATACGGTGAGTGCGCAGGACTTTCCTTTCGAAGAGGGTGTCAAGGTGCGCGATGTGATTACCGTGCCAGAGAGCCTGACAGGCAAGGGAGTACTGGTGGGTGTGCTCGATGGATCTTTCGCTTATAGTCATATCAACTTCTTTGATCCCAAGACGAATCAGACACGCATCAGGGCGGCGTTTCCTTTAGGCATCGGTGGACACAAGAAGGTGGATAACCCAGAAGAAATAATGCAGATCAACCCTGACAGTAAGGGTCGTCATGGTACCCATACGGCAGGTATTGCCGCAGGCAGCTATGCAGCTGAAGGATGGCAAGGCGTAGCGCCCGAAGCAGACCTCTGTCTGGTAGATATTAGTAGTGGAGGATCTGAGCGCGCACAGCTATCAGGACTTAAGTCCGTCTTTGCTGTCGCCGACTCGTTAGGCCTGCCACTGGTGGTAAATATGAGTGTCGGCGAGGGTGCACCACACCACGGATACACTGACATGAACCTGCTCTGTGAAGAACTGACCGACAACGGCAATCGCCCAGGACGAATCATCGTCGTGTCATCGGGCAATAAAGGATCGGGACTCTCGTATCAGGAATGCCAGTTGGGGGCTGATGGCAAGGCTCGTCTGCCGCTCTATGCCTTCGAGGGAACGAACCTCATGTGCCAATTTGTGACCTCGAAGGAGGACGACCCGCTGACGGTACGTTTCTTCTTCTATGACAAGGCTGCCAAGACAGAAGTGACAGACGGAGGCATATCCGACATGGATGGCAATCCGGTAGGGATCGATGAGCTCAATGAGTATATGACAAGCTACGTAAAAGATAACTGCCCTTATCGCTTCTATGAGCTCATTTATCCTGAAGATTTATTCTATTCAAATCAAGATATCATGCCAGGCATCGAGCTGAGCGGAGCAGAGGGTACAAAGTTGTCTTATATCTATCATTTGGAAACAGAAGAGGAGGATGACTACTTCACCGCCACCCAGAAGGTTTATGGATATAACAACACCCTATCCAGTACGCCAGCCGTGATCAGCGTAGGCCGTCTCGACACTCATGGCGCAGTTACTGTCGGTCTTACGTCTTCCTACGGTCGCAACAAGTATGGCGATAAGATCCCAGACGTCCTGGCTCCAGGTACGGGCATTATATCAAGTGGCGAACGATCAGAAACACAGTGTAATACGAGCCGTGACATTACCATGCCTGACGGTAGCACCAAGACTTTCAGCTGGATGACGTTTTCTGGCACCTCGCAGGCTACCCCTGTCGTGACCGGACTCATTGCCCTGATGCTGCAACACGACCCAACCCTCACCGCCAACCGTGTGCGAGAACTGCTGCACAGCACCAACGACTGGACAGAAGCCTGCGATAACGCCCCATTGGGCCCTGATCAGGCGGGCCATGGAATCCTTAACACTAAGGCTCTGTTTGAGGCGCTGATGGGTCCTTCGGCCATCGAGTCAGTTTCTTCCGGAGCTGCTGACAACGCCCTATACGACCTCTTCGGGCGCCGCCTCAGCAATGCACCACAGAAGGGTATCTTCATCCGTAACAATAAAAAAATCGCACGATGAAAAAGACCTTTTCTCTTCTATTTCCGCTGACGCTGCTTGCCGTTACACACCCTGCAAACGCGCAGCGGATAGACCCTTATTCTTTCGCTGAGGGCTTGGGTGCTCGCGCCTGCGTCACCCTGCCTGAAGGACTGACGGGCAAGGGCATACTGGTGGGTATCGTTGACGATGGAATAGAGTTCAATCACATTAACTTCCTCGACCCCAGCACTTTCCAGACACGCGTCGAGTACGCCTGTATCTTCGATCAGGGCGACTGTATCGAGGCCCGCACGCCAGAGGCAGTCAGTCAGCTCTCGTCCAATACCGAAGGCAAGGAACACGGTACGCACGTGGCAGGCATTGCCGCTGGCAGCTATGCCGCCGAAGGGTGGCAGGGCATAGCCCCTGAGGCTAAGCTGTGTCTGGCTGATGCCAATAGCAATGTGAAGAGATACCGCGAATCGCTGAAGAATATCTTTGCCGTAGCCGACTCGCTCAACCTGCCGCTCGTGGTGAATATGAGTGTAGGTTTCAATAAGAATCTGGACGGATTTGACGAAATGACCCAGCTCTGCGATGAGCTGACCGAGCAAGGTACCCGTCCTGGCCGCATCATCACCGTGTCGAGCGGCAATAACGGAAATGAGCTCACTGGCTGTGAAGGTACTATTGGCGCTGAGGGCAAGGCTCGCTTTGCTATATCTACAGGCCAAGAGACTGGAAATGACGAAGACATACAGGGACTTAGCTTCTTGTTCCAGACGCTGGAAGACAGCGAACTGGACTTCCGCTTCTTCCTTTACGACAAGGCCACGAAGGCTGAGACAGAGACTGGCATTACAGACCTGGACGGTAATCCGTACGACATCAGTGAACTGAAGGACTACGTCGACAACGTCACCAAAAGCCCAAGTCCCTACCGTTACTATTCCCTGATTGGCGAATCGTTGAACATCAGCAAGAATGTCGTGCCTTGTGTTGAGATTATCGGCCCTGAAGGCACAGAGCTTCGCTACATGGAAGATCTGTACAGCATGGAGGATAATGACTACTTCACGCCTCTCCGCGAGGTCTATGGCAAGCCTAATGCCTATGCACTGACCAGCAGCGTGATCAGTGTGGGCAACTATGACACTCACACCTCAGCCACGATGATAGAGCGTGTTTCGTCGTTCGGTATCAACAAGCAGGGCGAGAAGATGCCCGACGTAGTGGCTCCCGGTTGTGGCATTATATCGAGCGTCCGGTTCTATGATCCTGACGATCAGTACAAGCGCTATGGCCAGCGCGAGGTCACTATGCCCGATGGTAGCACCCAGACCTTCAACTGGCGCACCATGCGCGGCACCTCGCAGTCAGCCCCTCTCGTAGCAGGCCTCTGCGCCCTGATGCTGCAGTATGACCCTACGCTCACCGTCAACCGCGTGCGCGAGCTCCTGCACAGCACTAACGACTGGAACGAGTACTGCGACAACGCCCCTATGGGTCCCGATCAGGCAGGTTACGGCATTCTCAACACCCGTGCGCTCTTTGAGGCGCTGATGGGAGGAACTAGTATTGATGCTATAAATGACGCACCCGTCGAATCGCCCCTTTATGACCTCTATGGCAACCGTCTGAAGCAGGCACCTGCACAGGGCTTCTATATCGGCAATGGTGGCAAGAAGGTGTTTGGAGTGTCTTCTCATCGTCCTGCTCGTTGACCAGATCCCTGCCTGCTTGGCCAAAGCTGCAATTTTGCTATGATCCTCAGTTGTATTGATACGCCAATCTCTCATCACCATCCCAGCAATAGATGATTCCGCAATACTGAAAACCTGCTTTGGCTATTGCATTCTGCATTATCTTGTTGTCTCGATGGGTATCGATACGGATTGTGTCATAGTGCTGTAGCGCAAATTCCATTGCAGTATTGAAGATGCCTCTGACCCTTCCATTACTTGCTATACGATGTATGGTGGCGTAAGGATTGTTGTTCTTCCACGTGCCTTCATAAATCTTGTCGTATGTAGGGTCGTTGCCTCCTCGGAGGACAAAGGTTGCAACAATTCTACCCTCATCCAAACAGACATAGCTATCTCCGCTGTTGATGTCGTCTGTGAGTAGTTCGACGGAAGGGTAGGTGTCTGCCCATTGGTTGGGATTGCCTGTCTCTGCCATGAATCTGCGAGCAATGGCAAATATCTCCTGCATCAGCGGGATGTCTTCGAGTGTGGCTTTTCGTATCGTCATAGTTTTTGGCTCCCGTCCCTGATGATTTAGGAGGATTTTGTGGGATGATGTTTTTTTGCTATTTCAATAATCTTCTATTCTCTGATTCCTCAAGCACTCTCATCTGCTGGATTGCTATTTGATTGAGTTTGATTAGTCGTTCGGGCTGCGGCAGACCATCGTTGATGAATACGGCATTGAGATTCTCCATATTCGAAAGGCAGATGAGCTCGTTGATGGTGGCATAATCGCGGATGTTGCCCTTCTTGTCCGAATTGGCATCTCGCCATTCCTTTGCTGTCATGCCAAACATCGCCACGTTGAGTACATCAGCTTCCTCTGCATAAATCAGTGACTTATGATAAGCATCGATCTCATCAGGCACAATGTTTTGTTTGATGGCATCGGTATGAATGCGGTAGTTGATCTTTGAAAGCTCTCGCTTGGCAGACCATCCAATCAGCTTCTGCTCTTCTTCTTTTAGTCGCTGGAACTCTTCTATCAAATAAAGTTTGAAAGGCATACTGATAGCGGATCCAAATTCAAAGGCTATATCTCTATGAGCATAAGTTCCGCCATAACGTCCTCGCTTCGAAATTATACCTATAGCGTTTGTCTTTTCTATCCATTCGGATGCGCTCAGCACGAAACTCGGCAGACCTGCCTGCATTCTAAAGTGGTCAAATTCGACCACATTAAAATTAGGATTGTGTATGATCTCCCACGTGCCCAGGAACTCCAGAGTACTTCGATTTCTAATCCAATTTTTGATAACATCGGCAGCACGAGACTCATCATGACGAGCCCCGGCCATATCTGTAAGCGAGATATAATCGCCAGTTCCCTCATTCAAAATAGTAATCTCAGTATCTTGTACAAATATCTTTGCCATAATTATTGATATTGTTGTTATGAACAAATTGGTTTGTAAATTCTCTAAAATAATTTGGTGCAAATGTAACTATTTTTTTAGTTACAATCCAAATTAAGTGAATAAAAAGTGTTATAATTTGCCGCAAATATATAGAAAAGATACCAGACTTGCAATGCCTGATGTCTTTCCATGTTTTTGCGTGTGCTTTACTCTAAGAAATCTTTCGAAATCTGGCGAGATGGTGGTCGTAGATGACAATTTGGGGATTTTTAGGCTCAACCTTTTCAGGAAAAACCTCAACCTTTTCAGTTGAGAAAGTCAACCTTTTCAGTACAGATGTCTACGTTTTTAGGACGAAAATGGTCAACTTTTAGCCGTTTTAGGGGTGTTTTGGGGCGAAAAAAGTCAACTAAAACCGGAGTTAGTGTCTACTTGTAGCGCTGTTAAATAGCTGAAAATCAGCGGAAATAGGGGTGCGAATTTGCTACGTGCTACAGTGCTACAGTTAGTTTTTGTCCAAAAAAAGGTAGAATTTATTCTTTATATATATATTTATATATATATAAAATTTCACTTTGAGTTTTTTCCGCTAAAAAATCAACTGTAGCACTGTAGCACTGTAGCGCTTTTGCGGGAAATTCAGGCGGCGTCGGGGGTGCCGATGTACTCATAGATGATGGCTAACTGCTTGGAGGTGAGGACTCTTTGTGAGTCACGGTAGCCAGTGGCGCGGAGGGCGGTGAGGAGCTCCTGGTCACCGTGGATCCAGCGGTGGAGGCGGTTGAGGGCAGAATTCTGGCTCAGTTCGGGAGAATACTGCCAGGCGAGTTGGGTTTTGGTCAGGGTCTTCATGAGTTAGGAGTGAGGAGTTAGGAGTTAGGAGTTCGCTGCTGCGCTATGTTGGTGTGATAAAGTGGTGCAAAGATACGGATTTTTTGCGAGATTTCAAAATTTTTTTTTGACTTTATTTCATCCTATTTCATCCTATCTCACACAGCTCATCGGGGCATGAAAAAAAGTGCGTATCTTTGCACCGTCAAAAGGACAAATCCCGGGCTGGACTTTTGGCAAAAGCTAAACTTTAACTTTAACTCTAAACTTTTTAATTATGAAAAACGACTCAATAGATGCTCCCAGACTCTTGTCAAGTTCGGAACTGCAGTCCTTGCTACGCTTGGCCTCGCAGGCTTCGGCAGTGAGGAGTGGTCAGCCGCGCGAGATAAATCTGATCGTGCTGCACTGCACAGACACCCGTCCGAGTCAGGACTTCACCATCGAGAAGCTCAAGGCGAGTCACAAGGCACGTGGATTTGGAGATTACCCGGGATATCACCTATACGTGCGGCGTGACGGGACGCTCTACTACTGCCGCCCTATCGCGCTCAAGGGTTGTCACGTGGCGGGGCATAATGCGAACTCGATCGGGGTGTGCTATGAGGGAGGACACCGGGAGAACGAGATCGCTCTCTCGGGAGGGAAAAAGGAAAAGGGAGAAGGGAAAAATCTACCTGCCTCCAAGTACGAGGACAATCGCACACCAGCACAGAAAGAGGTGCTCAGGGAGGTGCTCAGGACGCTGCATGAGTTCTACCCCCAAGCACGGATCTGCGGACACAGGGACTTGAATCCGAACAAGGCTTGCCCATGCTTTGATGCGCAGAAAGAATATCCGGCAAGCAATCTTTGATGCAGGATTGCTTGCCGGAAAGTGCTGGCAAGCAATTCCTGGTCACGAAAAGCTTGCCGGAGAGTCGGGACAACGAATCCCGCATGCAGAATCGGCTGTCCGGAATGTCGGACAAGCAATCCTGCATTAAAAAATGCAAATTACAAATTACGAATTACCAATTACAGCGTGGAAGGGTCAGTAATCAGTAATTCGTAATTTGTAATTATTGAATAAAAAGCGCTACGCGCTACAGTGCTACAGTTGTTTTTTTAGTGGTCAACGCCTGGCTGGTATTACAGCTTGTGGAAGAGGCGGACAGGCATTTTACTGTCAACATTGTAATATCCGACGCCCTTTACAGAAGAGGATAACGTAAGGACATAATAATAATATGTTGTAGTAGAACCACCGCGATCTGGCGATATATGCGATGTCATTGTCGAACTCCAGCATTTAAACTCCGAGTCAGAATCTGATAGATTGCCATAAATATTCACATAGCCACCATAAGGCATGACCAGCTGATTGTCACCAAGGGTAAGGATAGCACCTGCGGCATTAGTTGTAATGTAATCCTTGTACGTATCGTTGAATGCATCAAGTTCTTTTTCTGTTGGCAAACGCCAACTACCAGAACTGAATGCTTTATACGAGTCTACGCCCTTAAAATAAGTGCCAATAGCATAATCGGAAGACGCGCCCTCGTTATGCAATGCAATAGCATACTTGCCAAAGCTGCCGCCCAAATCGATAACCATAGCATCACGGCCGTCAACTCTACCTATTGTACCCACAGGATCATCAGCAGTAAGAACAAACTTGCAAACGAAGCGTACTGGAGCATTTAATGCCTGAGCTGCATCGGAAGTCAGAACTTCTGTTGCAAATGAACTCTCAGTGAGGGTCATTCGTCCATTGTCTTTTGCCCAGTACATGTCCTGTTCGCCTTCGCCTGCAGCAGGGAAGAAAAGTTGAGTACCTTCGATAGAGAACTGCCTTCCTGGCACGCCATTGAATGCCGTCCATGAGGTTTGGGTATTATTAGCGATCAATGCATCAAGCTCTTCTTTGGTTGGCACATGCCAGCCATTAGTACCAACAGGAAGATCGGATGATGGATATTTAGTGCCGAAATCACAAGGCTTGTCTGCACCAACATTCTTGGTAGCAACAGCATACTTGCCGAAGCCTTCACCAAAATCAACTACTACAGCCTCCTGTCCACGGAAAATTCCACGCGAGCCAACAGGAGAATCTTCATTAATCTCTGGGAGTGCAAGCTTGTGGAATGGACGCACGCTGCCTTTTGCAATATTTCTATTGCCAGCTTCCATGGATGCCAAGAAGGAATCTTTGACATTCAAGAAAAGTAAGCCGTAGAAAGAATCAGGGTCGGGGGTCCTGGTGCTAATATAGAAACCTTCTTCACCTGGTTTCAGTTCTTGCTGGACTGTATAACCACCAGCAGCAGGCAGATTAAGTGCTGCAATGTTTTTGCCAATCAGACCAGGGACAGTAGCATCCCAAGCGCATAAAAGACTCAATTGATACAGCTCCTCCATCGAAGGGACATACCAGCCATCGGTTAGGAAATCGCTGGCTGTGGCCTCATTATAAGTGTAGGTTTCGCCATTAGGTTTATCTGCTGAAGCACCAATGTTCTTTGTAGCGATAGCCACCTTGCCCAAAGTGCCGCCCAGATCAACGATGACTGCCTCACGGCCATAAAACATGCCCACGGTTCCTTCTGAAACATTGTCGGAAAGCTCGTCGAATGCCAGGTCATTAGCCTCGAATGTTGCCTTCGTAACCGTGCTCTTCTTTAAGGTGAATTCTGATGCAGCCTTGGTTGCCATCATTCCATCGGTAGCGAGGAAGGTGAGTGTAGCATTGGTATAAGTGCCTGCAGGGAGTGCGAAGTTGAACACTGTGCCAACGGCAGTGAGTGCCACGCCATCGCCGCAGTCGAGGGTCATGTCAATGCCGTTGCCCTTGACGGTGATGCTCTTGATGGTCTTATCGCCCTTGACGGTGTAGCGGAGGATGCCGCCCACATTCTCGAATGTCATTGCTGCAATCTTACCACCGCTCACGGTGGCAGTAGCTACCATCGGAGCACCAGAGATACCATTGTCGGCAGCATACTTCTGATCAGGCCATGTAACGCCTCGGTAGGTTGATGGATAATAGACTGTATATTCGCCATCGGCTGGAACCTCGCCAGTGAATTTAGCAGCTGTAGTACCCTCTCCAGTGCTCAACGTGAACTCATTGCCTCCGATCATGATCTTATCACCGGCAGACCAGAGCACATCGAAATCATTGCCAGCCGCAGACAGGGCAGTACGCGTCTCTGTGCCAGAAGTATAAGCACTTACTTCTACAAGGTTGTCTTTCTCGGCAGTAACCTGTGATGTCTCGACAACTGCATCATCAGTACAACCAGCAAAACCAGCAGCTACGGCCAGCATTGCTGCAAGAGTATATATCTTTTTCATTGTCTTACTTCCTTTCATTACTTCCATGGGTTATTGTCTTCACCCCAGTACTGTGAGGTGCGGTCACCTAGATCATACGTGAATTCCAGAATATAGACTTGGCCTCGCTCTACGGTATTACCAGCCGCGTTGGTGCTTGGGAAGCTCTTCTCAATGCTCTTGCCGTTGTTGAGATTGACCACCAGCTGGATGTCTGAGAACTGTTCCTTCTCGTGCTCAATCTCGCAAGGCACCACCATCAGGAGGCAACCCGCGTCATTGAGCTTGAAGCCCGTAGGATTCTCTTCGGTGGTCACTACGAGGGATGTGCCATCAGGACGGATAAATGTGGTCTTGATGTCGGTTACGTCACCGAAGGTTTTTGTGTCTGCGAAGACGATGTTAAAGAAGAAATAGGAATTGCTCTGCTGGAGCTTCACCTCGTTGGTAAACTTAGGGGCATTGCAGCCAATCTCGCTGTACTTCTCGATGGCCTCGGGGAACGAAGCCACGATATGGTTCTCTCCCAGAGGGAGCTCTACAGCTTTGACCCCAGCGCCCTCTACGTCGATGAGCTTGGCGCGCTTGTCGTTGGCTCCGATGAGGTAATAGGTGATGTCGGTGAAGTCGTCGAGCGTCGAGCCCTCAGGCGCATAAAGGTCGCCCGAGAAGGTTGCCTCTTTTCCGCCAGCGTTGCTGTCCATGGTCAGGTTGCCCACACAGGTGGCTATAGGGTTATGTGCCTCATCGTACTGAATGCCTTCTACATAGAGCATATCGCCCGCTGCGAAGTGTATCTCACGCTGTCTCTCACTTTGTGCCGTGGCACGTGTAGCAGAAGATCCAAGAATAGGGCTGTTCCACTCTTCGAGGGTCATAGGAGCGACAGAGATTCCTACTCCCTTCAACTCTGGTTTGGGCAGAGGTTTCTTGATGACGTCATCGGTTTTCTCGCAAGAGGTTGCGAATATTGTGGTGCCAAGCAGCAGGGCTGCGGCAAGCCTGCTAGTAATTGCTTTCATATTTTGACCGGTTTATGTTCGTTACTCGGTGTAAATTGTCACGGCATCAAAGACTGAGCCAAAGAAAGAAAGTGAAGGATCTGCATCATACGACCAACCAGTACCGTTATAAGTAAACGTCCATGAGCCAGAACCAGATATTTCGGTGCCAAAGAGTATGGCTTTTACAACATTCTTTCCTGATGGAGCAGTAGCTGTAAACTGTACTTTGGCGCCATTAGCATTTGGTTTGTAGCCACTCAACGAACCCGCGATAAAAGTATCATCCGTACCGGATGTAATCTTTGCTGTAACTTTTATGCCGTTTTTTGTAACAGTTGAGACCGTTTTATAATCCGAACTGAGAGAAATGTCGTCAGCGCTGAATGTTTCTGTAATCGTGCCTGCTGCGGCTTCCTTATAGCCTCCCAATACATAGGTGCCCAAGTCATATATCTTACCTTTTTCGAAGGTGACGTTTTCTTTTACCAAGGATTTATCATACGCATAACCAGCTATAGTATAATTCATTTTGTATGTAAGTTTACTATAAGTGCCAGGAGCAATTGCAAGATAAATAACGCGGTCACCTTTTTGTGTTAGAATAAATGAATCCGAGGTTGTTGTCTTAATTGTTTTTGAACCCTCTGTAGCTGTCAAAGTGCCATTTTCTGTGTCCAAATCGAAGGTTCCAGCTATATTCTCGCCTTCAGCGACAGTTATCTCCACCGAGTTAATAAGTGAAGCTTTTCTGAGTGTTGCCTTGAGTATAGCACAAAGATTATTGAACTGGAGTTTCGCACCAGCGTCAGCAGTCGCCAAGGCGATAGGAGCCTGAGGATCCCAACCAGAAGTTGCGTCAGTTGATGTAGAAGCCCACTCGTTGCTAAACTGTACGGTAGGAATCTTAATGCCTTTGATGGTAGTTCCATCGAGTGTAAGTCCAGCAGTGTATGGATATACGGCATAGAACTTATCGTCGTTATCAGCAGTACCGGAGAAGGTTGCGGTAGCACCACTAACAGAGGTGGTGAACTTCACATTGGCGTTCTTGGTACTAAAGATGCTGATTGCGTCGCCCGAAACCCAGCTCACTTTTCTGTCATCACCCAGTGTAGTACGAGTGTCAGCACCATCGCCATAGCCAGCGGTGAAGGTCATTGGGTGTGGGCCATCAGTTACTATCATCTCGTCGCTATCGTTTGAGCAACTGCTGAGTGCAAGCATGCCTGCCACAGCCATAAAGAAATATTTTTTCATTGTCTTTTTTTTCTGTTTAGGGTTAATACTTGCTTAAAATACTGAACCACCGTCCTGGTATGGGTTAAATTCGCCCTCACCTGGTTGTCCACTTGTGCAGATAATATCCGCCTCCCTGATCTCAATTTTTCTGATTTCAGGCTTAAAATACTGTTTCTTCATTTTTTTATTAATGGGTTAAATTAATATTCAAAATTGGCGCAAAGATAAGTCTCTTTTATTCCTCGTCATCAGGATTAATCTCCCAGTATGTCTCACGCATCGGATTGCTGAATGCATCAGGGAAGACGTCCATGAGCTGCAGCACACGGCTCCAGCCTACTGCCTGGTCGAAAGCGGTGCTCTGATAGTAGCGCATCGCCTCCTGGTAGGTAGGGATCGATCCTCGTAAGGTATTCAGGTCACCATCATAGTAGTCGTTGAATGGCACCAGGAGAATACCCGGCGAGCAGACCTCATAGGGCGTGTCAAAAGGCTCAGCGAAATTGTTCTTGGTACACTTGATATACGCTATCGACCTGAGCGCATCGAGCAGGTCTTCGTGCAGCTGTGAGAACGGATTGTTCTGAGCCTCAGCAAAAGCAAGCTTGTTACTAAGGTTGAGGAGGAGGTTGGTCAGCGAGTATGACCTGTAGTTCAGTGAGGCTATCTGCCACTCCACATCTAACCACTCATCGGGGTAGTACTCAAGCGCCAGCTGAGCATTCTCCGTTTTTCCGTCCCTGATCCATTTGATCACTTTTAGCGTCTCGTACTTCGAGCCCTCGGCTACAATGCCATCTGCCGCCATGAACTCTGCAATTATGGCAGGAATGGAATCGGCGCTAATAGTATGGAAGACATAGGAAACCAGGCATGAGGTCAGCGATTCGCGGATATACGGTGCAAACTTATCGGTCAGAAGCAGATCTTCCACCTCGCCCACCGGCTCTATCGACTCATCGCTGACATACTTCTCTGCCAGCGTGTCGGCTATCTTCTTGAGCACGGTAGTTACCTCACTGAGCCTTGAGAGGTCATAGAAGCCGATGTCGTGGCTGTAGTTCGACTTGCCCTCCCACCAGTTGGCAGAAATGCAGTAGTCAACGTATGCCTTCATAGCAGGCTCCAGATCCTTCTCATCGTTGCCGGCCTCCTTCAGCAGCTTCATAAACTCTCTGTAGTCGCCGCCGTCACCTGGTGCGATCTCATACGATGCCAGCAGGTACTTCGTGCACTTGGCGTAGCCATGCAGGTTCTCGTAGGTGCTCATCAGGCAGGCATCCAGATAGAGCATGTCAATGCCACCGCCATTGTTCGCTCCATCCACTATGTCTTGCAGGCTCAGGCTCTCAGAGTTGCGGTTGTCGTCGAAGACGACGGCGCGCGTGTCCTGCTTGCCATCGGCTACCAGATCCCAGGCACCACCGTGGTCGCTGATGATGAGGATGGTGTGCTTGGCGTTAGGATATTTCTCCTTGCTCCATTTGATGAAGTCGGCCAGTGCCTCGCTGCTCGTCATCTCGTAGTTCGCATCGCCGATCTTCTCGCTCTTCAGCTGGCTCGTACACTTGGAGATCTCCGTTCGGGGGATCGCTGGATAGCTGCTGGTCAAAGACTTGAACTGTCCCTTCAGGTGCGCGTTATCATCGGCAGTAAGGCGGCGTGTGCCGTCGAAGTCTTTTAGGTCAGCAAGGGTCTGCAGGTCGGCCGACAGCTTGAACTCGAAGGTCACCTTCACCTTCCTGTTGCTGCCCTCGTCAAGCACCTGCATGATGTTGGAGATGATGCCTTCGTCGAGGTCTCCGCCACCCTGGGCATAGTGCATCACGAGGTAGTCAGGCGGCGCTGCTGCGGGTTGCGGCTGTTCTGGCTTCGGCTGAGGCTCAGGTAGCGGCTCGACGATATCGTTGCTCGGATCAGAGCATGAGCACAGCATCACCATGCTCAGTGCCACGAGGGCAATATAACAAAGTAGTTTCTTCATATTTTTTATTCGAGTCTATTTTCAATTACCTCACTCTCACACCAATCATATTATATACGCGACCGTCTTTTTCTATAATGATGCGACCGTTGGAGTCGAGACGTTTGGTAGGGCGCTG
This sequence comes from Bacteroidales bacterium, assembly GCA_045639585.1. Taxonomy (GTDB): domain Bacteria; phylum Bacteroidota; class Bacteroidia; order Bacteroidales; family UBA3663; genus Liminaster. The sequence goes on from JAZUDJ010000131.1 coordinate 24,334, forward strand.
CACATCTGCGCCGATGGTCTCGATACCGTTGGTCGAGAGAATATACTCAAGACCGCGGAGGGCGTTGATTTTTCCCATGCCGGCACGCTCAGGCTTTGCTTTGCAATATTCATCGTAGTCGGCAGTATGCTTGATGATGTCACGTACATCGGCAGTGGTGAGCGTTGGGTCTGCCTGAAGCCAGAGGGCAATGATGCCCGCAGCAGCAGGACTCGACATGGAAGTGCCTACCCCCATTCCCCATTGATAGTCCACACCATTATATTTGGTAAGGGCTACGACATTTTCCTTATCTCCCACCGTGTGATGGAAGGCAGAGAGAATATGGCTGCCAGGAGCGATGACCTCAGGACCAGGGAGACCGTACTTCTCCGTGCGAAAGCTTGAATATGGAGCGATAGCACCGACAGGTGTAGGTCCTACGATTTCATCGAAATATTCAAACTGCGATTTCGTCTCGCCCTCGATGTTGACGTAATCCTTTCGTGTATGGTATGCACCTACGGAGATAACGTCAGGACTTGATGCAGTGACACACATGCTACCCTCATTGTCTGGTGTGACGTAGAGATGGTCAGGGTCAAGAGCCTCAGGAACATCAGCGAACTCATTATCCGGATTGCATGTAGTGATAGTCATTCCTGTATCTTTGGTGTAAATAGTGCAAACCATCTCTACAGGCCTTGTAATTTCGCATTCGTCTATTGATATATGGTGGAAAAGACGGTTGGATGATGATAGATAACTGTCAAACTTCATCTTGACGTGGTTTTCCTCGTATGAGTCGATAGTTTCTCTGAGGTCGAAAGACTTGTCGTCCAGGCCATTGATGAAATCAGGGGTTATCAGTGGTGAGGAAAACAGAGGAGTCATTGTCTCTGGATCAACAAAGGAATATTTCACGGCAAACTCCCTTTCGTCGCTACTATAGAATGAGATGGTCTGAAATGCGTGATAGATTTGTTCGCCATTAGAATTTTTGTCCGTCTCAGGTTTGCAAGCCACCTTCCTCTGCTCTGTCCAGTCGCCGTTCTGTATTGGGCGGTCGCATGTGATGAAGGCAGAAGCTCTTTTCATGGCTGTGTTTGCAGAACTTGCGCAGATAATCTTTCCTGACATATCGTGCTGCTCCATTATTTCCTTCAGGAAAACGGAGAAGTCATCCGTACCGTCAGCTTGTGCCGTAATATCGCCGAGACTTATATTCACAACCAGAGGGCGCTGCAACTTATCTGCCATTTCAAAGGCGCATGAAATTGCATAGTTTATTGAGGCATTGCCACTTTCGCGAGACACGTCATAGAGGAGAAGGTCTGCCTCTGGTGCCATACCGTAGAGTTTCTTTGCTGAATCATCGGCAGGAAGAAGGTCGGTAGAACCTGCTGCTACAGCAGCAACATGGGTGCCATGTCCCTCTTCTACAGGGTCGTTGCACAGCGCAAAACATTCTTCTATATTGTCTTCATTGAAGAATACACGTTCCACTTCTCTTATTTCTTCTCCATCTTCACCTTCAACAAACTTCTCAACGTATGTCATTGCTTGCTTGATGCGCGACTTGCCGTTGGCATCGCGGAAAGCAGGATGACCGAAGTCTATCTCATCGTCGATGATGGCTACGAGCACACCCTTGCCGCGGTAGCTGACTGGGACGTCGGCAACAGGGTTCTGCATTACCACCATCTCGTGAGCCTTATCCACCATTGAATACTTGCGAGCCTCATCGTTGTAGGTTTTCATCTTCCTGCCACTATCTACGCGGCGTACGCCCTTTATCCCGGCAACTGCCTTAAGGCTGCTGACAGGCACATCGGCAAAGATGATTGTGCCGCAACGCTTCTCAACGGTGCAGCCAAGTGAATCCAGCGTAGCGTCATCCACGGTGCAGCCTTTCTGCACCAGAATAGTGGTGAACACCCGCTTGCTCTTCTGCTTCTTCTTTTCTTCGCCCTTGTCCTGGTCCTTTTCTTTGTCAGTTTTTACCTTGTCAACCTTGGTCTTTTCCTTGGTTGCATGCTCTGCAATAAGCATCTTCGTAGCAGTTGACAACCGAGAATTCTGTGCATTCACACTGAATGCCAGCATCAGTATAAGCACGATGGAAAGTAGTTTCTTCATTCAGTTTGTATTATTAGTGGTTATTATTTTTCTATATAAATTTTATAGTAGACAAAAAGCGCTACGCGCTACAGTGCTACAGTTGTTTTTTTAGTGGTCAACGCTTGTGGTATTACGGCTTTATTTGGTACGCATTGTCGCGCATAGCGTTGGTGAATGCTGTAGGGAAGACGTCGAGCAGACACAGTACGCGGCTCCAGCCCACCAGCTGGTCGAACTCCGTGTTCTGATAGTAGCGAAGCGCCTCCGCGTAGGTAGGGATCTTCTTCACCGTCGCGGCGTTCTCCTCAAGATAGTAAAGGTCGTTGAACGGAACCAGGTAGATGCCCGGCGAGCACCACTCGTAGGCCGTGTCGAACTTCTTCGGGTCAGCTTTCACCTTGGTACACTTGATGTACGCCAACTGTCTGAGAGACGCTATCAGCTCGTCGTGCAGCTGTGGGAACGGATTGGGCTGCGCACCGACTTGCCGGAGCGAGTCCCCCAGGATAGACAAGATACTTGGCAGCGAGAAAGAAGTGTAGCCCAGCTTATAGATATATTTTGTCAGCTTGTGCCATTCCTCAGGGTATAGCTCCATCGCCTCCTTTGCATACTCAGTCTGACCAAATCGTATCCACTTTATGACTTCGATGGACTTGAAATATTTGTCCTTGTCCTTAATGCCATCGGCTCTCAAGTAGCTAGCTATAATGCTGGGGATGGAGTCTACGTGGATTTCGTCATCGCTGAAGCCAACTATGCACTCACTCATGGCGTTTCGGATGTAAGGTGCATACGTGTTGCCGTGGAGAGGTATCTGCTCGCTAGTCATTTCGAACTCTTTGTCGCTGGCATAAAGTTCCGCCAGCGTGTCGGTAATCTTCTTCAGCACCGGTGTCACCAGTCCCAGCTTCGAGAGGTCATACAAGCCCAGGTCGGTGCAGTACTCCCAGTTCGTTTCCCACCAGCCGTCAGAGTTACAGTAGTCAACATACTTCTTCATGGTCCTGACCATGTTGTCTTCGCCCGAGCCGGCTATCTTGAGCAGCTTGGTCAACACACGATAGTCGCCACCAAGGCCCGCTTGCGTCTCGAACGCTGCCATCAGATACTTCACGCAGTTGACATAGCCATACAGGTTCTCATAGGTGCTCATCAGGCAGGCATCCATGTATAGAAGGTCCACGCCGCCGCCGCCGTTCACACCATCCACCACTCTGTGTAGGCTGAGGCATTTGCCATCAAGGTTGTCATCGTGGAGGACGGAGCGCGTGTCTATCTTACCATCGTTTTTCAAGCTCCATGCACCACCGTGGTTGCTGATAACCAATATCTTATGCTTGGCGCTAGGGTATTGCTCCTTGCTCCACTTGATGAAGTCGGCCAGTCCCTCGCTGCTCGACATGTCGTACTTAGCATCGCCTATGCGCTCTGACTTTATCTGACTGACTACACCAGGCAGCTCCTTGTCGTCCAGTGTAGGGTAGTTATCGGTAAGCGACAGGAACTGACCCTTCAGGTGAGCGTTCTCGTCGGCCGTAAAGCGACGGGTGCCTTCAAAGTCCTTCAACGCAGCCTTATGCTGCAACGAGTCTGACATCTTATACTCGAAGGTCAGCTTCACCTGCTCGTTGCTACCCTCGTCAAGCGCCTGCATGATGTTACCAATGATGCCACGATCCAGGTTGCCGCCACCACAGCCATAAAACATTACGAGATAGTCAACGCCCTCACTCTTTTCTGGCGCTGGGGTAGGGTCCAGGTCGCTGTCTGTACAAGCGCACACCATCAATACACTCAGCGCCACGAGGGCAAACAGATTAAGTAGTTTCTTCATAATTATCGTTGAGTTTCTTACTTTTCAAATACCACTTGGCCCTCCCTGATTACGAGGCCATTGTCCTTGGCTGGCTGGCCCATGAGGTTGTAGCGCACGGCTGGCTTGTTGTCATGATGCAGCTGTTGGATACCCGATGCTTCGTCGAAGTTGAAGTAAAGGAATTCTGCGTCAGACATTGAACCATCTACGATAATCTTATGGCCAGGAATACCACAAGGCAATTCATCTTTTTGCAATGCAGGTGCTCCATTGAGGAATATTATGCCGTAACTGGCTCCATTAAAGAACTGGTATTCGGAGGTCAGGTTGCCCTTGAATACAGGGCCGACACTCCAGATCTCATCGGTAGTCTTCATGCCCGTGAGCAGGATAGGCTGCTCGATAGGCTCGCTCCTCAGCAGATAGCACTTGCCTGCCTCGATGCTGGCAGCTTGCTTCATGACTACCTTATTGTCAGCAGAGATGCTCTCAGCGGTGTAGGCCTTTACGCCGTCGGGCAGCTGTGCATCAAACGGGATGCACAATGAAGCGGAACCTGCTGCCATGTTCAGCAGTACGTGCTCCGGACCCTCGATGTGTGTGCGCTCAGCACAGAACAGCCAGGGTGACATTGCCTGATAAGCCTCCATAGGGATTTCGGGGTTACTGATATCGAGGATTTCGAACAGACATGAATATGTGACACCCGGAATGAGCTTTTCCTCTGGTATATCAAACGAGAACGGTACTTCCTGCTTGGCAGGGATGACTATTTCCGAACCTGCATCTATCATTTCATTCTGGTGGATGTAAATACCCTGTATGTCCTGCATGTGCACTGAAACTGCCGCTTTCACATCGTGGCTTGTCGGGTTGCTGAGCTTGCCTTCTAGATGCAGAGGACCGACTGGCGCTTCGGCAGGAACGCTCATAGGCTCAGAGAGATAGACGAAGCCTTCGCTCTGAGGATCAGGCTGGATACCTGTGATAATGACCTGATTGGCATTGTATTGACCGTAGATATTACCTAAGTCCTTGTCTTTAGGCTCAAGGGCAGGAATGGTTTCGGTTGACGTGAGCAGGCAGTATTCCTGGTTAGCCCTTCCTTCCCAACCCCAGTTGATATGGAAGAAACCGTCCTTATAACCATCACAGACGAAGCAGTGATTGCTACCATTGGGATTAACACCGCCATAAAGCACAGGGCGACCCTTCGCTAATTCACCATAAATGATTTGTTCCCACATGCCAGAAGGCATTCCAGCCAGTTGGTCTCTATTCAGTAACTCCATCTCCTTGCTATAGCCGAAGTAGGTGCGGAGGGCGTAGGGAATGGCTTCGTTGACTGTGCCTGAGCCTCCAGCATATTTCCTCTCATAAGTCGTGTTGAGCGCAATGCTTACGTCGCTCATCAGCTGAGCTACGGCTTTCTCCTCGGGAGTGCCGCTGTAGATTGGCAGGTACTTCTCCTGCATCAGATCCCACTGGTAAACGCTTTCGGAGAACTTTGCCTCTACCTGTATGCCTTTGCTGCGATAAGCATGACTGAACATACCACGCTCCGGATACTTCCAGTAGCGCATCACCTGAGCAGTGGCCGTAGTTACGCAACCTATGGGATACTGTTGTTGTGCATCCTCTATTTGTCCATTGTCCAGAACGAACGCATTGTAAGGAGGCTCCTGACCCCACTCAATGCCGCCCAGCAGCGGTTTGACTTCGGGCCACTCCTCGGCACGTGTGGCAGCACTGCGCGTAGAAACGCCCTGACGCTCTGCTGCAATGGCCTGATGGATCTGGCTCTGATACTGCCCCAGCCACCATCGGGTAGCAGGAGAGAGCTGATCAGGGTCGAAGCTGCCACTCTCGCTGTAGGCCAGCACGTCATGCGCCACGTCGTCACCACCCACGATGACGTAGCCACCGGCAGGGTTGTTGAAGACGTAGTAGTAAGTCTCACCATCGGCCTGTGCTGTGTGCGCCAAGGTCAGCGACTGAGCTGCCTGCTGGCCACGGGTATGCACTGGCTGCTGGAAGAAGCTGAGCGCCTTGCCGAGCGCCTGCTCGGGGCTCACTGTCTCGGCCATAGCTGCGCCGCTGAGCAACATCAGAGATGAGAACAGAAATTTCTCCAGGATCTCGGGCTTAATCAGTAGTTCCTTCATTCAGTTTGTATTATTAGTGGTTATTATTTTTCTATATAAATTTGTGCAAATATAATAACAATAGACATAATAAGACCTTGCAAAATGCACATTTCTTCGTTTTGACCGTTATTTTGTGCATTTTGCAAGGTCTTTTTTGGTTCAAAGAAGCGTTTTTAGAGACTAAAAGCGCTACGCGCTACAGTGCTACAGTCGATATTATCTTACCACCTGCGTGAATTCTGGCTCTTTGCCCTCCGTCACAGTGACATAGATCTGACCGGCTGGGTTGCCATTGTTGACCACGCTGAAGAGGTATTCTGTGCCATCACCGAGGGCGCGGGTGCAGAAGGCTACAGGCTCGCCCAATGGCATGGAGTAGCTGCTGCATGCTGCGTCGAAGAGGGCTTTGGCCTCTAAGGTGATTTCCTGAGACTCGCCGAATGCTGGGAGCTCTACCTTCTCGCCGGCAATGATGCCTGCGTTGATCAGGAACTGCTTGACCTCTGCGGCTGCCGATGTAATACGGGCGTTGCGCACACCGTAGCCTGGGAGGATGGTGGCCTGGGTGAGCTTGGCCTTGAGCTGGTCAGTGCTGGTGTTGAGGCCGCCGCTGCCGAAGGTGCAGAATGGGATGACTACCTTGCCGGCAAAGTCGTTGGTGCCGACGAGTGCTGCCATTGGCTGAGCGAAGGTGCCAAACCACACTGGGTAGCCCAGATAGATGGTGTCATAGTCGGCCACGTTCTTCTCCAGCGCATTGAGCTCAGGCAATGTGCCGGCAGCCATCTCTTCCTGGCAACGGGCGATGGTCTGCTGGAAGTCGCCGTTGTATGGCGTCACTGCCTCGATGGCCTCCATGTCTGCTCCCGTCTCTGCCTGGATGGCCTTAGCCACCTGCTCCGTAGCATGGGTCTGTGAATAGTAGATAATCAGGCTCTTGGTCGACGCCTGTGTCTCAGCATCGTTCTGCTTGGTAGAACATGCGGTCAGTGCAGCGAGTGCACACAATAGGGTTGCGGTTTTCTTCATAATGACTTAATTTGGGGTAAATAATCCAACTATAAACCCTATGTGTATCAGTTGATTCCGAGCTTCTTCTTGAGCTGAGCAGGAAGTGCGTTCTTGTGAACCATGACGTAGATGGTCTTGGCACGGACGAAGCTCTCTGACATGTTGAGGAAGCCGCCGTTGCTGTTGCGCTCAGTACCCCAAGAGTTCTTGGTGATGTAGTACTTGGTGCCGTTCTGGTCCTTGACGATACCGGTGATGTGCATGAGGTGGTCATCGGTAGTGACGAAGCTCTCGTAGCCTTCCTGACGAACCTCCTGGGTGACATTGATCTCAGGACATGGAGCCTCGAACTTGTAAGCCTCTGCAAGGCGCTCCTCAGAGGTCATGTTCTCGAAACGAGCACGATCGGTACCAGAGTAGTCCTCAACCTTCTCGACAGCTGGATTGATAGCCACGCCATTCTTGTGTGAGAAACCCTTCTCGCTGACGTCGCCGTCCCAACATACTGAGTAGCCGTTGTTGATGGCGTAATCCATCACCTCGATCATCTCGTCGAGTGGTACGTTATACTGCTGTGCGAACTCCCAGTTGTCGCCTACCTCTACAGCGAATGGCTTGTAGTATGGCTTGTGGTTGAAGCTGGTGATCTCGACGTAGTCGTCCATGTTGAGGCCGAGGCTGGCTGCGAAGGTCTTGGCGGTGTACTCCTTGCCCTTGTAGGTGAACTTCTCAGGGAGAGGGCCGAGGTAGGTGTCGAAGATGCTGTTGAGGATCTTGTAGTACTCTGGTGAGCGCTTCTTCAGCTTGACGCCAATCTGTGCAATGCCGCTGACATACTGCTGGAGCTCGCCGTGGTTGTGCAGCTCTGAGTCGTAGTTAATGCCGCTGTAGACCTCCTCAGGAACGATACCTACCTGATTGAAAGCGTTCATCCAAGTGTGCGAGAGGCTGCCAGGACCGGTGTTGCCACGACCATGACGGAGGTAGTTGTCCTCGAGCTGGTTCATGTACTTCTGACGGACGATGAACATCTCAGAGAGATCATACTCGCCCTTGCCCATACGCAGGAGCTCGGTCTCCATGAACGAGGTGGTAGCGAAACACCAGCAGGTGCCGGTGCGGGCCTGATTCTTGACTGGGGTAGTCTTGAGAGACTTAACGGTGGTGAACTGATAACCAGACTCCTGTGCGGTAGCTACTGCTGCACCGGCGAGGAGGAGAGAGGCGATAAAAAGTGACTTCTTCATATTAATTTGTTTTTATACATCGAGATACGAATCCTTGAATCCTAAGAAATAGAGTACGCCATCGAGGCCAATGGTGTTGATGCTCTGCTTGGCGTTGGCTACGACACGTGGCTTAGCGTGGAAGGCAATGCCGAGGCCGGCGAGAGAGAGCATCGGGAGGTCATTGGCACCATCACCTACGGCAATGGTCTGCTCCAGATCGACCTTCTCGACCTGTGCGATGAGACGGAGGAGCTCGGCCTTACGCTTGCCATCGACCACCTCGCCGCGATAGTTGCCGGTGAGCTTGCCGAAGTCATCAACCTCCAGCTCGTTGGCATAGACATAGTCGATACCGAACTTGCGCTGCAGGTACTCGCCAAAGAAGGTGAATCCACCGGAGAGGATGGCAATCTTATAGCCATATTTCTTGAGGACGAACATCAGGCGCTCTACGCCTTCGGTGATTGGCATGTTCTCGGCAATCTCGCGCATCACGCTGACGTCGAGGCCCTTGAGCAATGCCACACGGCGGGTGAATGACTCCTTGAAGTCAATCTCGCCACGCATGGCGCTCTCGGTGATGGCCTTGACCTGATCGCCTACGCCGGCACGTACAGCCAGTTCGTCAATGCACTCCGTCTGGATCAAAGTAGAGTCCATATCGAAGCAGATGAGGCGGCGCATGCGGCGGTACATGTTGTCCTTCTGGAACGAGGAATCCATCTCCAGTTCGCTTGAGAGCGCCATGAGCTGGCTGTGCATCTCCTCGACGTTCTTCGGATTGCCACGGACGGAGAATTCGATACAAGCGCGAGTCTTCGACTGCTTTTCCGCATCGAGCGGTGGACGGCCAGAGAGGCGCTTGATGGCGTCAATGTTGAGTCCCTGCTCGGTGATGACGCGCGACACGGCTTCGATCTGACGCGCCTGCATGCGGCGGCCGAGGATGGTGAGGATGTAGCGGTTCTTGCCCTGGCGGCCTACCCACGCGTTGTAGTCGTCCTCAGAGACAGGGACGAAGGCTACGTTGACGTGCAGCTCGGAGCTCTTGAAGAGTACCTCCTTCATCACGTTGCCGCTGTTGGCGTCCTCCACGCGGATGAGTATACCCAGCGATAAGGTATTGTGTATGTCGGCCTGGCCGATGTCCATGATCTTGGCATCATACTTGGCCAGAATGCTCATGATGCTGGCGGTGAGGCCTGGACGGTCCTCGCCGGTGATGCGCATCAGGATGAGTTCTTCTTTCTTTGTGTCCATTATTTATAAATTAGTATGCGATTCCCTTGCCATCCACCGGCATAGAAGCCTTGATGAACTCGCGGATATCCTCATTGGCCTGCTTCATATCCTCCTTGCGGACGTACATCATGTGGCCACAACGGTAGCCCTTGATGGTGAAGCGGTCCTGGAACTTGCCACCCTTATCCATCTGCCAGAAGTTGTACTTGGCATTGAAGTAGTCGCAAGCACCATCGTAGTAACCGCTCTGGAGGAGCACCTTGAGGCCAGGGTTCTGGCTGATGGCCTTCATGAGGTCGGTACCGGTGTGCTCGTTCTGACGGTTCCAAGGATAGACGCTGGCAAGCATGTTGTACTTCACGTCGGTCACGAAGTTGAGCTCGTTGCGTACGTACCAGTTGTATGGAGGGGTGAAGGCGTTGCACCAAGCCTCCATCTCAGCGTTCCACTCAGGGGTCTCGCCACCTGATACGATGTCACGGCCACGGTAGCGGCTGTCGAGACGGCCGATGGTGAAGTCACGGTCGCGGAGGAGCTCCTTCCAGTAGTGACGTACCTTGATGGTGAGGTTATGCTCGATGATGTCCTGCTCGCTGATTCCGCTGTAGTAAGACACCTTCTTGGCGATGGCTGCACGCTTCTCTGCGCTGAGGTGGCCACCCCATGAGAGAGCTGGAATATACTCCTCGATGGTCCACTTCTCAACCTCAGGAAGGATCTCGAGGAGGTCCTTGTTCTGGAGGTCAGCGCTCAGCGCCTTATGATACCAGGCGGTAGCACACATATATGGGAGGGTAAGAGCCTCGGATACAGGGCCGTCGCGACGGATGCCGAGCTCGGTAGGAGAGACGAGGATGACACCGTTGAGGAACATCCAGTGCTTGCTCTGCAGTGCGTATGAGAGGCCAGAGACACGTGGAGTACCATAGCTCTCGCCGATGAGGTACTTAGGAGAGAGCCAGCGGTTCTGACGGGTTACGAAGGTGTTGATCCAGTCGCTGAGGTAGTCGATATCCTCGTTGATGCCATAAAACTGCTTGGTGTCGACGTCCTTCATGGCGCGGCTGAAGCCGGTGGTGACAGGACAGACGTACACGATGTCGGCAACGTCGAGGATAGAATATGGGTTCTTGCTCACGCCGTATGGCTGCACAGGATTGCCTTCCTCGTCCATGTTGAGGAGTGTAGGACCGGTATAGCCGATTTCCATCCAGACAGCGCCTGCACCAGGACCACCGTTGAACGAGATCATGAGTGGGCGATGGGTCTTGTCCTTGACGCCGTCACGCTCATAATAGGTATAGTTGACACCTGCTACGACCTTGCCATCCTTGTCCCATACTGGCAGGTAGCCGATGGTGGCGGTGTAGTTGAAGGTGACACCCTTGACGGTGGTGGTGTGGTGTGTGACAACGCAGGTGTCCGGGTTGATGCGGTTCTGCGCAAATGCAACGACGCTGATGCTGAGCATCATCATCAGGATAAGTAGTTTTCTCATTATTTATATTATTATATGTGTTATGCCCGTTTTTGACGTGCAAAGATACACATTATATTAAAGATGACCAAAAGAAATGCACGAAATATTTGGAGATTTTGCAAATACTTGCTATATTTGCGGGCAAATTCAGCGATTTTTCGCTGCGTGCAGCCGTCTCAGTAATCAGTAATTAGTAATTTGTAATTAAATAATATTTATTCCTATGGTAAAGCATATCATCCTCTGGACACTCAATCCAGAGCTCTCCGAAGAGGAGAAGACCGCCGTCAAGGCTGGTATCAAGGAAGGCCTCGAAGGCCTGGTAGGTAAGGTCCCTGGCCTGATCGACGTAGTAGTCAACGTAGATGGCCGCTTGGCTTCGAGCACCTGTGACGTCATGCTCGACTCAACGCTTGAGAGTCCTGAGGCGCTCAAGGCCTACGCTACTCATCCTGAGCACGTGGCAGTGGCTAACGGGAAGGTTCGTCCGTACACTGTTCAGCGCACGTGTCTGGACTTTGAAGTGTAAACTTCGGAGCTTCCAGCGTTGCTTCTGGAACTCTCAGCTGCCACATCGCTCTCAAAATCAAGCCTGTGGCTATAAGACCGATGATGCCGATATACCAAGGTATCATCGGTTCTTGTGTTTCCAGCGGGTCAACAGGGTCTGTGAGCTTGACTTGGATAACGCAGATGAGGTTGTTGGTGGCGTGCATCACGATCGATGGCCAGATGCTACCGCTCCAATAGACCATATAGACGGCGATGGTGCCAATGATGAATCGGTCAAGGAAACCCAGAAACTCGAAGTGCATGAAGCTGAAGAGGAAGCCTACGCAGATGGCCACCCAGTGCTTATTGAGCGTGGTGAAACCGAAGCACTTGAGCAAGGCCCCGCGGAACAGGGTCTCTTCGACAATGCCCGTGACGATGGCAGCCAGCAGAATACACTCTATCCAACCAGCCAGGCCCGGTAGATTCATCAGTACTTGGGTGGTATTATGGCCATCTACCTTCTCCTGAAGGATATAATTATGCATCCAGTCCGGGTAGTCGAAGTTATAGAGAAAGGTGTTGATGAAGTCAAAACCTCCTAAAAAACACACAGCGAAAGCGAAAGCCAGCAGGAGATAGCGAGCATCGACCTTACGGAAGCCATAACACTCATACGGATCGCGTCTGAGTCGGCTCTTACACCACCAGATGGCTGGCAGGAACATGATGAAAGCCGACTGGCACCACATCAGCACATGCATTGGCAATGGTCCCTCAAACGGTCTCTCTACAGAATGTGTGAAGACTCCCAGAAGAGCCCCCACTGGGATGCCGACAGCCATTGTGATGACGAAGCCTAAGCCTACAAAAAGTAACAGTCGGAGTAGTTCTTTGAAGAAGATTTTGTTAGCGGGTTTCATATTACTTACTATTTAGCTCGATGACCTCAAGGTCACGTATATTACCATTCTCAATAATAAATCGTATGAGCGTCCTGACCGTCTGCTGGCCATACGTGCCAGCTGCTCCGGGATTGATGTGCAGGCAATGCAGGTTATGATCCATCATGACCTTGAGGATGTGCGAATGGCCAGAGATGAAAAGTTGCGGTGGGTGCATCGTGATCTGCGAGCGGATACTGCGGTCATACTTGCCGGGATAGCCGCCGATGTGCTTCATCAGTACGTCCACGCCTTCGCACGTAAATCGCTGCACCTCAGGATAAACGAGCCTTATATCCGTACCGTCGATATTGCCAAAGACAGCGCGCAACGGAGCAATGGCCTGCAGGCGGCGCGCCACTTGCATGTCGCCAATGTCGCCTGCATGCCAGATCTCGCCACAGCCACGGAAGTACTGCTCGTAGCGGTCATCCCAGTGGCTGTGGGTGTCGGAGAGAAGGCCAATCTTCATGTTATTCCTTGCGCTTCAAATCCTGTACGAATGGCTCAGCAGCAGAGTAAGGCTTCCAAGCGTCACCTTCTGCGCCATTCGGATTGCCATACTTTACGAAGTTGGTCCAGTAATCCACCATACGGTTACTGAGCTCATTGTCAGCCTCTGTGAATGGACGCCAAGAGCGATCTTGCGTGTGGAAGACTGACCAGAGCTCCGAGCTGTGGAACGAACCGGTCAGTGCAGGACGGCCATCTGTAGGAGGTGCAGCATCGAAATAATAAATATAGGTAGGATGCGATGAGAGGCTGTCACGCACGGCTGCGAAGTCCTGCAAGCCTTCGTTGAGGCCTGGCATGTCGTTGGCTACTGAGCCTACCATATAAGGAATATCAGCCAAAGTGTTGTTGAACGTAGCCTCGCTGAAATCTTCGGTGAGCAGCTTGCCGTCAAGGTGTGGCTGGCTGAGGCGCCAGTTGCCCGTAGCAGCTACGTACTTCTGCTGCACGTCATAGAGGGTCTGCCAGTCGGCTGCCGTCAGTTCATCGACGGTCTTGAAAGCGTCGCCATAGACAGCTGCGCCTAACTGATCAGCCTCCTGCTGAGTCGTACCTGCACTGAGCGCGCGGTTGAGGCCTCCAGCACTCATGATGATGGCCTTGCTGATCAATGGCTTAGCCAATGGAGAGCTAACGAGGCAACGGACACTGCCACCACCGGCGCTCTGGCCGAAGATAGTCACGTTGTCAGGATCGCCACCAAATTGTGCGATATTGTCATGTACCCACTGCAAGGCCTTGAGCTGGTCATAGATACCGTAGTTGCCAGAGATTCCCTCAGGATCGTTGGCGGTGAGCAAAGGATGGCTCATGAAACCGAAGATACCCAGTCGGTAGTTGATGGTCACGAGGATTACATCACGATCGGCCCAAGCTTCACCATCGAACTCCTTCTCAAATCCCCAACCAGCATGATAAGCGCCACCATGAATCCACATAGCCACTGGCAGCTTCTTGTCGGTCTGTCCTGCAGCACCCTTAGGCGTCCAGACATTCAGATAGAGGCAATCCTCGCTGAATTCAGGATCATTGTCATAAAACTCAACGCCATAATTAGCGTCATTCGGATCATGAGCCGCCTGCCAAGAGGCGCAGCTCCACGTGTCGGCCACCTTGATACCTTCCCAAGCCTGTACGGCCTGAGGACGCTGCCAGCGCAACTCTCCCACTGGAGCAGCAGCGTATGGAATACCACGATATACGACTGAATTATCAAGTTCAACACCCTGTACCTGACCACCTTCGATAGTCAATACAGGATTATTCTCCACCGACTGCTGTGCGGTGCAGGCGGTGAGGAGGAGGGGGAGGAGGAGATATTTTTTCATAAAGGTAATGTAAGGGGAGTGAAAGAGGGGTGAAAGGGGAGTGAAAAGGACGTTAGTGTAGGTTTCGCGAAGAGGAACTACCGTCCCTTTCACTCCCTTTTCACTTCCCTTTCACTCCCCTTAAATACTCAAATAAAGAAGAATCACTTCAGAATCGAGCAATTAGGCATTGGCTTCAGCTGCTTGAAGAAGTCATTACCCTTATCATCGACGAGGATGAATGCAGGGAAGTTCTCAACGTCGATCTTCCATACAGCCTCCATGCCGAGTTCTGGGAACTCTACGCACTCGATGCTCTTGATCGAAGTCTGTGAGAGAACTGCAGCCACGCCACCGATGGTACCGAGGTAGAAGCCACCATGCTTCTTACATGCGTCGGTGACACACTGTGCACGGTTACCCTTAGCAATCATCACGAGGCTACCGCCATTGGCCTGGAACTCATCAACGTATGGATCCATACGACCAGCGGTGGTTGGACCCATTGAACCACAAGGATAGCCTTCTGGAGTCTTAGCAGGACCAGCGTAGAGTACAGGATAATCCTTGAAGTACTGTGGCATACCCTCACCAGCGTCGAGGCGAGCCTTCAACTTAGCATGAGCGATATCGCGAGCCACGATGATGGTACCCTTCAAGTTAACACGGGTAGAAACAGGATACTTTGAGAGCTCCTTACGAACAGCGTCGATACCCTGGTTGAGGTCGATCTCAATGCCATCGCCACCCTCACCTGGCAGGCGGAGCTCCTCTGGGATGAGCTCGGTTGGATTAGAGTCCATCTTCTCGATCCAGATACCGTCCTCGTTGATCTTAGCCTTGATGTTACGGTCAGCCGAGCAGCTTACACCCATACCTACAGGGAGCGAAGCGCCGTGGCGTGGCAGACGGATCACGCGGATATCATGAGCAAGGTACTTGCCACCGAACTGAGCGCCGAGGCCAATCTCGTATACCTTCTTGAGGAGTTTCTCCTCGAGGTCGAGGTCGCGGAATGCACGGCCAGTCTCATCGCCGGTAGTTGGCAGGCCATCGTAGTACTTGATAGAACCGAGCTTTACGGTGAGGAGATTCTTCTCAGCCGAAGTACCACCGATAACTACACAGATGTGATATGGAGGACAAGCAGCAGTACCGAAGTGCTTGATCTCCTCTACGAGCCAAGGAAGCAAGGTGTTCTCATTCTGGATGAGCGCCTTGGTCATAGGATAGAAGTAGGTCTTGTTAGCCGAACCACCACCCTTAGCGACGCAGATGAACTTATACTCAGCACCTTCGGTAGCCTCGATGTCGATCTGAGCTGGGAGATTGCACTTGGTGTTGACCTCATCGTACATGTTGAGAGGAGCGTTCTGCGAGTAGCGGAGGTTGTCCTGGGTATAGGTATTGTAGACACCGAGTGAGAGAGCCTCCTCGTCCTCGAAGCCTGTCCATACCTGCTGACCCTTCTCAGCGTGGATGATAGCAGTACCGGTATCCTGGCAGAATGGGAGTACACCCTTCACAGCGGTCTCAGCGTTGCGGAGGAACTGGAGTGCTACATACTTATCATTCTCAGTAGCCTCTGGGTCGCGAAGGATCTTAGCTACCTGCTCGTTATGCTCGCGACGGAGCATGAACTCTACATCGTGGAAACACTGCTGAGCCAACAGGGTGAGAGCCTCTTTAGAGACTTTGAGGATCTTATGTCCCTCGAACTCGCTTACCGATACGCCTTCCTTGGTGAGGAGGTAGTACTCAGTGGTGTCCTTGCCCTTCTGGAACATAGGAGCATACTTAAATGGAACGTTTGCCATAATAAAATCTATTTTGAAATTGATATTAGATATGATCACTAATTTTTCTCTTCCGCAGCCAGCCGAACGTCTTCCTTCAGCCGAATGCAGTCAATTTTCACGGGTGCAAATATAATAAAAATCTCATTACGCGCGCCTTTGCGTGTACATTATTTTGTTTTCTTGCTCAATTTTTTCTCCTCGTCCCCACTTTTTACTCCTCCGACTTCCTAAAATACCTTCTTTTGTGCGAGATTTCAACGTTAGGTACGCAACGTCAAAATCCTTGATGCAAGAATTTAACACTAGGGACGTAGTGTTAGATTCCACGGTCGTGGCATCCTCTCCACTGTACAGTGGGGGAGATGCCTTGATGACGGCATCCTTGCCACGGTACCGTGTAAGGGATGCCACGATGCAGGAACGGACGTCCTGCATGCAAGTTGACGGATTTTTTTAAAATTATTTTTCGAAAATTCTGCCATCTGCCACAAGTCGTTTCTAACCTTTTTATTCATAACACAATAGCTAGTGGCAGATACTTCATTTATCTTCCACTATCTGCCACTCATCTGCCACTCAAAATGCTATATGAGAATCAGTAAGTTAGCGCGTTTGTGGCAGAGTGGCAGATAAATTGTAATTCATGAAAAACTTTTATTTCTATGTAGATTCTGCAATCCAGAAAGAGTCTCTTAACTCTTCACACTGATCCATGACAGATTCTCTGCATTCTCTAAGTTTGGCTTCTGCATCTTCTTTACAGGAGAACTTTGCTACGATGAATGTCTCATGTGCAAATGTGTCCTCGCCGCAAACTTTGTATATTTTATTCTCCATAATTTAATGTTCAACGATTGATATTGCTATCAAGGTTCCTGACACTATTGGCAATCTCTTTTATTTCTTCTTCTTCTGGCTGACGATCAAGGAAAAGACGGACGTACACTTGATACTTCGCAATACTGTCATTGGGGAGATTCTCTGTATAGCGCAATATGTTCTTTGTTGTGTATTTGTTGATCATAACAGAGTCATTTCTTGCAAACTCATTCACTCTTATCGTTGCCGAATCCTGTGGGAGATAATCTTCGCTATCATAAATTTTGATTGGATTGCCACTCATTGTTATGATAGCATGACCAATCGTTTTGTTCGAAGCGATTTCAGTGACCGAGATTTCTCCTTTATCGCCAAGATCGTGACCATTTATTTCGAAGAATCCTTCGAGAATGTTGCAGAGCTGTTTCTGAAGCTCTGGACAGTAATCCGGTGGAAGATTCTCGTTCTTGTAGACGTCATAGATTCTCGAATAACCGTCTTTTTGCAGTTTGTATGAATAAATCCAGCCATAACGAGATGTTCTATCAGGGACAATCGATTCATACTCTGGCTCAATGAGAAGCCCGTAACGGTCTCGTAGTCCTACAAGTTTGCTATTTGTCGTGTTAGTGACTCTTAGAATGCCTCGATATGGTTCCAGATAGTAATTGCCGCTCCGTGGATAATTGATACATGCGTATTGGTTATATCCAATAGAAAGTGAAGGCAATACGATCCCCAGAAATACCATACTTATAGCTGTCAGATAGTGCGATTTAGTGCATCGGTAAAAGTAGATACAAGCATAGGCTATCAGGCCGAAGCTTATTGAGAGCGCAAGGACTCTGAATACGCCACCCAGGATCTGTGCATACCAGAAACACACAACACCAAGTATCACCAGCCAAACTTTTTCCGCCTTAATGCTGTAATAACGACCTATTAACCAATAGAGTAAAGGTGACGCGATGAAGCACATTGTCATACAGAGACGAGGCTGCATCAGAAGTCCTGCAGTCATGCATAGATAGGTCAGCATAGTGGCCGCACAGAAATACTTTGCACTTCGATGGTGCCAGAGGATACTGCCAAAGAGTTCCTTCTTAGTCATCCCCCTGTCTTCAAGTTTGTGACGGAAGAGAAGAATGAGATACCAGACGTAGGGAATCACTATAATCCATAAGGCAAATGCACCTGCTATGCAAAGGTCGGCTATGTGACTGTATTCAAGTCCGGTGAGTTCAAAGAAGTAATCTCCCAACTCGCCAATACCGTTATAGAATCGTCCTAATACGGAACAGAGCAACCAGGTAAGAGCATAAGCAACTAAAGGTATCCAGGTCTTCTTTTCCTTTCGGATCAGAGCGAACGAAACCGTAAGGCGTATCATCACCAGGAGACTGATGAAGATGAACGTGATCGGATTCCAGTAGCTACGAGCGCCGAATATGCTGATAATCCAGATCAGACATATTGTCAGATCGAAAAGCTGTAATTTTGATTTCATATTTTTATGATGTGCGCTTATATATTATATATGAGAGACCTGATTACTCTATCCCGATCACCCACTTAGCCTTTTCTGTCAGATAGGGCTGCAGCGTGGTGTATGGAATGGTGAAATGATATTGTCCCTCGAAAAACGAACCAATCTTATAAGGCTGATACGAGAATATCACACCTTTCATTCCCAGTGCTGGTGGAGGTAAGATAACCTTGCCACTGTCCTTGCCATGATACTCTGAAAATACCCATCTGACATCTTCCAAAGTCTCAGCGTTGTGATTTTCCCGATAGAGAGGATGCGACTTTGCTGATTTCAACAGCAGGTTGATGATTGGTTTTCGGATAGAACCGAAGAGGTAATCAAGCGTTATCTCTTCATCGTTGACATAGTCGAAACTGTGAAGACTCTCAGTCGGGTAGCCATGAGCACCCCGTTGTAGTCATCGGCATTCTTCTGATACGTGACATATCTTCCGTTGTCAATGACATTCATCAGTCTCAAGGTGAAGTAGATAGGGAAGGGGTCATCGGAATCGCCACGTTCCTTTTTCTTTATAGCGAAATACTTGTTGGCTGAGAACTTCGCCAGTTCCTTGATGTCGGTTTCTGAACCTTCATACACCCAGTTGTCATAGTTCTTCGTCTTATATCCGATATACGTGCTTGTAACATCTTCCAATTCTGTTTCGTATGTCTGTGACTTGTTGACCAGAGAAATCAGCCATCTTCGGATGTTGAGTGAAGCTTCTGTACTATCAGTGGGGTAATCCAGAGAAAAACCATAGGTCAGACTGAATGGTGTTCTTGCGTCGAATTCTCTACTGAAGCATTTGAGCGAAGGATAGGGCTTGGCAATCAGTTCTTTCAGTCGATCCAGCTGGGACGGATGGGTAAAATCCACCTCTACATGGTTGTACGGTGTACTGAACCAGTAGCGGGTTGAGTCGCTTTCGTTGACAAGACCATATCTCAAATGACAATAATTGAAAATGACATGCTTTTCGTCGTAGATGATTGATCTTTTTGAATCAATTAAAAAGGCAAAGTAATAGGCTTTTCCATTCATTTCGCATAGACGTTTCTCACACCAATCGTTACCGTACTTTGACAGTATCCAAGAGGGGATATGTATACTGTCTTTCAGGTTGAGGGAAAAGTATTGATTTGTTGAATCCTCCTCTGATATGTCCACCTCATTGGCGTCAGAATGATTCTCTATGTATATTGTATCCATTTCTTTTCTCTGCTGATCCTTGGCTTCCTTGTAGAAGCATTGACCAAAAAAGATGGCAATGAAGAGAATGTACAGAAATATCCATAATATATGTTTCATTGTTCAGGAATTTTTTCAGTGATGCATTTTGATTCATAGAGCAACTATCTTTTCGTTTCGCTTCCGCAATAGAGCCATTATACTATAAACTAATACGTGGATTGCCGAGAACCAAGTAAAGACAAACCAGAAAAACCTAATTGTAGCTGCCCAAAACGAATCAATACAAGGATAGCCATAGTGCAGCTCCTTCATTTCACTATATGTTATTTGTGGCATGAATACTTCTGGCATTATGCTATCAAACCATATTGCTGCAACTAGGAATGTCGCTGAAAATAGAAATGACAGGGCAACGGAGAAAGCATTGGCATTACCAATGTTGAATGTCGGTAATGACCACCAACAACACTCCTTATCAGACGTAATGAACTGTCTGAAATAAAGAAGCAGGTGCGAGCAGGTAGAAATCAGATATATACCCCAGAATATCAGTCCATAGATGTCATATTTGTTTAGAGTTCCATCAATTCGCCATCTTGCGTCGTCTGACCCCTCACTATATTCTATGTCATATAATGCCAGATCATGGGCAACATGATAGAATAAGTATAGAGACACAAACGCTACAAAGATTTGCCCTACGTAGCCGATTGTCTTAAATGGTGCATCTTTCATAAAAATCTCCTGTTTTATTTTACCTTCTGACCCTTACCATTCAGTACTTCTTTATCACCATGACTGACATCACAGAGATAGGTGTCAGGACCGATAGCTACAATATCATCATACTGTGGCAGAGTGATGGCATGACCTTCTGGAGTCATCAGACCTTCCTTTCCGCCAGATGAGTATTTATACAAGTGTGCACGCGCTTTTTTATGCTCTGCGCTGGTGTATCGGGTTCCATATCCATCAACATTATCGTTGATGACCTGATAGGTTTCTTCCTGTTCATATTCCAGATACTCGAAATAGGTGATATAGAAGTCGTCAATCAGATTACCTTGCATGTCGTACTTTCGCATGGTGTGGTCCGCCATCGTTACATCAATGACATCGTTCCACACCGTTACAAAGCCATCCAGCATTGGCAGGATAGGGTTGAGGTCCTGGTCGATGACGCCAGATTGCTCTCCATTATTAAGCGTCCAGTAACCATTTTCCTCATTGTAAGAAATCCCGGAGTATTCTTCCGGAAGAACGGTCTCTCCCTTGGTGTCCATCAGGCCGTATTTCCCGTCTTCGTTCTCTTTTACAATGCAATATCCTCCGTGGAATACATATCCATCCTTCTCCTGATTGTATGCAAAGGTGCGATCAAAAGCTTGATTGCCATTTGAGTCAATGAACTTAATTCTTCCATTTTCACAAACGCTGGCAATGCCATTAGAGAAAACCCAAGCGTGTTCAAATTTAGCAGGAATTACGACTTCGCCCGTGTGTAGATTAAAGTATCCACGCTTCTTACCATCGCTGAATACCGCAAGCGAATCCTTTTCGCCTATAGGCTTCATAACCCAGTCGATGTCCTTCAGGATTACTTTGCCCGTCCGGGTGTTGATGACCTCTTTGTGTCCCTCCAGATGATCGTGCAGCAAGATGTCGCTACTAAGTCTTTGCGTCCAATAATCGCAATTCTTGCCATTGCAGAACATCTGGCTATTGTGTTGATAGAACTCGTACCCAAGGCAATAGAGCACACCACCTGCTGCCCCCAGCATAATGATTGTTCCGCAAATAGCGCAGATTCGCCATAAGCACTTAGCCAGCTTCCCGTCACCCTTGTATCCGAACAAGCCGAGGATCCACTCGATGGTCTGGCAGAAGCCTTTCCATACGACCGAAAAAAACAATTTTGCTGATACTTTTTTCATCATAGTAATTTTTAATGTTAGACTTGATCTTTTTTCGTATAGATAAGCCTATGATGAAAAATCTATCAGCAAAATCGTCTTTTCGAAGGTTTTTTTCGGCAGTATTACTCTTTTGTCGTAAAATGCAGATTAAAGCTTGGTATCTGCATGTCCTTTTTTCTCTTACTTTTGATCGATCAAATTAATTCTGTCACTTTATTATCTTGAACCCAAGCTTCATGATAAGCTTCAGCGTTTCCTGAGAGGTATTGCGGTCATACTCTTTCTCCACCTCAGTCAGTTCCTCGTATGGCACAAGGCAAGGATGCTTCATCTCCGCATCATTACGCTCCTCTCCATACGTCCAGCCATCTTTCATACGTCCGGCCGACCATACTTCATGCACGTTCTTGGCAATCAGCTCAGCCAGTTCATTCAGTTCCTCAGGCAGCACGACATCCTTTGTGTCGATAGGCTGCGGTGTGTAGTTTTGCTTAAGCTCGATTGGTGAGCTTGTCGAATCTATGTTCTTTTTCATCTGTTTATTCGCTAAATGTTCTGTATGAAAAGAGCGAAAATGTAAATAGAATCTATCAATGACAATAGATTTTTATTCTATCAATCCCAGTTTCTTCAATCCATTTGACAAGTCGGTACCATCGTGGTAGTCGTCTTTCTTTCGTCCTACCTACATTTTTGCATTACATGCTTTTATTGCAGCTTCAGCTTGGGGATGATCGCATTCTTTTGATTTGACAAAGTATTCTTTTGCTTTTACATAACTTTGAGTTACACCTTTGCCATAAAAAAACAAGCAACCGATGTTATAATAACTATCTCCAAGATATGAACTATCATACTTATACGCTAATCCTCTATTTATGCTTTTATTGTAATATTCAAGAGCTTTATCATAATCTTGCTCTAAGCCTCCTTCGCCTTTTTCATACATTAATGCTAAATAATACATGGCTCCGCATTTAACATCTTCAGCCTTTTTCCAATAACTTACAGCTTTATTTGCATTTTTAGGCACACCTCCATAACCATAATAATAATATCGACCAAGAAGTAGGGCTACGTTACTGTCAATTTTATTTTCTCCAAAAGTTGATTGGTATCTCTCTTCATAAGATGTCATAGCAATATACGCTTTAGCATACTCTTTCTTGTTGTGTTTTTCCATTATATAGTTCATAATTTCAGCAAGCGACAACGCATCAGGGCAAAAACCAAAATCGGATACAATTCTACCCGTTTTATCTATTTGTGCAGCCTCAAATGTATGTTTGTCATCAAATACATAGGCACGCCCATTCTGAAATCCATTTACTTTTTTGTATTTATACGGAATGACTAAGTTTCCATTGACATCTATGTATCCCCATCCGGAAATACTATCCTGTTCAACAGCACACAGTCCTTCTGAGAAATAACCAACATTCATGTATGATTCATTATTAATTCTTGTTCCGTCTTTTCTAATAAACACATATCGTAAATAATCTGTTTCATCATACAAGTCTATTGGGGAAACAGCAGCAATACCTTCACTAAATGAATATGCATCAACAAACCATTCATTAATAGGTTTATTACCTTTTTTGTCAATATAAGTCCACCCCCAAGAGGAATCGTCATCAAATTCAATAACATTTGCATACCCTTCACTAAAACAATTTCCGGAAAAATTATTGGAGAACAAAAGGGATTGACCATACTTAAAAGGGATTACAACATCACCTTTTTCATTGATAAAACCCACCTTGGGAGAGTCATATAGAGAAGATTCATTGTAGTTTTTATAATATTTTTCTTGTTCTGCTTTTTTTACAACAGGCATAAGTCCTTCGCTAAAATCATCATGACAATCGACTGGTTCGTACAGTGCCATTTTTTGTGCAAAAGTTAGTGTAGCTTGTCTTGTCTTTGGATTTAATGCCTCATCACATTTATTTATCCATAAATCGAGGTCATTTTTTTTAGGTCTGTCTGGGCATAACTTTGCTGATTCAAAAATTGCTTTAGCATTTTTAAATTGCTTTTTCGAAAACAAGTTTATTGCCTCCTTTTTTGTGGGAGAATAACAATCATTTTGTGCTAAAGCAACAATATTAACTAATAAAAATATAGAACACACAAAAAGCTTATTCATTATATTATTTGTTTAGTTTGTTTAATTTTTCTTGAACTGAAGCATCTTCTTTTAATTTCAAGGCTATAGAGTAGCAATTGATTTTTACTGCAGGGATAGGGTTTGCGTCGCCAGCTTTTACCCAATCGTTAAAATCTGCTTCTATTGCGTCATAAATCTTTTTGTTTTTATGGTATACGATTCCAAATGGTTGCGCTAAATCTTGAATTTCTTTAAAAGCTAAACAAGCGGTCGTTAATTGTTCAACCCTCATAGTCACATTACTTGATAGATTATTACTAATTTGTTCTATTTCAGACGAAATACTGTCTATTTTATGCACTGCCAATAAACTATCAGCAATCTTTGCTGACTCAATATCACTAGCAGTTGGAGTTTCAAACTCTTTTTCTATATCACCTTCAGTAATATTATTTCCCTTATTCTTAAGAAAAGCAATACTTATGCATATTATTATACCCAAAATACAAAGTGCACTCAAGGCAAAAGGTTTTGCGTTTTTGATAGGGCTAATTGTTTGAGACGAATTAGTGCTTCTTTTTACATTGTTATCAAAATCATTTACAGACGGCAGTTTTAGCCATAGTTTCAAGTCGGTTATTAACTTGTACATGGACGTTTGGGATCGTGCATCAATTTGCTGCTTAGTACCATAATCAAATTCAAAAATATCTGTTAGGGTACTGCCATCAAGATTGACAAACACAATACGCTTATTCTTTTTCTTAGCGAAATTGTGTTCTCGTATAGTCCAGTCATTCTCAAAGTCCTTAATTTTTGTGTGTTGTTTTGAGTACATAAAAAGTACAACCTCACATTCATTTATGGCATTGATAATAACATTTTTGAACTGGGCATCACTCTCAATACCATCAAGATCAATCCAGCACTTAACACCAAGTGTCGCCTCTATTTGATCCTTTATTTTAAAGACATTAACCTTGTCTGCTCGCTTATACGATATAAATATTCTTGCCATATATTATAATAGCTTATCAATATTCTCCTACCTCCATATACCCCACAAGAATAGTCGTCTCTGGGACAGTCTCCTTGTGCAATACTAATTTCGATCCCTCCATTCTGAGGAACTCGACTGTTCCTTGTTTGTCATTTGATACTGCCGAAGCTAACGAGGCCTGGTTTGTGACAGCTACGTCATTTCTGGTTACAATAATGTCGCCAACCTTATACAGTGGATGTACAGCATCATCCTTGAACGCAAATATCAACTGTCCTCCAAGTGAGCGTTTGCCATCAGCCACCATCTTGTAATAAATGCGAAGAGGGGTTATATATGACTTTGAATCAGGGTGCAAGCCAAGATAATCATCAAGTATTGAGCAAAGATCTGAAAATACTACCGCAGGTTTAATGATACCTCCTGTTTTGATGCCTTGCTTAAGTGCAGCTTCATTATTCTTTACACTTTGGTCAAGCATCTTTGCCATTCGGACAATCTTTCCCCACTGGTATCCATCAGAGTCAGAAGACTTCAGTTGGCAATTGCTTTTCACCTGTTCATATACTTGTAGCACCTTCTGCGTTTCTTCGTCCAATTCTAGCTTCTTCTGCTCAACAAGTTCACGCTTCATCGACACACGTTCCTCTGCGATTGCCAGTTTCTCGTTGTCCGGATCTTCTTGTTCGTACGACAAGCCTAAGGTTTCTGCCATTGCAGAGAGAGTATCTAGTCGTTGTGCAAGGTCATAGGTCTCATTATCCATCTGACTGACAGCCTTCTCCATCTTTTGCAACAAATCCTCCATAATCGAATATTCCACACTTGCCAGTCGTTCATATTCCTCTTGTGGCATAGTTAGCGAAACGTTAGGCAGAAGGGTCCATGTTCGGCTTAATTCATTGTGAGGCTTCAAGCAATCTTTCGGCAACTTAGTAATCTCTTGGAGGTAAGTGTAATACATCATGTTCACCGAATGCTCATAGAACTGAATGTGCTGAGCGACAGTCCTTGTTTCGTATGGCTTATAGGACTGTGCTGTGATGGCCTCCCTCATTACATTGATCAAAGAATTAAGATCATCCACTTGGCTCTCGACAAACATAGGCACTGCCTGTACATCCTCTTTCTGCGAGCCGTTCAGTCCAAGTAATATTGTTTGCCAATCTGACAATTCTATAGCAGGACGAATTCGCCCACGTATCTCCTCTGCAGCAGATATCCTCTGGTCTAGCGACGATAGCATATCAGATTCAAGATCTGACTTGCGACTAATGGATGTAGCCGTATTATAGCTAATTAAGAATCCTTCCCACTCTGTTTTCAACTTTTCCTCATCGCTACGAAGCTCATATGCCAACTCCATACCGATGGCATACTCATTTGCGACTGATGTGCATACAGGAATGGCAATCTGTAACATAGCGTAATATGCTATCGCGCTCAATGCGGCAAGCAAGACCAATATCAGTGTGAGATTTTTCAGAAGTTTGAATCTATGCCTCTTACTCTTAAGATAACCTGCCAATTTCTGCATTGCTAAGTCGAATGTGTCATGGCTCGTAGCTGTTATGGATTGATAATCGCATAAAGCCTCCATTCCTACCGGCATCGTTTTAGACCACTCAAAACCAGAGAGCATCACAGGAATTATGTTCTTTTCTTGCTTCATAGCATGAATTACCTCCTTGCGAATCCAGTCGTCTTCGTTTGGCGTACCATCTTCTTTCGTGCATCTGTCCAATGCATTCTCTGGCAATACAATGACAAAGTCCTTGCATTGATCTATCACGTTATAGAGCTGCTCATTAAACTTACCCGAGCGCAAAGACTCAACATCAAAGAACACGGAATACCCCATGCCCCTCAGCTTCTCAGCAATCAAATTGGCCGACTCAAAACCACCCACTCGGCGGTATGATATAAAAATATCGTAACTTTTCATACTATTTCTTTCCTGGTGTCGATGGACTGTAGAATGTAGTTGTTCGCGTTTATTATAAAGATGATGATACCCTACTCAAACTCTTCAATGAAGTCTCTTCTCAAAACCTCCAATAAGTACTCTGTGTACCTATACTGGCATTGCTTATAATACCATACATCCTTGTGGTTAGTTGAGGTGATACGCTCCCAGAGATTGCGGCTTTCTGCTTCATAATAAGCTATTTCACTTTCATGCTTATAGTTGACTGCCCACTCATAATACTTATGCCAAGAGTCTGTCAGCTTATGTGTCGGAGCATCAGGCCCCTTCACCTTTAGGTATATGTCTTGCAGAAAATCGAAATACTCTTCTGCCAGTTGCTTTGGCATATCTAGCGGACACTCGTTGACATCCAGGACTTCTTTCTTGTTGCCTTCCTCCGAATCGTCAATCCGCGCTAGCAGTTCCGATTTTTTGCTCCATACCATCTCATTGATCTTCTGGATATCCATAAGATTCGAATCTGTAGCTTTATTTTTGTCTTCCATATTAAGTGTTATTGTTAGTGAGCCTTTATACCGCAAAGATAATAAAAATATCTTTTATAGAAGATAAAACTCCTGAAAATATTGTTTTTGTAGTGTGTAATTTGTAATTCTGCTAGATATTCGTGCTCCTTTTTTGCCTTTCTTGCCCTTTGCAATGCTTTTTCGGCGTAACACATGGTTACGTTACGCCCCTTCCGTAGCCTGATAGATCTGCTCCACATGCGAATAGAGCGTCATCCACTCTTCGTAGTCTTTCTTGTAGGCAGTTGGTACGGCAGATGGGGTGATTCTATGCAATCGCACTGTAATGCAATAGAGCTGACCAGCGTCTTGGCCAGTGAGGGGATTCCAGCGCTTAGTGGCCTTCTGCACAGTGTTGTAGGCAGTGTTGAAGTCTGAGGCATTAGGACAAGTTGCTGCCGCCTCTGCCATCATGTCGCAGAAATCCTTGACAGGGGCTTCGAGCGATGTGATGCCGAGTTTGATGCCCAGATCGTACAGGCAGGCCAGGAACAGATGTGCCTTGACACTCGTTCCGTCCGGCAGTGCGAACATCTTTCCCTGCGTGTAGTGCTTGAGGAAGATACGACGAATGTGTGCCATGAAAGCAGGCTTCAGTTCCTCATCCTTGAGGTAGTACTGCCTGACTGCTCCACGGCCTCGCTTCTCGGTCGGAGTGTCTGCTGAGGTCGGAGCTGCTTCCAATCGGGCAGGATCAACCTGTGCGTCTTGTGCTGCAATCACAGCCTCCGCCTCTTCCTTCTGCTGCAAGAGAAGGTGGAACTGATCGTTGAGCGCCTCCTGAGCCTTGCCGATGTGCACAAAGTCAGCAGAGGTGGTGTCTGCCACTTCTGCCAACTCGCGCAATGCCTTACGGTTCAGTTGGATAAGACTCTGTATGACTTCTATTTGTGTGTTCATACTCGAGCTGACGCTATTCTGGGATTGTCTTGATGCGGTTCATGAGGTAGTCAACCGGACGGAGGACCTCCTTCAGGGTGCCGATTTTCTGAAACTCGTCAAGTTCCATCCATGGGTCGCCCATCATCATCTTCTCGCCATTACTGACTACGAGTGTGTGGCAGTAGACCGGGAACTGGAAGTCTTTGTCCAACTGGTACTGTGCAAGGTCGAGTGCCTCCTGGCATGAATCGCCAGCCTCGATGACAATGCCGCCCAGAGGGATAGCATTCACAAGAAGGATGAAGTCCCAGCCGAAGCCATCGTTGAGCGCCCCTCGCCAGCCTTCTACAAACTCGAAGGTGTTCTGCTCAGGATGTTCCCAATCTATCACTTTGATGATGCCCCTCGAATCCTTTTCTTTAGTGCCATAATCCCATGTCAATCCATTGAGCATATAGTTTCTGCACATCCCAAAGGCATCGAGCGTATCGAGCGGATGACGGTTGTTCGGGTTGTTCTGGTTGCATCGCCATGCCAGGTGCATGATGTCGTAACAGCGCATCTCAAGGGCATAATACGCCTCACCCGTCGTATTGATCTTCTTCAGATGGTTCTCAAAACTGAAGGTCAGGTTCTCCACGTGGGGCGAATCATATTCGGCCCTCAGCTCCACCTTGTCGGTGGTAGGGTAGGGGCATTTGCGTTTCACCCATCCCATGCGGATGAGCTGCTGCTGCATGCGTCGGCGAGCATTATCAAAGTCGTGTACTTTATAGTGCATAATTCAATATCGTTTTCTTGTCCTTTTTTGAGGCTTAACTTAAGGCCGATGCCAGTCATAAGTTAAGACCAAGGTTGGTCATAAGTTATGACCGAAGCCGGTCATAGAGAACGACCAGGGTTGGTCATTGGGAAAGACCCCAAAGGTTGATGGTTTATGGGGTAGGGTTTATGTCGCATTTTATGGTAATTCACCATTGCGAAATGTTAAAATTCTGAGCCTCTCAGAGTGTCCCGAGGAGAGGGATTTTGTTACCTCCCGAGGAAAATTTTGCAACCTCCCGAGGAAACAAAAATCACCTCTCACGGAACTACATTTTCAGCGTAACATAACGTTACGTTACGAAATCACGCATCACTCGTTATGAGGCCGCCTTGCTCATCTGGCTGCAGATCTGCTTGCCGAGCTCAGTCTTACGGAAGCGGTCCTTGTCGACCTTCACCACCCAGCCGTTCTTGATCCAGCGACTCACTACCATACGATAACCCGTTGCCTTCAGGCCCATCTGCTTATAGGCATCCTCTACATTGCAGTAGTAGAAGTCGTCATTGATCTGGCAGAACACCCATGAGCTGGCATTGCGAGCAAAGACAGGTGCCTGCATCATCTGTGCGTTCTCCTCGATGCTCTCGTTCATCTGCTCACCGAAGTACTTGAGCTGGAAGTAGAGCACATACTCGCTCAACCACTTGGCAAACTCCAGAGCCTTGCGAGTCAGCTTCTTGCCATCGAGCAGATAGAGCAGACATCCGGCACGGAAGCCCATCACGGCAGCACGCTTACGGAAGGTGTTGATGCTCTGGTTGCCCGATGCCTCACTCACGGTCTTCTGCAGGGCACACCAGTCGAGCTGCTGCTTCTTCAGCGGTGTGACGGTCATCACATCACCTTCTGCCTCTGAGAGAAGAATGTCCTCGATCTTCAGGATTGTCTCAAGGTTCTTCTTCGAGCGAGGACGCTCCTCTGCCTCCTCGTCCATATCGCAAGGATACGAACAGAAACCCACGCGAGTCACCAGACCATCCTCGGCATTCTTGTAGTGGTTCTTCACAGCCTTTGGCGTACCACTGGTGGCAAGGTTCACAGCCACGGGTACACGTGCACTTGTTCCTGCATGGCTCTTCGTGTCCTGACCACCCACCTCGGTGTCGAACATCAGGCGCTCATTGGCACCACCATCGCGACTCCAGTTGTTAGCCACATTCAGCGAGTCAATCTCGGGACACACGATGATAGCACGCTTGCCCTTCAGGTTCTTGATGTTCTGGTAGAACTGCGCCTTCGTGGTGCTTGGCATCATGATGCGCGTACCATAATGAGGGTCCTTAGGCTTCTCCTTGCCCTCGCCCACAGCGATGCACTCATCGGCATACTCATCGCTCTTCTGTCGAGTCTCATTGTCCTCCTCGATGACCTTTGAGATCAGCACGTTCTGCATACGGGTCAGAGCGCTCTTGCCGATCGACTGCTCGCCTACGAGGCAACACTCAAAGCCCAGATGATGCACCTCTTGATTACGGTAGAGGAAGCGAGCGTCACCACCCATCATGCCCAGGAAAGGCAGCGACATCAGTGCCATCGCCTCCTTGCGGTCCTCAGGGTAAGGCTCAACCACAGCCTTGATGGCCCAATGCACATTCTTTGGCAGTTTAGGAATGCGGTCTGCCACCACCTTTGACTCCTTTGCAGGAGACTCCGCCAGCATGTCCTTGACATTTTCTGTGCTGAGATTCAGATTACTTTGCTCCATATAATTTGGAATTGATGGCGCAAAGATAACCCCTATTTTTCACCTCTCCAAGGTTATCGGAATTAACGAAAACAGGGCTCGCCATGTTTGTTTTGATAATTTCAATAACCATGATTTGAAAGGTGTCTTACTTGTTGCTTTAAACTCAAAATGCTCATGCGTAACGTAACATTGTGTTACGCAGAAAAAAGGAAAAATGGTTAGTCAGATACGATTCCACATTATGTATTAGAATTCTTCTGGAAGAATCTCCATTCGAGCATTTACTTCACCATCTTTATATTTATAAATATAGACAAAGTGTACGCCCTCTTCTTTTATTCCTTTTACGATATTGCTATTTGCAGAGAGTTCTTGAATTACACTTTTTTTTATTTCAGAGAGAACTTCGTCATCATAATATAAATCCCTATCAATGGTATAAGTATAAATGACATCCTTGCCTTCTACTTCCGCAGATGTTAGCAATACGCCTTCTTCAACCTCAAGAGGTATCTCCATAAGTTCAAATTGCGAACTCAGCATATCCAACACGGAAGATTGCGACTCAGCAAGTTCTTGTAATTCCTTTAATCTGGAAGGCGATATTTTGACAATATACTTTTGTGATGAATCAGCAGCATTTTGAATGTGATATACTAATGTTATATTGAACGTATTAATTTTCTTCACTAGTGACTTTGGAATGCTTTTGACCAAAGAAGACGCGATTTTATCATTATCAAAATACTCCTGAGAGGTCATAGTAAATAAGTCCTTTGGATAACTATATACCATATTGAGATACTCGCCATCCAGACTCATCGACTGCCAAATTATGCCCGCACCAATATCTTTAGGCAGTGACTCGTTGACACTTTCGATATCATTTTGTAGTACTTCGATGGTATTCTTACTTGCAATATTTAATGTCACACTATCGGAGAACATATTCATTGCGCCTATGATAAAAAAATATGCTATTATTCCAATCTGAATACAACGCAGTTTACGTACCTTTGGAGCTTCGGTCATGAGTCCAAATCGCTTTCTGAATTCCGTTAATGAAGTGCGTAACATGTTAGCATACGACAGAAGAAGACTTGTAAACCTATATGCAACAAAGTCAGAACTGCAGGCTTCATCCTTCTCGTTAAAATAAATGAAACTTGAGATACTACCAAATTGTTTTTTTGCTACTGAGGTCTTCACTTTGGACATATCTACATTCTGTTCAAAAAGATATTTGGAGAGAATCAATATTGAATCCAATGAGTCTGATTCTGGAATTACAAAAAGGATCTTTTGCTTATCTATTTTATTCAATGCCATTCTCACCTCCCACCAGAAACTATCTGTACTACCAAGCCTTAACACAACAACTTGTGCTCGTTGTGCTAGGAATTCAACTGTATTCTTCCATTCATCATCTGATACATATAATCTACTTGCACCCAATGGAGATTTATCGTCTTTTGGATCACCTATTGCATACACTGGTGCAATGTCAGACAAAGCCTCGACAAGTGCTTCTTCTTCTGATGTGATATCAGATAACGTACTTGTGCTCTTTCGTGTGTTAGCGTCATCAACAAACGACCTGAGATATAGGATAAATGGTCCCTGGATATCCTCTTTCTTAAGTGTAGATTTCTTTTTTCTGCCTAATCTATGATTGATAGATTGCAACCACATAGTGATGATTGTAAATATGATGATAAGAATAGGCACCATTATGTTTTGTCCAAGCGTATACCCCATGCCTTCGTAGTACTCAATTTCAGACACACTATCACCATACATTTGGTCAAAATCCCCATTGAATCGGCTTTGCACGAAACTTCCAATGAACAATAGAAGCAAGAATACGCTTATGCACAAGAAAAAGCGGACGATAAAACGTTTCATATCACTGAGCGTTATAGTTAATGTTTAATACAATCTTTCCTGTAGCCTGAAACAAACCTAATGTAAGCCCACCTAACCAATTGTAACTCGTATTTACCTCACATTCAATAATGCCTGAAGTACAGTGTTCTGGAAAAAGAACCACTTCTTTCCTAATTTTATGTATGTTCATGGAATTCCCGACCATATCTATCGTTAAGACACAGTTCTGATTAGGAATCTCTATTTCCAAAGATTCCCCATTCTTAACAGTTCCTTTTTTAACACCATCAATTTTTACAGCAAATGGCATAGCCATAGCCGTAAACGCTTTTTTGCGATGTACACGTAATGTAATTGTACTCATAAGTCTTATATTTCTTCAAAATTATATACTTCTTTCATGTCATTTGGGAAGTCTGCATGAGGTTCTATGCTTATTGGGTGAATGGAGAGGGTAGCATGCTCCATGTCTTTCTGTGGAAAAGCGAGAGCGAGGGCTTGCTGGCGTTCCAACTGTACGTAGTCGCTCTCTGCTGCATTCTTTGACCAACAGAGTATGAAGAGGTCGGCAGAATTGATGTACTCCTTTATCTTCAAAGGATAGACATCACCTGCTTTCAAGTAATGTCGATCGAAGAAGTAGTCAACGCCTTGTGCTTGGAATGCTTTTGCGAAGTATTTGACGGTTGCCTCGTCCTTGTGTGAGTAAGAGATGAATATCTTTTGGAATGCCTTACTTTCTATCTTAGCATAGAGTTTCTGTGGTTGACTGACAATCTTTGTTTTGAACATCATTCGGCCACAAGGAATATCATTGACTGTCAGCATAATGGTTCCCATCATAGAAGAAGGTTTGTAGTCTTCAGGAACAAACACTCCAAACTGACAATCTGTATAGTGTCCTTGCCAAATCATTTCTTGGATTGGGTCATCTACTTCTATGCCTTTTCCTGACATCATGAGCTTTACTTTTACTCGGTCTCCATCCTTCAGTTTTACAGAAAGAGGAGTAAAGTTCTGGCGGCGAGCATCAGGATCCACCTCTGCAGCTTTGCAAGCAACGGCACGTTCTTCATCATCCTTATATAGGAAGACCTGCACCATCATGTAGTCACCTCGTTTGGTTTCGGACGAAGCGAAGATGGAAGAGTTGACTTTTTCTACGAGTGGTTTTCTATTATTATTTGTTGCAGGATTGTGTTTCTCCGTTTTGCCAAAGATTAGATTTTTTAGCTTTCCGAATAAGCCTTTTGGGGATTGAGATGCAGAACACACATTCTTTTCGGCTGAAGTACTTGAGGAATTATTTTTTCCTAATGGGAAATATTTCTCGGTATATTTGTTTTGTTGTTTGTTGTCATCATCATAAGGACCAGCAATATTTGGGAGACAAGTAGTTGCAAAATCATCAATCCTATGTTGTGAAGTTGCGGCAGAATCAACGACATAATCATTTGTAGGGTCATCGTAATGATTCCAACTTCCTCCGCAAGTTGTTGCAAAATCGTTAATCAGTGAAGATGTATCTGTTGTATCAAAAGAATCTAAGTGACCGTCTGCATTGTTATCAACAAGCAAAACTTCAGCATTAGATTCTCCATCAATATCAACTATAGCAACATCCCCCTCTCCATTTGATACAATCACTGAAGGATTAACTTCACACGTAGAACAGAATGTCTCTGCCTTGGGTTTTCTATCAACTGTTTTGAACTGGCTACTCTCAATAAGAAGTCTGTCCTGATTAGCTTGTTTACACTCATTGATTACATCAATCAGCTCGCTTAATGACTGGTATCTCTCAGAAGGCCCATAACTCAACGATTTGAAAATGAAATCCATTCGAAGTTTGCTGAATTCTCCCTCTTTAAACTTTGAAGGCATTGGCAAACGGTGTGACTGCATGCGTATACCAAGAGACGCTTCACCATATTCTTGCCAGAACGGAGGGTATAAGTCATTAAGCAGGTAATAAGCTATCATTCCAACTCCATAGACAGCGGATCGTTCATCAAAGGTACCTTCATTCCAAGTTTCCGGAGCCATATACCATTTGCTACCCACTCCACCTCGTTCTGTGAGACCTGCAAACTTCCCATCTTTATCAACAAACGTACAACTACCGAAATCACCGAGTTTATAGGTTAATTTGCCGAGAAGCGGATCCTCGTACAAATATATATTATTAAGGTGTATGTCTCGATAGAGGATTCCGTGATCGAGTAATTCCTTTAATCCTGACGCAATATCTATCAGAAGATTACAGAAACCTTTGAGAGTCAATTTATAGTAATGGCTTGCAAGTAATTCCGACAAAGGAGTAGCTTGCTCCATATAGAGGATGCCCTTGCTGAAGTCAGAGCCTCCAGCTCGAAGAAGATGAGGTCCGGCACACTCACGCATTACGATGAGTTCTTTTCTCAATAGTTCATGATTTTCATCATTTCGGAACACCTTAGCCACAAATCTGTGTCTATCGTATTTATCTTCATTGTGTGCGAGATAGATGTCTGCTGTTGTTCCGACATCTGAAAGGAGGCAACCTAACCCAGCATAATTCCCATTACGTGATGGAGTAACATTGATGTTCTGCAGAATTGTGTAATCCATCTTTTCGCTACATACTGGCAACAACTCTGGCTCCTCGATGGTACGAGATTGCATGATAGTTTCGGTATCGACACAGAAGAAGTTATAGAAAAGCAAGTTGTCACCCTTGGCAGGTTGCACACCACATTGATGTAGGAGATGTTCTGTTTCTGGAATTGCAAATGTAGGGTCAAGATGGTACCATTGTCCCTCTATGTTTACAATCAGCCAACAATGGCGACTATCCTTCTCGCTATTTTTCATCTTGCCAAAAACCAATCGACTTTCAATGTTCAACAGTTTGAGGAGGTACTGAGCAGCCTTAGCAATACCTGTACAAACGGAGTGGCGATGAACGAATACGCTATAATTTGTTTGGTTGTGTGCAGAATGGATCGTGTAGTTGCAATACAAGGCAATCCACTTATACACATACATCACCTGTTCCTTGACAGAAAGCGAACGTACATAATCCAACTTGAAGTCATTATGAACTACGTCATCTATCTGTGCCTTTATCTTCTTGCTATGTTCTTTGTCTATAGTGTAGCGGAAACGAACAGTAGCATTTTCTTGAGAATAATGCCATTGATGCGAGAACCAGAAGATGTCAGGATTCTCACGCAGCACTTGACGGATAGCATGGTAAACGTCATTCTCCGTGATTCTTGGAAATAACTGTAGTTCCGAATTATGAGAACGAATAGCTTCTTCTATGATTGTGGCTAATGATTGCATATAACTTGTCTAAGGGATTTAAACAACCTTTGGAATTTGTTGAGTTTTTGGGGAACCTGAATAGATTTCGAGGAACAATGGTTATTACTGTTGTTCATCTTGGAAGTTACTCTTGTACAAGCATCTATAAATGTAGATTGTCCAGGTCGCTCACATCGAAGTTTGCTATAGCACTCCCAAGCCGCATTTAAGTCAATTGGTGTCCCCCATCCGAATTCATAGCATTGGCCTAATGCATATAATGCAAATAAAGAATGATTACTTGCTTCTGTAGTCAATTTGAAATATAAAGAATAAAGATTCTTCGCTTCCTCCATATCCACACTACAGTTGACGCCATTCTTGAAATTATGTGCATGTGTAAGTATGGCTCCAGGGGTTAACATCTTGAGCAGAATATGGTTGACAACTTCATTGCATTGCTCTATATTTTGTTTATCAGAAATGTCACGAATGTCATATCCTTTAAGTGTTCCTAATTCTTCATCATGACTAATTGACTCCACCAATCCTTTTGTCGTTACAAAAGGGATAATTGACTTGGTTCCATTCTTTCTGTCATAGTTTAGAGCTCGTCTGATTTCGTGACGCGAACCACTTCCTGATGCAAGAACACGGTCATTCATCAAAGCTATAATGTAACCGTTTGCCGCGGCACTATCCAATGATGATATTACCGTCTTTAGGTAATCATCACCAGGACGAAGCAAATCCATATCAACAAACATCTGAAAATCAAATTTTGACAAACGTTCATAGATCGTTCTTGCCAACTTCTGGTTCTCACGATTGTATGAGATAAACAATGTAGCTTTTCGTTTGAACTCGCTTAGCTTGCTTTTAATCTGTTCTATAGGCCAATCCACATTGATAGTCTCGTATATTCTATCTTGATCTTTAATATACTTAACTTCCTCCTTAACCCAGTCTGATTTTCTCGCATTCTCGCTATCACAAAGAATAAAGCGAGTACGACAATCTATCTCTCGCTTGATAAGTGAGTCAATTTCATCATGGTCATTGAGACATTTGAGGAAGAACATAAGTGGTCGCATATGCTG
>JAZUDJ010000132.1:0-17071 GCA_045639585.1 Bacteroidales bacterium
CTTGTGTGAGATATGGAGCATCACCACTGACATTGCCAAAGCCACCGAACTGAGGATCGTCAGAGTTCAATACGAGGTTATACTCACCCTTCTTAACGAGGAATCCATAATCGGTATAGCTACGCTCACCATCGAAGTTAAAGACGAAGAGCAGACGACGACGCTCGAAGGCTATGACATGATCACCACGGTTATCCCAGATTGGGATGAGTGGAGCCTCGTTGAAGCGGAGTACTGACTGTACGAGGTGATTCTCTGCGATATCCCAGCGGTTGAGATACTTGAAGTTGAGTTCCTCATTGTCGACAAGCTCCCACTGACGACGAGCATACTTGTGGCTCCAGCCATTGCCCTCTCGTGGGAAGTCGATCCACTCTGGGTGACCGAACTCATTACCCATGAAGTTGAGATAACCACCGTTCATGGTAGCGAGAG
Organism: Bacteroidales bacterium; assembly: GCA_045639585.1. Classification (GTDB taxonomy): domain Bacteria; phylum Bacteroidota; class Bacteroidia; order Bacteroidales; family UBA3663; genus Liminaster. Next base: position 436 of record JAZUDJ010000132.1, read on the forward strand.
TGATAAGACGGATCATCTTATGGAGTGCAATACCACGGTGAACGGTGAGGTTCTCATCACCGATCTTGAAGTGCCAGTACATATCAGAGTCGACGAGACGGAAGATGACAGTCTTATCTCCTACCAAAGCCTGATCGTGGCTCTCGACGTAAGAGATGGTCTTTCCTCCGTGGTCGCAGAGCTGCCACATGATGTCTGTAGTATTCCAGTCCTCATCCATCTTCTCTTTAAGGAGCTTGATCCAGTAGTCAGGAATGTTCATCTGCAGACGATAGTCGAAGCCCATACCACCATCCTCGAATGGCTCAGCAAGGCCTGGCATACCACTCACCTCCTCACCGATAGTGATTGCATTAGGATTGAACTCATGGATGAGCTTGTTGGCCAAAGTGAGGTAGCAGATAGCGTCACCATCGCAGTTAGGGCCATAGTAGTCTGCGAGGTTGCCACCACCACCCTGATGATCGAGGTAGAGCATAGAGCCTACACCATCGAAGCGGAAGCCATCGAAGCGATATTCATCGAGCCAGAACTTACAGTTGCTCAGGAGGAAGTGCATCACCTCAGGACGTGCATAGTCGAAACAGAGGCTATCCCACTGTGGATGCTCACGACGACCACCACCATGGAAGTACTGACAAGGATCACCGCAGAAGTTGCCAAGACCCTCTACCTCATTCTTGACAGCATGGCTGTGTACGATATCCATGATCACTGCAATGCCACGGCTGTGTGCATCGTCAATGAGATGCTTTAGATCATCAGGAGTACCGAAGCGTGAGCTGGCAGCAAAGAAATTGCTAACATGATAGCCGAAGCTACCGTAGTATGGGTGCTCTTGGATAGCCATGATCTGGATGGCAGTATAACCTAGCTTTGCCACACGTGGCAGTACGTTACGACGGAACTCATCGTACGAGCCTACCTTCTCTTCACTTGTACCCATACCGATGTGGCACTCGTAGATCATCAAAGGATCGACCTGAGGCTTGAACATACGGGTCTTGAAGCGATAAGGCTTAGCAGGAGCCCATACCTGTGCTGAGAAGATCTTAGTCTTCTCGTCCTGGATGACGCGACGTGCATACGATGGGATACGCTCACCCTGGCCACCTTCCCAGTGGATAGAGAGCTTATAGAGCTGCTCGTGCTTGATGGCATCAGGAGGAAGGATGAGTTCCCATTCATTGCCAATACGTTTGCAGGCGTACTCTGGGAGCTCCTTCCAGTCGTTCATATCGCCGATGATATACATGGCGGTAGCATTAGGAGCCCACTCACGGAAGGTCCATGAGCCATCCTTCTGCTGATGCAGGCCATAGTGCAGATAGCCTGTAGCGAGGTTAGAGAGAGTACCAGAACCCTGGGTGATCTCGTGCATCTTCCAGGCAGCATATTTGAAGCGACCGAGGATTGCATCACTATATGGCTGGAGGTACTCCTTATCGCGGAGCATCTTCAGCGAATTACCTTTGAGGCCATTCAACCAGTTATTGATGATGACTGGGTCGTGAGTTGCGACAACATCATCCAGATGCTTAGGCGTGAATGTGCGCATATATACAGGTGATAATGTCTTTTTCATAGATTTATAAAATTAGAGTTTGATCTTTACTACAAGCTTATGCCAGGTGCCTTCCCCGATGCATGGCTGATGACCATCCCAAGGATAGAAGATAGCGAACTGCATAGGCTTAACGGTGATAAGCACGTCGCCCTTATCGCTATACTTGGTAATATCCTTCTCTGGGTTATATGGAGCATCTGGCTCTTTCAGGTCACATGTAGGAATGTATCCCATCTTCTCGGTTCCATCGATAGGAACCTGAATATCGAGATAGTCGTTATGAGTTTCGAATTTAGCAGCTTCGACAGTCTTGCCAGCCTGTTCCATGAAGTTGATGAAGCAGTTCTTGCCATCGAGCATAATCTTACCAGGCTCTACTTTACTCCAGTCTGTTGACTTGATATAGTCAAAAGCCTGCTTGAAATAAGGATTGAGTGACTCGTACTTAGCGCTGTTTTCAATAGAATCTAAAATCATATGTGTATAAGAAATAAAAGGGTTAACGATTTTCGGTGTCAAAGATATAAAAAAAATTCGACCCAAACAATATGTCGGGTCGAAAAAATTATCATTTTATGTTGAAAAACAGTATTTAGAGTCAAATTTCTCTCTGTTTTTAACAATTTATCAGTCGATAATGTGCTATTAGCAGAACAAAATGCAAGGAGATTATCTGCGACGCATCATATTGCCACGGAACTTCTTTTCAGCATCTCTCCAGGCACATACCTGCTGAGGAGTCAATACAGCCTCAAACTTCTGCTGATATTCCTGCTCAAGCTTAGCATCTTCGATCTGCAGCTGTGCATCATCACGAGAGATGCGCTGCATGGTAGTATCAGCCACCTGCTCACCCTCACGCATAGCCTTCTTGATCTTACCATTTGCACGATACTTACGATAGAGGGCAGAACGCTCCTTGATGAGCTCCTTATATATAGGTTCGAACTTCTGAACCTCTGCGTCTGAAAGAGACATCTCCTTGACAATGAAGTCGAGCTTCATCTGCTGGAACTGCTCAAAGCTTGGACGCTGACGCTGTTGTGCGAAAGAGGTTATAGTAAGGAAAGATAGAAGCAAACAAAAGAATAATCTTTTCATAATGTCGTGTATTTTACATTCTGAATATTCTTATTATCAAATCTCGCAGTAATATTCATACAGCTCGTAGTCGTTGGTCGAAGCCAGATAGCTTTCTTCTACGGTATCCATGAATTCTGGATCCTGATCAAAGAAATCCTCTGCTTCATCAACCGAAGCAAACTGTGTGACATCCTGCTGTTGCTGCAACTTATGACCCATGTGATCTACATGCATGGCTATACCTACAACAACGATGAGCGCGAAGCTTGCGGCAAGGCCCATCCAGGTACGACGCTGACGATACCACTGAATCTGAGGCATTTCTACCTTCTTCTCAGTCTCTTTCATCAGCACATCAGCATCGATCACTGCATTCATCTTCTTCTCAAACTGAGCAAAGAAATCTGCAGGAACAGTCTGACCTCCATGATTACGCTTTGCATCGCGTAGCATCTCAGGAAGCTGTGGATCCTTCTCTATATGAATAGTCTTTTCACTCATATCATTTATTTTTTATGTCTATTTGACTAAGGTTAATCGTAATGGTTTAAATTAAATTTCTTTTTTTCTTAAAAAATCTGAAATTTTTTCTACAGCGAAGTGATAACTGGCCTTCAGAGCACCTACTGAGGTACCTGTGATCAAAGAAATCTCCTCATAGGGCAACTCATCGTAGTAGCGATAGTTGAAGACCTCACGCTGCTTGGCAGGCAAAGTTGCTATAGCCTTAAGCAGCAGCTGCTGTGCCTCGTCACCATCGAAATACTTATCTGCCTCGACACAATCCATCGCATAACCTTCCGGGTCATCGATGGTCATATCAAGCTCCTGCTGCTTTTTAGTCAAGAAGGTGATTGCTTCATTATGGGCAATCGTATAGAGCCACGTACTCAGTTTGGAATCAGCTCTGAAGCTATCAAGAGCCTGCCAGGCCTTAAGTAGCGTATTCTGCAATACATCGCTGGTATCTTCATGATCGATCACCAGCTTACGGATCTGCCAGTAGAGCTGTTCCTGATACTTATGGATCACGGTACTGAAGGCGGCCCTTCGTTGTTCCGGATCCTTAAGCATCTGAGAGATCTGCTCGTCGGTCAGGTTGGGTGAACTCATATTATATTAATTACTAGTTTCTAATGTATTCTTATCGTTGGCAATAGGATGCAAAGGCGCAATACTTGCAGTGATGAGCATCCTTACATTGGCCGAACGTCTTTTCTGGGTTGAAGATATCTGCCAGAAGGTCATCAAAGTTATTCCTGAATTCCTCAGCATACGGAGCGAAGTCCGTTACTTCCTGTTTTTCTTTATCTTTCGAAATAATCAGGCAGGTCTTATTCTTTACACCTTCCTTGAAATCACGAATAAAGTAGAGATGCGGAGCAATGCTTGACGGCTTCTCTGACAGATGCAGCTGCTTCAGGTGATAAGGAGTAGCCTGCATCAGCATCAGGCTGTACAGCATCACCTGGAAGGCTTCTGACGAACCTTTGCCCTCAGAGGTAAACAGCTGCGGAATCTCATTGAATACCAACCTGCTTCCCTTCGTAGAGCTTCCGGTCTTATAGTCGACAATCCTGAGCTTTCCGTCAGTGAGTAGCTTATCGATACGGTCAAAGATACAGATGACTTTCACCTTCAGTCCATCCCTTGACTGATAGTCGAAGTACAGGTGCCTCTCTCCTGCCAGATAGTCGAATGGTCCAAGTTCGTTGTCATGTCGCAGCGTCTCCACTGCATACTGTGTCAGGATACGCGATACAAGCAGATTATACCCTTCTACCCGATTGACCTTCATGACCTTCTTGAAGCCGTCCTGTATAGCTCGTGTCACTTCTCCTTCGGGATGTTCGATATATTGTTTGAGCAACCCGGAATCTACGCGCTTGCCTTCACACTTGGAATAAAGGTCACAGAGTGCATTGTGCAGGATATCTCCGAAGGTACGCTGATCCACGTCAGCATTGAAGTCCTGATCTTCTTTCAGCTTATTGACAAAGCCGAGATAGAATCTGAGCGGGCACTTGATATAATCCTTCAGGCAGGAAGCAGAGAGTGCTCTGTTGCCCGTAGGACCAAGGCTCTGTCGTAACTGCTCAAGCATCTCAGGTGTCTTGACTACTTCTATTCGTGTAGGGTCCTGCATGGTAATACTGCTACTGATCACCTTTGCCTTGAGTTCCTCATGATTGAGCAGATACCTGAGCTGTTTTACATATCGGCTCTCCTCACCTACCTGCACACCGTCTGTGCGGCTATCGTAGATCATGACTACATTCTTAGCGCGGCTGATGAGTCGGTAGAAGTGATAGGCAAAGACAGCGTCACGATGCTTCTGGGTAGGCATTCCGAAGGCATTGCGCAAGGACATCGGCACAAAGGTGTTGCTCGATGGCTTAGCAGGGAATACGCCTTCGTTCATCGACAGGAAGATGATGTTGTCAAAGTCCAGTGAACGAGTCTCCAGCACACCCATGATCTGGAGTCCTTGAAGAGGTTCACCTGAGAATGGTACACTCACACCATTGACGAGCTTCGTGAGCAGCATGAAGAGCGTACGTGGCGTAAAGTCGAATGTCTGCAGTCTTACCGATTCTCCCAGCTTGCCGACCGTTGCCCGATAGTGATAGATAAACTCATAATCCGTCTCTGAGAACTGTTCATGATGCTCCATGATGCTCTCCAGGATGGCAAGCAGATAATCGATGGTCTGCTCAGCAGTGCCAGAAGGACGGAAGATCAGGCTCAGCAATGGATCCTCTTCAAAATCAGTGACAGGCACCTGGTAGAGGTTGTTGTCAGTGATGCGCTTGATCAGATCACTGGCCGAAGCACCCGTGATGGCTGTGATGTAGTTATGCTGCAGAATAGGCAATACCTGACGGTAGTAGAATGTTCCTGGCTGGTCTTCGTGCGGACGATAGGCATCCTGCAAGTTGGCCAGATTCTGCACAAACGCAGCTACAGGCGTATTCTTGAGGCTATAGCCCATCGTGACGTTGAAGATCCCCAGCTCAGAAGGTACAGCATACAGCATAGGAATTAGCAGTCGTTCGTCAGGAAGCACAACAGCCGTACGGATAGGATCGAAGCTCTTACCCAGCTTCTCTTTCCACTGTTTCAGTATCTGCTTGGCCAACTGAGCCTGACCAACGCCTGACGGCACTTCGTAGAGCGAATACTTGCGCTCATTGTCAGGTACAAGTCCTATGTTCAGCTCCTCGTCCGGAATCTCATTCGGGAAATCATGCAGATTAGCCGATGTGAAGAAAGAAGCTGAAGACATCGGTGACTTCGCATTCTTGACCAATGGATCTGCATAGTCCCAGCAGAACTCAGCACGCCCATCCATCAGCAGACGGGACATCAGCTTACGATCAGCCTTACTGATAGCCGTAAGACCCACGAAGACCACTTTCTTATAAGGCAATCGCTCCAGATGCAGGTCTTCGGTCTCCACTACCTCACGCTCCATCATGCCGGCATACGCAAGGTTCTCTTTGGCCAACTCCTTTTTAAATATATTATAGAGATCATTGAGAATGCTCCAAGTCTGGCTGAATACCTCACGCTTCTCATCCTCTCCATTCATGTTTGCAGGCTTATAGTTGCGCCAGAAACTCTGGATCACCTCTATCACTTCAGGTTCAAAGCCAGCAAAGGCAGCCTCAATCTCCTTCAGGTCTCGGATATTGCTGAAGATTCGTTCGGTAGGGACAAGGTATTTGTCGATGTCATCAAAGTCTGAGAGCAGCATGTCTCCCCAGAAGACAAACTGATCAAACTCCTCCTTGTCTGCACGCTGCGAGAGCTGTCGATATACGTTGAACAGTCGGAACAGCAACGTCGTACGATCAGCAATACAGCGGTTGCTAAACAATCCGAAGAGCTCATCAATCGTAATCGTAGCAGGCACTATGCACGACCCTCCGAATACATCATGCAGGTGACGCGAGAAGAACAGTGCACTACGATGATTCGGGAAGCAGAAGACATAGCGCGACAAAGGCATAGAGGCAGGTTCTCCTGTCTCTCGCGCTTCTGCCAACGCTTTTTCCTTGTAGTGTAGTGCTACAGTCTTTAAGAATTCGGTCATCTTTAGTGCATCAATTGATAGAAGAGTTCCTTCAGCAATTCCGGATCAGGAGTCGTTCCTCCACGTCCACCCTTGCTTCGTGCATCAAACTCTCGCAGGATAGAGATGTTCTGCATCGTCTTCCATCCATTATAGATTTTGAGTGCTACGAGCAGATCCTTGGCCGATGGGAAACTGCATCCCACATGCTTCATCAGTCCTGCCTGTGACTTGTCGGGCGAATAGTGAGCAAGCATCAGGTTCGAGAAGAATCCGAAGAGCGTTGAGATGACCATCTGCGAAGGACCCATCTTCGGATTACGCTCAAAGTATCGTCTGATCATCTCCACCTTCAACGCATCACGCTTGGCAATCGCCGACTGCAATTCCCAGACGTTGAACTCACGTGATATCCCGATATGCTGCGTCACATCATCGAGCGTAATCTGGCTACGTCCCTGCAGCGAGAGCATCAGTTTCTCAATCTCACTGTTCAGTCGGCTCAGATCTGATCCGATGCTATTACAGAGCATATCCACCGCCTGAGGATCCGCTTTCAGTCCTTTGCCTGTGATCATCTGGCTGACTACCCCAGCAAGCTCCCATTCACGTACCTTATCGCTCTGATACACCACACCCTTGGCCTTACAGTCCTTGATGAGCTTGGTAGCTCCCGTCAGCGTCTGTGTCTTGCAGGTAATGACAAAGATGGTACTCTCAAGAGGCTGGTCCAGGTAGAGGCAAAGATCATCCAGATGCACGCGATGCTTATCCACCGCCTGCACTTCACGCAGCATGACCATCTGACGCTCTGCCATCATCGGATAGCGGCGACAGGCGGAGATCACTTCCGTAATGTCGCAATCCGAGCCATAGTACTGCGAGAGGTTGAAGTCTTTCTCCTCATCGGTCAGCACATGTTCCAGCAACAGTTCGGTAAGCTGGTCAATGTAGTATGACTCCTCACCATGCAGCAGATATACAGGCTTGAAGTTTCCTGCCAATATATCTGACTTGATCAGCGAAAAATCATCGGTTTTCTTTGCCATTTAAAATATATGTGTTATCTTTGCACCAGATTTTAATAAGTATCCTCATGCACGAACCACTTAACCTCCCTCCCTACGACTGTAGGACTCGCCTCTCTCCTAAGACGCAGCAGGAAGAGATCTGGGACACTCAGCGCCGTCGCTGGGTGCGCCTCACTCCGGAGGAATGGGTACGTCAGCATTTCGTGCATTTCCTGATCTCCGCACAAGGATTCCCTGCAGGATGTATCGGCAATGAGATTGCCATCAAGGTCGGTCAGCTGGAGAAGCGCTGCGACAGCGTCATATTCGGCAAGGAGGGCCAACCTATCCTGATTGTAGAATATAAGGCTCCTACCGTCCCCATCACGCAGAAGGTCTTTGACCAGGTCTCACGCTACAATATCACGCTCAACGTTGACTGGCTGATTGTCAGCAATGGACTCCAGCACTACTGCTGTCATCTTGACCGGCAGGCTCAGCGCTTTGAGTTTGTGCAGGAGCTTCCTCGCTACGAGCAGCTCCTCCCTTGATGATTTCCTCCAGCACACCATCGATCATCTGGAACATTCTGCCCGGATAATGTTTCAGATGCGACATGTTATGCGTACACATGATCACCGTAGCATCCTTATCGTGACAGATGTCATAGAGCAGCTTCACGATGTTACGTCCTGTCAGAGGGTCGAGGTTACCCGTTGGCTCATCTGCAAGGATCAGTGTAGGATGATTGAGCAATGCACGGGCAATGACGATACGCTGCTGCTCGCCACCCGAGAGCGTGTTAGGCATGCGGTTACCACACCCATCCATCTCTACGAGCTTGAGGACCTCGTTGATACGGTCAGCACGGTCAGCCACCTTCTTCCATCCCGTGGCGCGAAGCACGAAATCAAGGTTATCATACACCGTACGATCCGTAAGCAACTGGAAGTCCTGGAAGATAATACCGATCTTGCGACGCAGGTAAGGGATCTTGTTCGAAGGGATATTCAGCAGATCATATTCTCCGAAGATCCTGGCTTCGTCGCCCGTGATCATCATCTCCTTATAAAAGCTCTTCATGAGCGATGACTTACCGCTACCTACCCTTCCGAGCAGGTATACAAACTCTCCCTGTCCGATAGAGAAAGTAGCATTTTGTATGATGGTCTTGCCATTGCGATGTACGCTGATGTTGCGGTAGGTGATCATAGTTTAATCAGAAGGGAGTTATACATTAGTGCTTCTTCCACCCCGGCTGGTGGCGCAGGCGGAGCTCTGCGGCGAGATCCTCGATGCGCAGACCCTTGCTGGTGAGCAATACGATGAGGTGATAGAACATATCCGAACCCTCATAGATCAGACGGTCGTTGGTGCCGTTGGTAGCCTCGATGACGAGCTCCAGGGCCTCCTCGCCTACCTTCTGAGCCATACGGTTCAGGCCATCCTTGAAGAGGCTGGTAGTGTACGATCCCTCTGGCATCTCCTCATGACGCTTCTCGATGAAGTTCTGCAGTTCGGTAAGGAAGCCGAGCTGGTTGTCATTCTTCTCACCCCAGCAGGTATCAGTACCGGTGTGGCAGACAGGACCTGCAGGATCTGCTTTGATGAGCAGGGTATCCTGGTCACAGTCGTTGAGGATCTCCTTTACCTTGAGCACGTTGCCCGATGTCTCACCCTTGGTCCAGAGGCAGTTGCGTGAGCGGCTCCAGAAGGTCACGAGACCTGTCTCCACGGTCTTATCGTATGCCTCTTTGTTCATAAAGCCAAGCATCAGCACCTTGTTGGTGATTGCGTCCTGAATGATGGCAGGAACGAGGCCATTCATCTTGTCAAAATTGATTTCCATAACAAAAGTATTTTTCTTAATTGATAATTCAGAATTGAAAATTGATAATTACCACCCATTCATAATTAATAATTACACCCTTCTCACAGCGATCCCGTTGTCATGCAGGAAGTTCTTCAGCTCCCTCATCGGAATCTCATTGAAGTGGAAGACCGACGCAGCAAGACCCGCATCAGCATGGCCGATCTTAAAGACATCCACAAAGTCCTGCATACATCCTGCACCACCAGAGGCGATGATAGGGATGCTGAGCTCCTCATGCAGGCGGTTGAGTGCTTCGTTGGCAAAGCCCTGCTTCGATCCGTCATGGTTCATCGACGTGAAGAGGATCTCTCCTGCGCCACGCTCCTGTGCCTCATGCGCCCACTCAAAGAGCATGCGTTCTGTAGGCACACGGCCTCCGTTCAGATAGCAGCGCCACTCGCCATTATCCTCCAGGCGGGCGTCGATGGCACAGACACACTCCTGACTGCCGAAGCGCTTGGCGATCTCTGTGATCAGCTCAGGGCGACGCACGGCACTACTGTTGACCGATACCTTGTCTGCACCTGCTGCCAGCAGTCGCTCCACATCGCAGAGCTCATGGATGCCACCGCCCACAGTGAATGGGATAGACACCTCGGCAGCAATACGCTGCACGAGCTCGGTAAAGGTGCGACGCCCCTCATGCGAAGCTGTGATATCGAGATATACGAGCTCATCAGCCCCCATCAGGCTATACTGCTTACCCAGTTCGACAGGATCACCTGCGTCACGGAAATTGACGAACTGTACGCCCTTCACCGTCTTGCCATCCTTCACATCGAGGCAAGGAATTATTCGCTTAGCTAATGACATATTAATTATCCTATCTGATGTTTCTCCAGTTCTGAGAATGTGATACGACCCTCATAGATAGCCTTGCCCATGATGACAGCAGGCACACCCGCTTGTTCGAGCTGCTGCACGTCGGCCATGCAGCTCACACCACCTGAAGCAGTCACGTACAGGCCAGGGAACTCCTCAAGCATATCCTTATAGAGCTCAACGTTAGGGCCTGACAGCATACCATCCTTCGAGATATCCGTTGAGATCACCTGCGTCACGCCACGCGACACATAGCTCTGCAGGAAGGTCTGCCAGCGTGCATCGCTCGACTCCAGCCAGCCCTGCACAGCCACATGACCGTCCTTGATGTCACAACCCAGGATGATACGCTCCGAGCCATACTTCTCCAGCCATGCCAGGAACATCTGTGGATACTTGATGGCGATCGATCCTCCCGTGATCATACGTGCACCGCTCTCGAAAGCGATATGAATATCCTCATCGCTCTTGATGCCACCACCGAAGTCCACCGTGAGGCTGGTACCATTGGCAATACGCTCCAGGGTCTTGTAGTTGACGATGTGGCCACCCTTGGCGCCGTCAAGGTCTACGACGTGCAGACGACGGATGCCGATCGATTCAAATTTCTTGGCTACCTCCAGTGGATCCTGGCTGTATTCTGTCTTCTGCTCATAGTCGCCTTTGGTCAATCGCACCAACTTACCGTCGATTATGTCAATAGCAGGAACAAGTTCTATCATATTTATTTTTTTATTACATTTTCAAAAAATTCGCGATGATCTGCTCTCCCACGCTTCCACTCTTCTCTGGGTGGAACTGTGTAGCCCAGAAGTTATCCTTGTGCAGCGAAGCGCTGTATGGATGCACATATTCTGTCTGAGCGATGGTCCAAGGGCATACGGGCACATGGTAGCTGTGTACGTAGTAGACGTAATCACCCTCCTTGACGTCCTTATAGAGCGGACAGCCGGCAAAGTCGGTGATCTGGTTCCAACCCACCTGTGGTACTTTCATCGCCTTGTCCGATGGGTTGAAGCGCACTACCGGCACATCGAAGATCCCCAGGCAGTCCACATCACCCTCCTCGCTATGCTTGCACATCAGCTGCATACCGATGCAGATGCCCAGTACCGGCTGCTTGAGGCCTCTGATGACGTCACTCAGGCCTTTCTCGTTGAGGTATTCCATGGCAGCACGAGCCTCACCTACACCCGGGAAGATGACTTTGTCAGCTGCCTTGATCTCCTCCACATCGTCCGTGATGACAGCCTCTGCACCGAGGCGGGTCACTGCACAGTAGACGCTGTAGATATTGCCTGCATTATATTTGATAATCGCTACTTTCATATCTTAATCGTTATACCAGTCAATCTTATTGCTGCGGCTCACGCTGGTCTTCTCATACTTGAGGTCCTTCAGCATCGTACTCTTCACCGCGATGTTTACGTTGAATGACGCATATTGTCCCATAGGGTTCAACGACGCCGTCAGTGCCCAGCAGTGCATATCACGAGTACAGTTGATATTCATATAAGTCACCTGGGCGAGGTTGAAGTCATACGATGCATTGAATGAGAAGTTCCATCCCTTTGTCGGCTGTATATTGCCCGACAGCGTTGCACTGTGCGTGATGGCACGGTTGAACTCACGCTCCTCCTTATTAAAGTCTTTATAGCCGTAGCGCATCGAGTACGAGAAGTTCAGGCTCCAAGGTACTGACCAGATGGTATAGCCATCCTCCGAACTGCTGCGTCGCTTCGGAGCCTTCTTGGCATTCTTCTCGGTCTGCATCTGCATGGCCTGGATGCTCGTCGGGTCGAGGTCTTCCTGCACATAGCCGTCCTCATCCATATAATCGTCATCCAGCTCGTCATCGTCTGATTCTTCTTCTCCGCTACCACGGCCGAAGAGCTTCGCCAGCTTCTCATTGTTGAGCTGATAGCTCCATGAGTAACCCGTGCTCATCAGGCGAGGGAAACGTCCCACCTCCCAGCGTGGCTTGTCGTAGTGACGGCCGTTCTCGTCATACAGATACGTATCGAACTGCATGTTGAGGTTGATCGTATTGTTCTTGCTGAACTTAAACGATGCATTGACCGGTATCGACGAACTCCATCGCATTGAGTCGGCCACGAGGTTATAGCTGATGCTCGTAGTGAGGTTATCGATGAGTGAGATCTTCTTGTATCCCGTCGAGTCCTTGTCCGAACGGATCTTAGCCTCGAGGTTGTTGGCCAATGAGAGGTTGATACTACCGCTTCGTCCACGTGAGGCAGAACCCATCGAGTAGCCTTCGAAGTAGTTGTAGTCTACTTTCTTGTAGCCACCCGGAGTCTTCTCATCAGGCATCATGTACGACCCATAGGTACCATACATCGGATCACCGAAGTCAGGACGGTAGCTGAATGAGATAGAAGGCGTAAAGAGGTGACGCACAGCCACGAGCTTGGAGTTCTTCCACAACGGGCGATACATACCGTAGAGCTTCGTATTGGCCGAGATCGAAGTACTGAAGTCGTACGAGTTGTAGAATCCGTATACCGTATCCTTAGCCACACCGCCATACGTGCCGTCACGGTTCATCATGGCAGGATCGTAGAACTGCTCCGTCTTGTGGGTGTACATACGGTCAGTGAACGTGAAGCCCGGGGTGATGTTGATGTAGTTGAATGCCGTGAAGGTCGCATTGATGCTGGCATTGTGCTGCATACCGTTGGTCCAGTCCTTGATCAGGCTCTTCTTGAAGATCTGATCCTGCTTGGCGGTGATCGAGTTGGTCATGCGGCCCGAATAGGTGGTCGTGATCTTCTCATACCAGCGCTCGGCACCCACACGCACCTTACGCTTGAAAGGCATCCAACGGCCCATTGACCAGTTGACGTCAGGCAGTGAGATCTGCAGCGTAGAGTCCTTCGTACGCTGAGCGATGTTCATGCTGCTCGAGATATTCCACTGGCTATTAGGCACCTTATAGCTGAGGTTGACGGTCGACTGCTTGGTCGACTGGGTCATCTCCGTGCTATAGAGGCTGGTCGTATTGTTACGCTCGAAGCCTGAGGTCGTATAGTTGACCGATGCCGAGAGCGTCATGTTCGGATTGAATCGGCTATCCTGGCTATGGCTCCACTGGATACGCATATTCGTTCCCTTCGAGGCATCAGGCATACCCTTATCACCCATCTGAGTAACGAGATAGTTGAATGAGAGATTGCCACGGAACTTATAGCGCACCGAGTAGCGAGAGTCGGCCGACACGCCCCAGGAACCCTTGGTGTAGAGCTCTCCCTTGAGCGAGAGGTCCACATAATCGTTGATCGCAAAGTAGTAGCCGCCATCACGCAGGTAGAGACCACGCTGCTGGTCAGCACCATACGATGGCATGATGATACCGCTCGAATAGCTCTTGGTGAATGGGAAGAAGCCGAATGGGATGGCCAGTGGCAATGGCACGTCGGCCACAACGAGATAGGCAGGACCGGTGACGATGTTCTTGTTAGGACGCACACGGGCCTTGGTCAGCTGGATGTAGAAGTGCGGACACTCTGTCTGGTCACAGGTAGTATATTTACCATCGGCCAGGAAGATATCGTTATCAGGCATCTTCTTGGTGATACCACCGGTCACATAGCCGTCGCCCTGCTGGGTGGTCACGTCGCAGATATAACCCTTGGCCGACTTGAAGTTATAGGACATCGTCTTGGTCTTGTACTCGCCCGAGTTGTCCTTGAAGATAGGCGCACCCTGCAGCTTGCCCAGCGAGTCAGGCACACCGTTGGCATACACCAGCGATGAGTCGAGCGAGAGGCGCATACGCTCAGCATCGAGGTTGATGTCGGCATAAGTCACCTTCGACTGACCATAGAGCCACGCCAGGTTACCCATGCTGAAGACCAGCGAGTCCTTGGCCTCATAGTTGACCACAGCGGTCAGGCCGCCACCTTCTTTCTTCTCACCCTCTTCTTCAAGGCTGTCAGTTTCTTCAAAGACGCCCTCAGGAGTAAAGTCAGCCCCCATTAAGCTATCGAGCGACAGGCTGTCAGGCGTTGCCACACTGTCCTGACCGAGGCTATCAGTTATGTTCTGTCCCTTCAATCCCAGGCTGTCAGCTATGATCTGACGCACAGACATAGCCACAGCACCCCCACTCAGCCAGCAAGGCAGCAGCAGGAGAGCCATCAAGACAGGAACGATACCCTTCAAAAAGTTATATTTCGTATGCAGACGCATGTATATACTATAAAAAACGCGGCAAAGATAAGAAATTCCAATGACATTTCCAAACCTTTGCCCCGTTTTTTAGTTTTTTGCCTCAATTTTAAGAGTATTTAGGATTATCTGCTGAGTATAATTGCTCATATACGCACCGAAGCAATCAACGTGTCTGATTTTATCTCCAGGATACGCACACCCGAAATCGCGGCGTCTGATCTTGTCTGCAGGATACGCACAACCGGAATCGTGGCGTCTGATCTTACCCACAAAATACGCATACCCGAAATCGTGGTGTCTGATCTTACCTGCAGGATCAGACACCACAATTGCGTCTGTGCAGATTCTATTTCAAAGATCTGTTCCCATGGATTCGTTTCTCCCGATATTCTCTCGCAGTACACTTGATATTACGCTCCAGGAACTTCGAGAATCCTGTGATGGTCCTGTATCCGCACTGATGGGCGACATCCAGATACGAGAGATCCGTGCAACTGAGCAGATACATAGCATGCAGCAATCGCCACTTCTTCAGCAGCTCATTGAGCGGCTCTCCCGTGAGCAACTGCACGCCACTACTCAATGCACTCCGCCTCTCTCCCACCTCCTTGGCCAGCGCCTTGCCCGTGATGCCGGGAGAGCGTGCCAGGTGAGGGACAATGTCCTTAAGGATAGGTATCTTGATGATCTTTTTCTGTGCGTCGAAATAGAGCTGGGTGAGGGTGATGATGGGGATCATAGTTAAGGGAAAAAGTAAAAAGGAAAAGGGAAAAATTAAAGGATGTAGGCGTACTCCTTCTCAGCATCGAAGCAGGGACACGCCTTAGCTACTCCTGGCAGATCGCGATGGCCGACGATCCTCGCCTCAGGAAACAGCTCATGCAGCGTACTCAGGAGTTCGTGCAGCGTGACCTGCTGCTCCGCCGTGCGATTATCTTCGTACTTGGAAACAGGGAGATTTTTCATTTTTCCCTTTTCCTTTTCACCTCCGGAGAGAACGATTTCGTTCTCCCGGTGTCCGCCTTCGTAGCACACCCCGATGCTATTCGCATTGTATCCTTTGACGTGACAGCCAGCGATGCTAAGGGGGCGACAGTAGTAGAGCGTACCATCTCTGCGCACATAGAAGTGATAACCCGGGTACTTGCCGAAGCCACGGGCCCTGTGGCTTGCAGCAAGTTTCTCTAGGGTGAAGTCCTGACTCGGACGGGTGTCGGAGCAGTGTAGCACGATCAGATCAATTGTCCGCGGTACTTGATGCGAGGCCGAACGCAGCCAAGACAGCAGTTCCGATCTTGACCACAGTTCGCAAGACCTCGGTCCAAAAGTTACGCTTGCAAGTTTTCTTGCATTCTTCACAGCACTCTCCGTGCTCATTACTGGGAGTATCTGGAATGTTTTCTTTTTTACTCATAATAATTCAGTTTAGGTTAGTAATTATTCCCCTCCCTTGACGGGAGGGGTCAGGGGTGGGTTCACTTGTTAGGGAATGGAATCGGACTTACATTCGAGTCGAGTCCCGACTCCTCTGAGCCATCGTTCTTGCCGAGTCGCTTGTTGAGATGCAGACGCGCATCACGTACGATCTCGTTGATCACACCGAGCGCCAAAGCGCAGTTCTCTGTCTTCTCAGTGGCAGGAGTAGCAATGGCCGTAAACTCGATGTGCAGGCGGATGAGATCGTAGCACTCCTCGCTCTCGCCACGGAGCTTCTTGGTGAGCTCTGCGGTGCTGCCAGCGCGCTCGTTGGCACGGATGTTATACATGTCCGAGAACTTGTCGTTGGCGATCTTGAGCTCAACCATGTCCTGGTCGATACCCATCAGCACGAGATCGTCCTCCGAGAAACGTGCATGCACATCGAGGTCGAAGCCAGCGAGGTGAGCGCTCTCCTCCTGATACGCCATCGTCTTGATGTCGGTGCTGTACTTGTTGAGGATGTACTTCTCGAGCGGCGCCTTGAAGGCTGAAAGATCCGACTCTGGTGACGCCATGCAGACAGCCTGCATCTTCAG
>JAZUDJ010000133.1:0-5638 GCA_045639585.1 Bacteroidales bacterium
GTATGCGAATGAGAAGGCGATACCTTCCTGTGCAGCGCGGAGCATGTGAGCCTTGGTGTGGATGTTGAAGTTGATGCCATGAACAGATGCGCCTGGGTTCTGGTTCTGGAGTACGCGCTCTGCACCATTACCGAATGGGATGACGCTGAGGCCTTCAGCACCTACTGGTACGCTCTCTGCGAGGTCGTTCATCTCAGAATACTTGATACCCTCTGGAGCTACGGTGCGACGCATCCAAGCGTTGAGGATACCTGTACCATTGATGCAAAGGAGGACACCGAGACGTGTCTGCTCACCATGGTTAACGTGTGCGAAGGTGTTTACGCGTGAGAGCTTGTCATAGTTCACCTCACCGAGCACACCATATACTACACCTGAAGTACCACCGGTAGCAGCAATCTCACCTGGTTTCATTACGTTGAGCGAGAGAGCGTTGTTTGGCTGGTCACCACCACGGTATGCTACAGGAGCACCCTCTGGGAGGCCGAGTTCAGCAGCAGCGGCAGCATTGACGCGACCCTGTACGCTGAAGGTTGGGTTGATGGTAGGGATGACCTTCTCGTCGAAACCGAAGTTCTTCATGAGCTCCTTGCAGACGCAGTTCTCCTTGAAGTCCCAGAACATACCCTCAGAAAGACCACTGATGGTGGTAGAGCAAGCGTCGGTGAGCTTCATAGCGATGTAGTCGCCAGGGAGCATGATCTTGTCGATCTGAGCGAAGATCTCTGGTTCGTTCTCCTTAACCCATGCGAGCTTGGCAGCGGTGAAGTTGCCAGGGCTGTTGAGAAGGTGTGAGAGACAGAATGAGCCGCCGAGGGTCTCAAATGCACGCTGGCCGTAAGGTACTGCACGACCGTCGCACCAGATGATAGCTGGACGAAGTGGCTTGCCATCCTTATCGACGCAAACCAAACCGTGCATCTGATAAGAGATACCGATGGCTGCAACGCTTGAGAGAGCGCCTGGAGCCTTGTCAGCTACGCGCTTGGTAGCCTGCTTGAGCTCCTCCCACCACATCTCTGGTTCCTGCTCAGCCCAACCTGCCTGCTTAGAGGTGATAGGAGCCTCAGCATCTGGGTACTGTGCACTTGCAACTGTCTGTCCGGTCTCTGCATCTACGAGTGAAGCCTTCACTGAAGATGTACCAATGTCATATCCAAGTAAATATCGCATATTTGTATATAATTAAAAATGTTATTACGCTTTGAATTTATAGTATCTCGCCGCTCTGTGGCTCACATTCTGCTCAAACTCATCGAGTGGGATGATGTAAGGCTTGCTCATCACGATCTTGGCGAAGTTGCGCACGTCAAGTGGCTGGCCAATGATCTGCTCATGGAGGTGACGGAGCTGGAGGGCTGTAAATTTAGCTGGCATCATCTCGAAGAGCATCTGTGGCTGCTGACCGGCAATGCGGTAGAGCTCCTGCAGTGTATCCTGAATGATCTTGTTGTGGTCGAAGGCCAGTCGTGGCACTTCATCGATCGGATACCAAGTCAGGTTGTTGCCTGCGAAGGTGCGTGGCGTGCGGCTGGTGATACGCATCAGGCAGAGATAGGAGATGGTCACGATACGACCGATCTTCTGCTTGATGGCGTTCTCGAGCCAGAGTACGTCGCGAGGGTCCTGTGTGCGGGTCGGAGAACCATAGGCCTTGAACTGACGGACCAGGCGAGGCTTGCTGCCGGTGAGTGTGCTGATGATGTTGTCGGCTGCTTCATCAAGATCTTCATCAACAAGAAGGAGTCGGCCAGGGAGCTTCAGCGTGGTATAGTCTTCGGTCGGAGCCTCGCTGCCTCGTGTAGAGAGCAGTACCTGAAGCTTCTCTCCGTCGTAGCCAAGAACGACACAGTCGACGGAAATATGAGGATCAAAATTTAGTTCCATATTAAGGTAATGTTATTTGCCAGTGGTGAATGATGCTGCTGGCAGACCGTCTGTATTATAGAGCGAGACGATAGGATCATCGTCCCAACCATAACGAACCTCCACAGGTTCAGAGACCTCGTCACACCATACTTCTACCTGATTGTCACCGGTGATGCGAGCCTTGGCCCAGTGGAACTTGCGATCCTTGCCACATACGGCAAAGCCATTGAGCGTACCGTCTGCATTGACAGCAGGAGTGTGGTAGTGATGCATGGCTGGAGTCTCTGCAGGGGCAGGAGCGAGGGTGCCAGTACCTGCACGGAAGGTCAGGATGGCCTTATTGCCTTCGAAGCGGACGCTCTCGTAAGCAGGACCTTCGGCCACGATCTTCTCGCCAAGATGGCGCTGACGGAGAATGCGAGCTATACGTGCTGCAGCTTCCTTCTTGTGAAGAGGATGGATATCGTTCCACTCACCGAGATCGGTCAATACGGCAAAGCCTGCATTACCCATCTCCTCAGTGCCGAGACGTTGAGCATCGCGCAGACGAGCCCAGCCACCATAGTAGTTGGCATCGGTATGACTCTCTTGGAAGTTGGCCAGTCCACAAATCACCGCAGGAACGTTGCCATAACTCTTACGCCAGTCATTGATCATGGCAGGGAGGAGGGTATGATACTCATCAGGACGACCTGCATTAGTCTCACCCTGATACCAGATGATACCGGCTACGCGGTAAGGAAGGAGAGGGTGGATGACGTTGGCATAGAGCGAAGAGGCCGTAGCGTTGCTGACGTTGTTTACTCCTGGCTGATTTGGCATCAGGACGCCACGGCGCAGCTTCCAGTCACCTTCGAGGCTAATCTCCTGTCCACCGTGGAAGAGGAGTTTATAAGGTTTCTCTGGCATGAACATCATACGCTGACCGCCGCTCATGAGTCGGATGGTCACGACATTGCGACCTGCCTTGAGGACACCCTGTGGAATGGTATACTTGCGAGGAGGGTACTGATAACCGGTCTCACCAACCTTCACGCCATTGACATAAGTGACGTCAGCGTCTACGAGACAGCCGAGGCGGAGGAGCGAGTCCTTACCGACCATATCAGCAGGAACGTTAAACTCCTTGCGCAGCCACAATGAGCCTACCCATGACTGACCGTCTGCATCGCCGAGCTTAGGATCGTACTGATTGACAACTTCCCACTGACTCTCGTCGATATTCTCGTTCATCCATTTCTCTGAGAGACCTGGATCATTCTCGTCACGAAGCTTGGAATAGGTGCTACCGATGACGCCACCCAGCTGGCTGGCACGCTGAGAATAGCCGTCGCGCTTGAGGTGTGCACGACGTGTCACATGATTTGGAGCCAACTCGGTGAGTACCTCATTGCTGCACCAGGCTACGATGTCTGAGCCACCCATGCTGGCGCTGATGATACCTTGTGGCACACCCTTTGACGCTTTGAACATCTCCTTGGCGAGGAAATATCCGATACCAGACCAATGACCAACGTTCTCTGGCTTCATCGACTCCCAAGCGTAGAAGCCGCCGTGGCCATCCACGTCGTCCTTAGGATCATCGAGAGTAGGGTTGCGAGCTGTCTGCACCAAGTGGATGGCAGGATTGCTATCTGTATCGAATTCTTCCTTATAGAGGTCTACAAGACGTGCAGTATGAAGGTCCATGTTCGACTGACCCGTGCAGAGCCAGACGTCGCCTACATACACATCTTTTAATATAATAGGCTCGGCGGTTTCTGATCCTTCGATCTTGACGGTGTAAGGGCCGCCGACCATCTTCTTGTTGGTAGTAGGGATGGCGACGCACCACTTGCCGTCAGCATTGGCTGTGGCCTTATATTTCTTCTTGAGGAATGTGATGTCGATGTTTTCATTAGGGGCAGCATTGCCCCAGATACATGGAGTGTTATTGCGCTGCAGGACCATGCCGTCGCTGATGAAGCGTGGCAACTTGACTTCGGCCATGCCTGAGATGCACACAGTCGAAAGGAGGAAAGAGGTCAAAAGTGCTCTTCTCATGGAGTCTTGGTATGATTAGTGTTTGGGGTAATGTTACTTATAATGTGCTGCAAATATAGTTACAATTAGTTAAGAAAGCAATTAAAATTGCGTTATTTTTCGTTAATGTTGCAATTTTAAAGATTTTTGTCACAGAAATTGTTCTTTTTTTCGACAAAAACTATTATCTTTGCCGCTGAAAACATTTATTCACATTTATATTACCTTAAGAAAAATGAAACGCTATCTTTTCCCTGCCGACTATATGGCAGATCCATCTGTACATGTATTCGATGGTAAGATCTACATTTATCCAAGCCACGACTGGGAGGCTTCGAACGTAGAGAATGACAATGGTGACCAGTATATCATGAAAGACTATCACGTTCTTTCGATCGATGGTGATCCAATGACTGGTGAGGTTACCGACCACGGCTGTGTGCTCCGTCAGGAGGACATCCCTTGGGCTGGCCGTCAGCTCTGGGACTGTGACGTACAGGAGTACATCCAGGAGGTTCCTACCAACGCTGAGGAGCAGGCTGCAGGCATGGGCTTCAGCAAGAAGGTCAAGAAGTATATCATGTACTTCCCACTCAAGGATCGCAACGACGTATTCCACTGGGGTACTGCTATTGCCGACAATCCTGCAGGTCCATTCATCCCACAGCCAGCACCAATCCCTGGTTCTTACAGCATCGATATGTGTGCATTCCGTGATGACGCTGATGATGAGGTATACGTATACTTCGGTGGTCTCTGGGGTGGCCAGCTCCAGCGCTATAAGGACAACATCCACCTCGAGGAGCCACATCTCCCAGAGGGTAAGGAGGACGCTCTCCCAAGCCGTTGCGTACGCTTGACCAAGGATGGTATGAACTATGCTGAGGCTCCACGTCCAATCCTCGTTGTTGACGAGCAGGGCAATCCTCTCAAGGCTGACGATCCACACCGCTTCTTCGAGGCTTCATGGACCTTCAAGAAGGATGGCAAGTACTACTTCTCTTATTCTACCGGCGACAGCCACCTCCTCTGCTATGCAGTAGGTGACAATCCTTACGGTCCATTCACCTATCAGGGAGAGATCCTTACTCCAGTAGTAGGTTGGACCACTCACCACGCTATCATCGAGTTCAAGGGCAAGTGGTATCTCTTCCACCACGACTCAGTACCTTCAGGTGGCAAGTCTTGGCTCCGCAGCTTGAAGGTTTGCGAGATCGAGTGGGTAGATGGCAAGATCAAGACAATTCCTGGAATCGACTAATTAAAACTTCAATATCATGGCAAATGTAGATGAAGCTAAAGGCTTCTATAAGCTGAATTGGACCCAACGAATCGGTTTCGGTTCGGGTGACCTTGCTCAGAATTTGATTTTCCAGGTAACCTGTACTTACCTGACCTTCTTCTTTACCGATATCTATGGCCTCGATGCTGCAGCTGTTGCATTGATGTTCACCGTCGGTAACGTGTTGAACGTAATCTGGGACCCTATCGTAGGTGCTATCATCGATAAGAGCAATCCTAAGTTCGGTAAGTATCGTTCTTACTTGCTTTATGTAGGTGTACCTCTGTCAATCTCTGCAATCCTCTGCTTCTATGATGGATTCAGACCTTCGATCATCTATGCGTACATTACTTATATTGCAATGACCTTGCTCTATACGTTTATTAATGTACCTTACGGTGCTTTGAACTCTTCATTGACCCGCGATACCGAGGAGATCACCATCCTGACCTCTGTACGTATGTT
>JAZUDJ010000134.1:0-15725 GCA_045639585.1 Bacteroidales bacterium
CGATGGCGTATCAGGAGGAGAGCGCTCACCTCGCTGGCTTCGACCTCGATGTGCATGCACGCTTCTCGGAGAACGATCTCGTGCTGATGGGTATCGACCAGGATATGGTGGAGCTCAAGATCGCTAACGACAAGTTCTCGGACATGTATAACATCCGTGCCAACGAGCGCGCTGGCAGCACTGCAGAGCTCACCAAGAAGCTCCGTGGCGAGAGTGAGGAGTGCTACGACCTCATCCGCCTGCACATCGAGTTTACGGCCAACACCGCGCCATCGACCGAGAAAGGTACGAACTGTGTGACTGCGCTCGGAGTGATCAACGAGATCGTGCGAGATGCCCGTCTGCATCTCAACAAGCGCCTCGGCAAGACCGATGGCAGCGAGGAGTCAGGTCTCGACTCGAATGTGTCACCAATTCCATTCCCTAACAAGTAACCCTTATGAACGAGAACAAAGAAAACCCCAGTACAGAGCACGGCGAGTGCTGCGAAGAGTGCAAGAAAACTTGCAAGCGTAACTTTTGGACCACCGTCCTCCAGACCATTGTCAAGGTCGGAACTGCAGTCCTTGCAGCGTTCGGACTTGCCAAGAGCGGACTTCCGGAGGATTGATCTGATCGTGCTGCACTGCTCTGACACGCGTCCGAGTCAGAACTTCACCCTTGGGAAACTCGCCGCCAGCCACAGGGCCCGTGGCTTCGGCGAGTACCCAGGGTATCACTTCTACATCAGGCGTGACGGTACGCTCTATTACTGCCGCCCGCTCAGCCTCAAAGGTTGCCACGTAGCTGGTCACAACGCCAATAGCATCGGCGTGTGCTACGAAGGCGGTCACCGCGAGGACGAGCCACCACTCGACAGAAAGTACGAGGACAACCGCACACCGGAGCAGATGATCACGCTGCACGAACTGCTGAGTACGCTGCATGAGCTGTTTCCTGAGGCGAGGATCGTCGGCCATCGTGATCTGCCAGGAGTAGCCAAGGCGTGTCCCTGCTTCGATGCAGAGAAGGAGTATGCCTACATCCTTTAATTTTTCCCTTTTCCTTTTTAATTTTTCCTTTAATTATGAACCCGATCATTTCCATCTCCGACCTCTACACCCTTGCGAGGGATCAACCCATCGGCATCCCCATCCTCGCCGAGGTCGTCTATTACCTCAAGCGCACGCCAGGAATCTCCGGCAAGGAGCTGGCCAAGCGGCTCGACGTGAAGCGGAGCTACCTGAGCCACGCCATCGAGCTCCTCACAGGCAATAATCTGATAACAGCACTCCGCGAGTGGCGTCTGCTGCACGTCAAGTACATGCTCACTGAGACCACCCACTCCTACGACTACATCGCCAAGATCTGCGGCTTCTCAGGCAATCGCACGATGTCACGCTTCTTGGAGCGCTACACGGGCTGCACAGCCTTCGAATATCGCCTTGGACGCTCTAATGGACATCGTGGAGCATGCTCCTGATTCCGAGGATCCTATCAAAAATCAATTAAGGGACCGGACGAAACTGTCCGATCCCTTATTTCGATCCAGAAGGTATCTCACGAATCCTTGCCATACCTTCCTACACTTCGAAAGGTATCGCCCGAATCATTGCCATACCTTCCCTCTCCAAAGAATGGACCACCGTGTTTTCTCACATGCTAATCTTATATAAAGAAGCAATAATCGTGTCAAAACAGCCAAAATGGGAGAAAATTGAAGGGAAGGAGAAGATTTTTGCCCAAAGATTCGTTTTTGTGTTTTATTTTTACCATATTTGCAGCAATAAATCTTTTTTTTTGATCATCTAAAATAAACTTAATATGAGAAAAATTTTTCTGATTATCGCCACTACTGGCGCTTTGAGCCTTGTCGCATGTAAGAACGGCAACAAGGGTGTGGAAACGGAGGAAGTGACTTACCTGCAGCGTGACAGTATGGTGGCACGCAATGCTGATGGCGAGGTTGTGAGGAGCACTGCCATGACGTATGACTCGTTGGGAAATATGACAACGAAGTATATCAGGGATGCTGATGTGTCTTTCTACTGGGAAAATAGCGGGTTTGACGAGAAGGGTCGCCAAAAGAATGAGACGGTCTATTATCTCGACAACGGCGAGAAGGTGCTGTACGTAACTTCTGAGTCACAATATGCCGACGACTGCAATACGGTGCTCATCGACGAGGCCTTCGGACCCAAGCAAAAGCGGGTAGAATATCTCGATGCCAACGGCCTCGTGACCAAGATCGAAGCTTATGGCGTGGGGGAGAACGATGAATGGGTGATCGACTATATCTGTGAGAACTCCTACAATGAATTTGGTGATCTCACTCGGGAAGTCTACACAGATCCTAACGACAAGGAGTATCGTGTAGAGTACTTGTATAGCTACACTTATCAGGATTTCGGCGATGTTACCCAGTATACTTCGAAGGTCCGCTCCTTTGCCGACAATACGCCTATCAGCAAGGAAGTGTATGAGTATGACGAAGTCGGCAACAACATCCGCACACAGTACTACACCTACGCAGAGGGTCAGGAGGTGCTCAATCAGACCGACGTCATGGAAGTGGATTATAATCTGCCGTCAGACATTGTCTATGGTAGTTATGTGATCCCTTGGCAGCCTAATGCCTATCTGTCGACCAAGAGCTACGATGCTGCCAATCAGCTGATCGAGGAGCAGACGTATTACAACAGCGTTCACCATACCGGAGCAAAGAAGGTAGTGGAGGGATCTGGTCATTCGGTGGCAGAAAATGCCCAGAGGTCGATGATCGCCAGGACGTCGGTTGCTGCCAGGAACCTCAGTAGACCGTAAACCGTAGACAAAATTGCAAAATCATGCTACATCCCGGATGAAGAAAAAACAATACATCTCCAAAATTGTGATGAAATGGCTGCTTGTCTGTGTACTGGCAGCATTTGCCTGCGCGTCGGCCATTTCATATATCAGTAATACTCATCTGGCTAAACAGAGTACTGAGCATCTGCTGACCAACAGCATAGAGGACGCACTGGATGAGCTGCAGGAGAAGGATGAGAAGAGTGTGAAGGTGACGCTCGACAATCTGTGCACCATCGTAGAAGGCAAGGAGTTCTGGAACAATATCTCGCCGGATCGACTGAACGAGCTGTGCGGATTGCGCAACATCCAGGAGATACACGTCATCGACTCTACGGGTATCATCATCTACTCTTCGGTCCAGAATATCCTGGGCTATGACATGGATTCGTCTGATCAGTCAAGAGACTTCATGACGTTGCTCGAAGATGATGGTCCACAGTACTATTATCAGGAGGTCCGTTCGCGAGGCATTGACAATGTCAAATTCCGTTACGTCGGCCGAAAACTGGCAGCGCACAGAGGCTTCCTGCAGATAGGTTTTGAAGAGGACTATTATTACAGCAAAGTGGTCAATGGCCTGCTGGAAGGCAGCACTCATCACCGTCGCATCGGTGATAGCGGTAGTATCTATATCTTTGACATGCAGGGCAATATCATCAGCTCGCCGATCTCCTTTATGGGCGAAACGATCGAGCAGACAGGCCTCAGACTCTCTGATATCTATGCGCAGAAGTCCTTTGAGATCTTCACTGCCGACATCAAGAATGAGCCTTCTTACTGCATGTATGTCTGCTACAATGAGCGCTACAACATCATTGCCATACAGCCTATCTCTGAAGCGACCCTGACGCGTGACACAGCCTTTGGCATCAGTTCCATCATTGTCTTCACCATCTTCCTGCTTCTTTTCTGCCTGATCTACTGGCTGATGAGGAAGCTGGTGGTCAACAACATTGAGCGTGTCAACAAGTCCCTCTCGATCATCTCAGAGGGCCAGCTAGAAGAGATTATTGACGTCAGGGATTCGGTAGAGTTCGATGAGCTTTCGACCGACATCAATATGACTGTCGACAGATTGAAGGAATTCATCCATCAGGCCGAAACGCGTCTGGATGCAGATCTCGCATTGGCCAAGGCGATACAGATGGCGGCATTGCCTAACGTCTTCCCGGCCTTCCCGGATCGCAGCGAGCTCGATCTCTTCGCTTGCACAGAACCCGCTAAAGAGGTAGGTGGTGACTTTTATGATTTCTATTTTGTGGGTGAAGACAAAGTGGCTATCTGTATAGCCGACGTCTCAGGCAAGGGTATTCCTGCCGCCATGTTCATGATGCGCAGTAAGTCCATGCTGAAGAACTCTGCATCAACGGGCCTGGGGATTGCTGACGTCTTCAACAAAGTGAATAGCAGACTCGCATCGAACAACGAAACCAACACCTTCATCACCTGCTGGATGGCTGTCATAAACATCCGGACGGGTGAGATGCAATATGTCAACGGAGGTCACAATGCACCGCTCCTCCGTCATTCAGACGGTCTTTATGAATACATCGAAGACCCTATGCCTGGTCTGCCTCTCGCTGTGCTCGAAGACTTCCCTTATCAGATTCACACCACGACACTCCTGCCTGGTGATGAACTCTTCCTTTATACCGATGGTGTCACTGAAGCTGAGAACATCGACAAGGATCAGTTGGGCGAGGAATTGCTGCGCAACACCCTCAACCAGCTCCCGACCTCGGAAATCATTGATCCTACCCGTACCTGTAAGGCCATCCTGAAGAGCGTCCACGCCTTTGCCAACGGTGCCGAACAGAGCGATGATATCACCATGCTGGCATTCAAGTATATCTCCAATTTATAATTCTATGGAACCATTTGCCCACCTTCACGTACATACAGAATATTCCCTTCTTGACGGCCAGTGTAAGATCGGCCGGCTTTTTGACAAGGCTGCCAAGGATGGCATGCCGGGCTTTGCCATTACCGATCACGGCAATATGTTTGGCATCAAGGAGTTCTTCGACATCGCTGCCAAGCAGAACAAAGGTCGCGAGAAGGAGGGATTGCCACGCGTGAAACCCGTCTTCGGCTGTGAGGTCTATGTGGCTCGCCGAGGCCTGGAACTGCGTGAGGGTAAGGCCGATATGAGCGGTTGGCACCTGATCCTGCTGGCCAAGAACAAGAACGGCTATCAGAACCTTATCAAGCTCGTCTCGATCGGTTGGGTCGATGGCTACTACATGCGTCCGCGTATCGATCATAAGGTGCTCGAACAGTATCACGAGGACCTGATCTGCTGCTCGGCGTGTCTGGGTGGCGAGGTGCCTAAGAAGTTCGAGTCAGGCGATCTGGAGGCTGCCGAGCAGGCCATCCTCTGGCACAAGGAGCTCTTCGGCGACGACTATTACCTGGAGCTGCAGCGCCATCCGTCGAAGGATCCGCTCTACAACCCTGGCTGTATCGAGATGCAGGACAAGGTCAATCCGTGGCTCATCGAGATGGCTCACAAGCACAACATCAAGCTCGTGGCCACCAACGATGTGCACTTCGTCGACGAGGAGAATGGTGAGGCGCACGACCACCTGATCTGCCTCAATACCGGCAAGGACCTCGACGATCCGAACCGTATGCGCTACACCAAGCAGGAGTGGTTTAAGACCACCGAGGAGATGAACGAGCTCTGGAAGGACGTGCCTGAGGCGCTCCGTAACACCGTGGAGATCATCGACAAGTGTGTGGAGTACGACATCGAGAACGGCCCTATCATGCCGAACTTCGAGATCCCTGCCGAGTTCGGCCTGGAGGAGGACTACCGCAAGAAGTACACCGAGCAGATGCTCTTCGACGAGATGACCCAGGACGAGAACGGCAACGTGGTACTCTCGGAGGAGGACGCGAAGAAGAAGTTCAAGAAGCTCGGCAACGGTGACTTCAACAAGGTGGTGCGCATCAAGTTCGAAGCCGACTATCTGCGCCATCTGACCCTGCAGGGAGCGCGTGACAACCACTATTTAATCAAGGAGTACGGCTACGAAGGCGACTCGATGGCTCAGCCGATGACCGATGATGAGATCGTAGCAGCCTTGCGCCCGGACGTCTGGGAGCGTATCAAGTTCGAGCTGCACATCATGAAGACCATGGGTTTCCCGGGTTACTTCCTCATCGTGTCAGACTTCATCCGTGCCTGCCGCGAGGAGCTCGGCGTGAGCGTCGGCCCTGGCCGTGGCTCGGCTGCTGGATCGGCCGTAGCCTACTGTCTCGGCATCACCAAGATCGACCCTATCAAGTACGACCTGCTTTTCGAGCGATTCCTCAATCCTGACCGTATCTCATTGCCTGATATCGATACCGACTTCGACGATGATGGCCGTAGCCGCGTCATCGAGTGGGTACAGGAGAAGTATGGCGCCGACCGTGTGTCGCACATCATCACCTACGGTACGATGGCCACCAAGATGGTCATCAAGGATATGGCGCGCGTAGAGAAGGTGCCGATCCCTGAGGCCAACCGCCTGGCTGCACTGGTGCCGGATCGTATGCCAGAGGAGAACGGCAAGGCGCTGAAGTGCAACCTCAAGAACTGCATCAAGGTCGTGCCAGAGATGCGCGATGCCTGCGACAGCCCTGATCCGCACATCCGTAACGTGATGAAGCTCGGCCAGATGCTCGAAGGCAACGTGCGTGGCACGGGTGTGCATGCCTGTGGTATGATCATCGGCCGTGATCCTATCGATACGGTCGTGCCGGTGTCGGTGGTCGATGACCATGGCACCAAGCTGCTCGTGACGCAGTATGACGGCCACGTGATCGAATCTACGGGCCTGATCAAGATGGACTTCCTGGGCCTCAAGACCCTGGGTATCATCAACGAGGCGCTCGACAACATCAAGGAGACCTGTGGCATCGAGATTGACATCGACCATATCCCGATCGACGACGAACTGACCTACAAGCTCTTCGCTTCGGGCAGAACCGTGGGTACGTTCCAGTTCGAGTCGCCAGGTATGCAGAAGTACCTCAAGGAGCTGCAGCCTGACTGCATCCATGACATCGTGGCCATGAACGCGCTGTATCGTCCGGGACCTATGGACTACATCCCTTCGTTCATTGCCCGTAAGAATGGCCGTGAGCCGATCACCTACGACCTCCCGGTCATGGAGAAGTACCTCAAGGATACCTATGGCATCACCGTCTATCAGGAGCAGGTCATGCTCTTGTCACGACTGCTGGCCGACTTCACCCGTGGTGAGTCAGATGCACTCCGTAAGGCCATGGGTAAGAAGAAGAAGGACATCGTCGATGCGATGAAGCCTAAGTTTATCGAGGGTGGTAAGAAGAACGGACACGATCCGAAGATCCTGGAGAAGATCTGGGGTGACTGGGAGAAGTTCGCCTCGTACGCCTTCAACAAGAGCCACGCCGTATGCTACGCGTGGGTGGCTTATCAGACCGCTTATCTCAAGGCGCACTATCCGGCTGAGTACATGGCCGCCGTGCTGTCGCGTTCGCTCAATAACGTCACCGAGCTCGCCAAGCAGATGGACGAGTGCCGTGCCATGGGCCTGGCTGTCAAGGGTCCGGACATCAACCTCTCACGTCAGCGCTATTCGGTCGATAAGGAAGGTGCCGTCCGCTTCGGCCTGGCCGGTATCAAGGGCTTTGGCGAGGGTGCTGCCGATGCCGTCGTCAAGGAGAGGAATGCCAACGGTCCGTTCAAGGATATCTTCGATCTGGTGGAGCGCGTGGAGCAGGGTGCTGTGAACCGCAAGGCGCTCGAGTCGCTGGCCATGTCAGGTGCATTCGATTCGTTCGGCACCTTCACGCGAGAACAGTATGCCAGCGTCAATGCGCGTGGTGAGGCGTTCCTCGATCAGGTCATCAAGTATGGACAGAAGTTCAAGGCCGAGAAGGAGAGCAATGAGGCGTCGCTCTTCGACGATCTGGACGACGTGGAGATCGAGATCCATCATCCGCAGCCGGATGCCGACGTGGAGCGCTGGAGCACCCTGGAGCGCCTCAATAAGGAGAAGGAGCTCGTAGGCCTCTTCCTCTCGGCACATCCGCTCGATGAGTACAAGCTCGTCCTGCAGTTCGCCTGCAACACCACGATGGCAGAGCTCGACTCGTTGCCTAATCCGAAGGGTAAGGAGGAGGCCGATGCCAAGCTACGTGAACTGGCCAGCAACCCTGCCGAGGTGGAGCGTATCCGCAAGATCCAGGGCCGTGACATCACCTGTGGCGGTATCGTCACAGCATGGCGTGAAGGAACCTCACGTGCAGGCAATCCTTACGGCATCCTCACGCTCGAGGACTACAGCGGCAAGCATGACTTCGTGCTCTTCGGCAACGCTTACCCGACGTGGCGTGGCTTCGGCAAGGAGGGTATGTATCTCTACATCCAGGCCAAGTATCAGAACAAGCGCTTCGTGCGTGATGCTCGTACGATCTTCGACGTAGAGTTCTCTATCGGTAGCATCAAGCAGCTCAGCGAGGTGGCCGACAATCTCATGGAGAGCCTCACCGTGGTGCTCGACCATCGCCAGCTCAAGCACTCTACCATCCAGCAGATGAGCGATGCCATCATCCATCACAGCCTGGAGGATGCTCCTGCCGTGCAGCCACATGCCAACACCTCGCTTTACTTTGAGGTGTGCGACCCGATCAAGAACTACATCGTACGTCTGTATAGCCGACAACATAAGGTGCGTGTCACCCCTACGCTGGTCGACTTCCTGCGCAGCCAGCCGGGTGTCGTCTGCAAGATCAACGGCAAGCTGGTCGAAGACGAACACTACGAGAATCAGGAGGCCGAGGAGATGGTTGATGACCTCCTCCCGGACGATTAATCTGAGAAAAACCTTGCAAAACGTTCATTTTTCATGGTCAAAATGCAAAAATGTTCATTTTGCAAGGTCTTTTTTCGTGTAAAATATATATATTTGCGCCCAAATATATATATTATGTCCAAAGACACTACTTTCTTCGTAGCCCTTTTCTTCCTGCTTGCAGTCTTCTGTCAATGCAGTACCGCTGATCGCCCCGAAATGGATGGCTATGGACCGGAATACCCGATGACCCATGCCACAGGACTGGCTATCGACAGCTGCATGGGTCTTATGCGCTCTGACCCGGCGTTGGCACATCGCATGCTCGATTCCATCCGTCAGGACCGCTTGATCTCTCCCCAGCGCTGTGACTATTACCATGCGCTGATCCTGTTTGGCGGAGAGCAGGATGGCGACAGCGCTCTCGTGATCTGCGATCGTCTGCTCGATGAGGGTAAGTACCATGGAGACATTTATATCGAAGAAGAGATCTGCGTCCTGGCATCTAATATCACGTCCAATCATAGCCGACATTATGAGACCCTGAAGTATGCAAACCGTGGCATCGCGCTCTGCCATGGCAATGAACGTATGCGCAATGATGAGGCGGCTCTCCTGGCTCGTGTGGGCATGGCCGAGCAGATGCTGGGTCGTGCAGAGAAGGCCCGTGAGATCTATGCCAAGGCTTATCTGCTCTTGCAGGAAGATCATACCTTCGGAGGCCTGATTGCCCTCATCTCGCTCATGAAGAAGCAGGCCCGCCTTGCTTTTGATGCTAGGGACTATGACCAGCTCATCAGCATCTCGCACGAGATCCTTGACCTGGTGCATCGCTTCGATCGTGATCCTTCGTTCATCGAAGAGCGTCCTGAGACCATGCGTGAGTCGAGTCAGGCTACCCGTGACTTTGCCGACTTCTACGAGACACAGCTGTATGGCAATATCGCTACCGCCTATCGTGAGAAGGTCGTGCAGGGGCTCTCTGCCGATCCTAAGGCCGATACCGACTCTGTCAATCATTACATCGACCTCTGGAGCCAGACAGGAGGATCCAGCCAGCCTTCCAGCCTGGCCAATGTCTTGCGTGAGCTTTATTTTACGGGCCGTAAGGCTGCGTTTGCTGAGGCCAAGGGGGTGGTAGGCGATTTCTATCAGCGCGACAGCCTGGTCAGCGAATACGTCGATTATCTCTCTCTGCTGGCCGAAGAGGCCTCGTCACGTCATGACTATCCGCAGAGCACCGCCTATCTGCAGCGTGCACTGGTCGTGAGCGACAGTATCCGTCAGCATGAACTTCTCAATTCGCTTACCGAGCAGATGTCCATCAATATGGTGCAGGAAGAGCGACTGCTCCGTCAGGATGCAGAGAATCAGATATCCAGCCAGCGCTTGGTCATCGTGCTGCTCTCAGTGCTACTGGTCATCCTGATTGCAGCAGGTCTGATCATTGCCTTCCTGGTGCGCAAGGACAATGCCAACAGGCAGATGCTCGAAATGACTCAGCAGGACCTCTCAGAGTCGCAGGAAGAGATCAAGGAGCTCTCGCTGCAGCTTGAGGAGACCAAGTCCGAGAAGGTCCTCAGCAACATGGAGGCGCTGTACGAGCGATTGGTGCAGGTGATGAAAGAGAAGCAGCTCTACCTCAATCCGGATCTGGATATCAGGATGCTGTCTGAGGAGCTCTGCTCCAGTCGCACGCTTATCTCGGTCTCTGTCAATAGCATCACAGGCAAGAGCTTCCGTCAGTGGCTTGCAGAGTTTCGCTTGGCTATGTTCGTCCAGAAGCTCAAGGACTTCCCGTTGGCCTCTATTGAAGACCTGCTGTCTATGTGTGGCTACAGAGACCAGTCCACCTTCCGTCGTCAGTTCAAGGCCACCTACGGCATGACCCCGGGAGAGTATCGCAAAAAGTTAGAACAACAATAACATTTTACCATTAATATGAAAAGACTTACATCCCTGTTGTTGCTGGCGTGTGCATTCACGCTTACAGCACAAGCACAACAACTTTCGGTAGAGCAGGCCCGGCAGAATGCTATGGCCGTGCTGAGTAAGAAAAGTAATGCTACATTGACTCGCGCAGGGTCTGACCTGGCCCTGGTGCATACACAGAAGAGCCTCGGCGAAGACAAGGCGCTGTATTATGTGTTCGGTACCCACCAGAATGACGGCTTTGTGATAGCTAGTGCCGACGAGAGAGCCAATGCCGTACTCGGATATGCAGAGACCGGTACTTACGAGCAGTCGCTCACGATCCCGGCCTTCCGTGAGTGGGTCGACGGTTGTAAGGAGGCCATGCAGTGGCTCTGCAGCACCCAAGTGTCTGCTGCTGCATCGAGCTATATACCGGCAGATATTCCTGATCAGGTGTTTACCGATGGCACTATCAGCCTGACCATCCCTGGCCGGCACTATTCCCAGGCTGCGACTCTTCCTGCCAGCGTAGAGCCTCTCCTCGAGGGTATCAACTGGAATCAGAATCAGCCATACAACCGTATGACCCCTTTGATTCCTGGCAAGAATACCCACTGTGCTACAGGTTGTGTAGCCACAGCTATGGCTCAGGTCATGAAGTATTATGAGTGGCCAAAGCAAGGTACTGGCAGTGCCCGCTATACTTTAGATGGAGTAATAAAAGGAGAGCTTGAGGCAGACTTCTCTCAGTCAGTCTACGATTGGGACAACATGCTG
Source organism: Bacteroidales bacterium (assembly GCA_045639585.1). Lineage (GTDB taxonomy): Bacteria > Bacteroidota > Bacteroidia > Bacteroidales > UBA3663 > Liminaster. The sequence goes on from JAZUDJ010000134.1 coordinate 11,349, forward strand.
GGAGACTATAGCGATGACTATACTGACGAGCAGGCCGATGCCGTAGCTAAGCTGATGAGCGATGTGGGTATTGCTACGAGAATGGACTATGGCCCAGAGAGTGGTACTTCGCATCAGTGGACGACCTACGCGCTGGCTGTCAACTTCGGGTATAACAAGGGTATGGAGATGTGCAGGCGAGTGTTCTATGATTATGCCCAGTGGAATAATCTGCTCAAGCAGGAACTGGCAGCATCCCGCCCTGTCTGTATGGGTGGAGACTCTCCCACTGCAGGACACCAGTTTGTGCTCGATGGATATGATGAGGATGATCTGTATCATGTCAACTGGGGTTGGGGTGGCATGAGCAACGGCTACTTCGATATCAATTTCATGCGTCCTAGTATGCAGGGTACAGGAGGTAGTGAGGGTGGCTATCCTGCCGAGCAGAGGATCAATATCAATTGCTTCCCAGACAAGGAGGGCACATCGTTGCCACACCCTCAGATGGCGGTGGACGCCGAGCCAATCCTGATCGAAGATACCATCTGTTGTACCTTCGACAACTATGGCCTTGGCATTTATGTGGGCCAGGTGGGCTATGTCGCCATGGTAGACGATGAGATCGTTGGATTTACTTTCAAGGATGTCGAAAAGTTCAATTTCATGGGAACCTATCGCCTGAAGGCTGCTATTGTTGATCTGGATATCGATGCAGAAAAAGTAGCTGGCGGCAAAAAGTGCCTGGTATATCCAGCGTACTATGTTGAGGGAGAAGGTTATAGAGTGCCTCTGTCTAAGGTCGCCTTCCAGCGATATTTAATGCTTAGCCTGGATGACGATGGCAATGTCGTCAGCGAGACCAACCCAATGGATAACGCAAACGTGAAATGCGATAGCCTGGAGATCACACGCAGCTATGCCGGCTTCAGCATCAGGGCCATTGCTACCCTCACCAACGCGATGGATTGCCCGACCTTCGACCGTAATGTATATATGGTCATCCGCGACGAGAACAAAAAAAGGGTATCAGTAGGTGAAGACTTTGCTTTCATTGAGCCGGGTGAGACACGCGAGTTCGTATTTACTTGCACACCGGATGAAAACAAGGTATTTGAGATCGGTAAGACATATAGTGTGGAGCTGCTTTTCGGAGCTCAGGATGAGGATCAATTAATCCCTGGAAGCAAGACGACAATAACCATGAAGGATCCGGGTGGTGCGCCTTCCTTGTCGTACGCTGACTACGCCATCGACAAGACCGTCATCGCTCCTAATGAGTACCTCACCGTGACCTTCAATGTAGAGAATGCTGGAGGTTTCTTCGTTGAGAAGTACTATGTCTATGTCTTCAAGGAGGGCGATGATAAGAACAGCCTGAAGCGTTTCCCATTGCCAGAGTCCGACCTGTATGCAGGTACCACTACCGTCTCGACTTCGGCCCAGATCAACCTCCCAGAGGGTAACTACTACTGCAATATATGTTATAAGAAGGATGGCAAATGGGTAGATCTGAACAACGATCTGACGTTCACCATCAAGGATCCTGCGTCGGCCATCAGCATCGTGACAGAGGATGCTGACACCTCTGGCCAGTATTACGACCTGCAGGGACGCCGTGTGGACAATCCGACCAAGGGCATCTACATCCTGAACGGTAAAAAGATCGTCAAGTAAGATGAAGAAGCTGATCGTAGCGCTGTCGGCAGCAACTCTGCTGACAGCCTGCTCTACAAACAAAAAGGCAGAGGGAATGGCTCAAGAAACCATTCCCTCTGCAGATTCCCGTGACAGGTTGATAGCCGGATCACCGAGCTATGCACTTGCTCACGTCATTATCTATAAGACCAGGGCAGACTATAGCAACCTCGTCCCTGTTACCATGAATAGCGAGCGTACCAGGATCGTGTCCTATCCGGCCAAGAGCGACATACGCGCGTCTGCTAAGCCCGTTGCCCTGGCCGATGGCTGGTATCTTGACAAGCGTGGCATCGGTCAGAATACCGTCTTTACCGACTATACCTACGAGGCCTATTCCAGCCTTGAGAAGACCCCTTCCATCTCCGAACTGATGGAGCATATCATCGATAAGCATCCGCTTCTCGACTTGCGTGACTGTGGTACGAAACCCCTCACCGTCGACGAGCTCAACGAACTTATTGCTACCTCTCTTTGAGAGACTTACATCTTGCGCAGCACAGAGAGCAGATCTGAAGCGATAGCACGGTTATAGGCGCGGATGACGTCAGGACCCATGTCCGAAGAAGTCCAGCCTGAAGTGTGGTGCGTGCGACGGGTATCAAACTCCAGCACCAGTCCATTATCATTGGTGACCTTCACACTGTAGCTGCCCGCCATCTGTCCACCGGCTCCGTAGGTGAGCTGGCGTACTGCGCTGCTACCCCATTCGATCTCCTTGAGGCAGGCTTCGATGACTACAGCACCTGCAGGCGCATCCTTGGCATCGGCGATCACCTGATAGGAGCCCTCGCGGAAAGCTACCTTCAGCTCGCGCAGTATGGTTTTGCCCAGTTCGTTGAAGGCCAGCTGCTGCTCCTTGAGCTTCTTCTCACTCTTCGGCTGCGCCTGCACCGTTGGTACGATATACACATCGCAGGTGTTCAGATCGATCTTCTGCACCACATTGACGTGATCTATAGGAGTAGTATCCTGAGCCTGGCAGAGCATTGTAGCCAGGAACCCGATCAGCAGGAAAGAAAGGATCTTTTTCATAGTCGTATCATTTGCGCGTTATTTATTCTTCTTCAGGACATCAATCAGGTCTTCAGCGATCACCTCATTGTAGATTCTGATGATCTTCACCGGATTGCTCGACTTCATTGTGGTGTCATGCTTGCGACGGTTGTCAATCTCCAGTACTACGCCCTTGGCATTGCTTACCCTGATGTTGTAGCTGCCCGAGATATCTTCCTTAGCACCCATCATGATATCCTTCATGGTGGCAGTACTCCAGTCGATGTCCTTCAGGATAGCCTCGATGACCACAGCACCTTCAGGAGCCTTCTTGGCATTGTCTATCACCTCAAAGGAGGCCTTCTTGTAAGCCGACTTGAGCTCCTTCTTGATAGTCTCACCCAACTCGTCGTAGGCAGCCTGCTGCTTGTCAGCGGTCTTCGGCTTCCTAGGATGCAGATCAGCAAGCACGGTTGGCACGATATATACCTTACAGGTGTCAAGGTCGATCTGCTGCTGGATGTCTACGCGGTCAATGCCACGGAACTGACGCAACTCTGCCTGACAAGTCATAGCTGCCATCAGGCAAGCAAAGAGTAAAGCAAATTTCTTTTTCATACTACTATTTATATTATAATGAATAAATTGCGATATACATCATTTCTTTTATGACGCAAAAATAGGGAAAAAATTTAATTTCACTACGCAAATTTTAATCTATTTTTGCAATTTTTATTTTGACGGTGCAAAGATACGGCGTTTTTCTCGTACCTTAAGTACAATTTGCGAAAAGGTGACAGACAATTTGTGAAAATCATCTATGCACGATGTTTATTGATTATTAATGTAGGAGATTAATAACTAGAGCAAAAAAGAAGGCTGGATCCAAAGATCTAGCCTTTCTTTATTTCATTTTGCGCCTTATCGAGGTGCCTTCTTCTCATAGACATACCAGCATAATGGCAGATAAATGATGTTAGGTAGCCATACGGCCAGCTCCACGCTCATGGCACCACTGACGGCAAAGGACGAGCTCACGGTTTGGAACAGGATGTACGAGAAGGCCAGTACCAGGCCGATGCCAAGATTGACACCCATGCCACCTCGGATCTTCTTCGACGACAGACACACTCCCAGGAACGTCAGGATAAATGCCGTGGCGATGGCCGAGAATCTCTTGTGATACTCGATTTCGTATTCCTTGATGTTGCCTACACCGCGTGTCTTCTGTTTCTGGATGTACTGATGCAGGTCTGGCGTAGTCATCTTCTCCATGTCTTCCTTGCCGATGATGATATCTTCCGGAGCCACATGGATGACCGAGTCAACTTCGTAGGTGAAGGTCACTTCCTCGCCTTTTTCGTTGATGTCTCGTATCTTCACGTTCGATAGCTTCCAGGTGTCGTTACCCAGCCACTCAGCCTTGTCGGCGGTGAGGCGTGATACGAGCTTGGTGCTGTCGAATTTCTCCAATGCGAATCGGTTGCCCGTCTGTGTCTCTCGGTCGAAGGAATAGAAGAATGCTACCTCTCCAGGCGCCACCATAAACTGGTTATTGCGCTGAATACGAACGTCTTTGTCCTTGTAGTACTTCTTCAGGATTGAGAGTCGTGTGACCGACGTGACCGGGTTCACGTAGCTATTGAGCGCAAAGGTCAACGTACCAATCAAGAGCGCCGAAATCATGTAAGGACGTAGCAGTCG
>JAZUDJ010000135.1:0-8473 GCA_045639585.1 Bacteroidales bacterium
GATGAGCTTGGCCACACCGCTCTGTGGATTGACGAAGTAGAGCTGCAGACGGTTCTGCAGTCGGTTGAGGGTCATCACGGCCAACTGATTCTCGTTGGTGGTGAACTGGATGCGAGGAATGTAGCCATCTGCATCAACTGGCACCTTGAGCGCGGTGGTCTTCTTGGTATAAACGTCGTATGACCACGCGGTGACGGTACTGTTGACCTCACCTGCTACAGGATACTTATAGGTGTACTGACCAGGATAGAGCTCAAACTCATCGCGGCTAGGGAAAGCGCCACGATAGGTTGGCAGATAGTACTGCTTGACAGGCGACTCGTCCCACTTGAGGTAGCAGACAGTCTTGCTGTCAGGACTCCACGCGATGGCACTGTTCATCGAGAACTCCTCCTCGTAAACCCAATCTGGCACACCGTTGATGATAGCGTTGCGCTTGCCGTCGTTGGTCATCTGACGCTCGGCCATATCCATACCGGCACTCATCACCTTGACGAGATAGAGGTCATTGTCGCGCATGAAGACCACCTGACGGCCATCAGGAGCAAGCTGAGCGGCCTGTACCTTGCCTTCTGTAAGGCGCTTGATCTTGTCACGCTTCACACCACCTGCCTGGATGACATAATAGAAATAGTCAGCCTTGAAGCTGCGGCGATAGATGTACTCAGGATTGCTCCACACGAGGAGTCGCTCCTCATCCTGGCTGAGCTCGTAGCCACGGAGACGAACACCATCTACCGAGGTTCCTTCCTCTGGCTTGACGGTATTGAGGTTGAGCAATGTATCCACGGCCTGGCCATTGCTATACTGATACTTGACAATTGCACGGCCATCAGGCGTGATTGCCGTATAATGCTTTCCATCGGCCGTGCTACGGAACGATGCGACACTCCTGCCGCTGAACATACCTGAACGGAAGTCCTTCAGTGTATACTCTGCATTAGCGCTGACAGCGAGAGCCAGCGATGCGAGAGCTGATAATAAAACTTTCTTAGACATACTATTTATTTTTTAATCCATTCTATTTCGATAATCCTCATAGCCAAACGTCTTGAGGACCTCCACGCCTCCATCCAACTTGAACATCGCGATGGCCGGATGTGACACGCCATTGAACGTATTTGTCTTGACCGTCGTGTAGTGCATCATATCCTCGAACACCACATAATCTCCTACCTGCAGCGGATGGTCGAACTCCCAAGACCCGATGAAGTCACCGCTCAGACAAGAGTTGCCTCCCAGTCGATAGATGTTCTTGCCTTCAGTATCAAGTGCCAATGACTTCGCGCCACGTACCGCTGGCTGATAAGGCATCTCAAGACAGTCAGGCATGTGACAGGCAAATGAGACGTTGAGGATTGCCGTCTTGATGCCATGATTCTCCACCACATCCACCACCTGGCTGATCAGCGGACCTGTCTGCCAACCGAAGGCGCTACCCGGCTCCATGATGATCTTGAGCCAAGGATAACGATGCTTCAAGGCCTTGAGGACAGCCACAAGGTGCGACGTGTCATAGTCAGCGCGTGTCATCAGATGACCGCCACCGAGGTTGAGCCACTTGATCTGGTCGAACCACTTGCTGAACTTTGCCGCCAGATGCTCCAAAGTACGCTCCAGCGTGTGGCTGTCGTCTTCGCAGTGGCAGTGGCAATGGAAGCCTTCGATACACTCTGGCAGACGATCTGGCAACTCATCGCTCAGCACACCGAAACGTGAGCCTGGTGCACAAGGATTGTAGAGCGCTGTCTCGATTTCGCTGTATTCCGGATTGACACGGATACCCACGCTGACACCCGCCTTCACAGCCTTCTCGCCATAACGCTCCAACTGTGTGAGGCTGTTGAACGTGATGTGGCTCGAACACTCCAGTATCGTGTCGATGTTCTGGTCATCGTAAGCAGGACTATAGGTGTGAGCCTTCGAACCGAACTCCTCCAGCGCCAGTCGCGCCTCGCTCAGCGATGAAGCCGTAGTGTGTGTGATATACTCGCGGAAAATAGGGAAAGTCTTCCACAATGCATAGGCTTTGAAGGCCAGGATGATCTCCACACCTGCCTTATCGGCCACACCTTTGATCAATGCCAGGTTGCGGCGCAGCAGACGCTCTTCGAGCACATAACAGGGAGAGGGAAACTTGGAGTAGTCGCTTGGAAGAATAACTGATTCAATCATAATTTTTTCAATTAACGCCCGCAAAGTTAAAAAAAAATCCACAAATATTGAAATATTTGAGCAAAAAATTGGCGATTCTGCCAAAAACATGTATCTTTGCGCCGCAAAATTCATTGATATTTGCATTCCACGCTAAGGGTTGCGTGGACAAACTTTGTAATTCGTAATTGGTAATTTGTAATTTAATCGATGAAAAAGTGGCATATTGAGGACTCTGCGGAGCTCTACAATATTCATGGCTGGGGTGTCAACTATTTTGACATCAACGAAAAGGGCCATGTGACTGTTACCCCTAAGAAAGATGGTGTGCAGATTGATCTGCGCGAAGTGATGGACGAACTGGCCCTGCGTGATATTCAGGCGCCGGTCCTTTTGCGTTTCCCTGACATCCTTGACAATCGCATTGAGCGTATGCGCCAGTGCTTCGACAAGGCTGCCAAGGAGTATGACTATAAGGGTGATTGCTATAGCGTCTACCCGATCAAGGTCAACCAGATGCAGCCAGTCGTCAGCGAGATGGTCAGTCACGGCAAGAAGTTCAACCTCGGCCTTGAGGCTGGTTCTAAGCCAGAGCTGCACGCAGTCATTGCCGCTTGTACCGATTATGACTCATTGATCATCTGCAACGGTTACAAGGATGATTCCTTCATAGAGCTGGCTCTCCTCGCTCAGAAGATGGGTAAGCGCATCTACATCGTGGCCGAGAAGCTCAACGAGATCGAGATCATCAACAAGATTGCTACCCGTCTCAAGGTACGTCCTAACATCGGTATCCGCATCAAGCTGGCTTCATCAGGTTCCGGCAAATGGGAAAGCAGCGGTGGCGACGCCTCAAAGTTCGGCCTCACCAGCGCCGAGCTGCTTGAAGCCATGGAGTATCTCGAGGCCAACAATCTCAAGGATTGCCTCAAGCTCATCCACTTCCACATCGGTTCGCAGGTGACTAATATCCGCCACGTGAAGACTGCCATCCGTGAGGCCTCACAGTTCTATGTGCAGATGCGCAAGATGGGCTTCAACGTAGAGTTTGTCGATGCAGGTGGTGGCCTTGGCGTCGACTATGATGGCACACGCTCAGCCTCTAATGAGTCATCGGTCAACTACTCTATCCAGGAATATGTCAACGACATCATGTACCAGATCATGGAGGCGGCCGACAAGAACGAGCTCCCCCACCCTAACATCATCACCGAGTCGGGTCGCTCTCTCTCCGCTCATCACTCTCTGCTCGTCATGGAGGTGCTCGAGACCGCTACCCTGCCAGAGATGCCAGAAGAGTGGGTCGTATCAGAAGACGACCACGAGCTCGTAAAAGAGCTCTACGATATCTGGGACAACCTGACACAGCGCTCAGCGCTTGAGAGCTGGCACGACGCGCAGCAGATCCGCGACGAGGTTTTGCAGCTCTTCTCTCACGGCATGATCGACCTCAAGACACGTGCACAGATCGAGAAGCTCTACTGGAGCGTAACCCGCGAGATCAACGGCCTCGTGCATGGCATGAAGCGCGCTCCTGAGGAGTTGCATAAGATCTCTAAGCTCCTGGCCGACAAGTACTACTGCAACTTCTCGCTCTTCCAGTCATTGCCAGATATGTGGAGCATCGACCAGATCTTCCCTATCATGCCACTGCAGCGCCTCGACGAGCGTCCTGACCGCAAGGCCACCCTACAGGATATGACCTGTGACTCTGACGGCAAGGTTCCTTCATACATCGCAGAGAACCAGATCGTCAACGCCATGCCAATCCACTCCCTCAAGAAAGGCGAGAAGTACTACCTCGGTGTCTTCCTCGTCGGTGCATACCAGGAGATCCTCGGTGGCCTCCACAACCTCTTTGGCGACACCAACGCCGTGCATATCGAAGTCAAGGACAATGGCTACGAAATCGAGCAGACCATCGATGGCGAGACCGTTCAGGACGTCCTCCGCTGGGTAGAATACGACACAAAGAAGATGGTCCGCACCCTCGAGACCTGGGTGACCAAGTCCGTCAAGACGGGACGTATCTCACTCGAAGAGGGCAAGGAGTTCCTCACCAACTACCGCAACGGTCTCTACGGATATACTTATCTCGAGAGAGAGTAAAGAAGACAGTAACGTCCCTTTTACGACCCTTTTTCTACTCTTTTACTACCCTTTTACTCCCCTTTAATCCAACCGAATATGGAATTTACAGAAGTAATCAAGAACCGTTATTCTTGCAAGAAATACAATCCTACCCAGCAGCTCAATGAACAGCAGCTCCGTGCCATTCTGGAAGCAGGCAGAGTGGCTCCTACTGCCAAGAACTTGCAGGAACAGCACATCTATGTAGTGCAATCAGCCGAAGGATTGGCCAAGATTGATGCATGCACCCCCTGCCGATATGGCGCACCCACCGTACTTGTGGTAGCCTACGATAAGAATAATGTATATACCTACCCTACCGCACAAGGACCAGAGACCGACCATCGGAAATCAGGTACTGAAGATGCAGCCATCGTAGCCACACACATGATGCTGGCAGCTTACAATGAGGGAGTGGACTCCTGCTGGCTCAACTGCGTTCATATCGATGACCTCCACAAAGCCCTCGGCCTCCCAGAGAATGAGGAAATCTTAATGCTCCTTGACCTTGGCTTTGCAGCCGAAGGCACCACCCCACTCTCTAACCATTTCTCGCGCAAGCCGCTGTCTGAAACTGTAACTATTATCTGATACAATCTTAAGTTTACGCAATAGAGATCAGTTGTATCTCGAAAATCAGGGTCGAGAAGCCTGGTATCGGGCCACTGTTACGCGTGCCATATCCTTGGTCATAAGGGATATAGACCGTCCAGTGGTCGCCTACCTTCATGTGCAGTAATGCCAGCGTGAAGCCAGCTATCAGATCACGACAACGGAAAGCCTCAGGACAATTACGTTCGAAGCTGCTGTCGAAGACCTTACCCGTGATGAGACTGCCCCTGTAGTGACAGGTCACCACCGAAAACTGCTGCGGATGCTTATCGCCCGTTCCCTCTGCGATGACCTTATAATACACACCATCAGCCAGAAGCTTCACTTCCGGATCTTTACTGATCTGTGCCATGAATGCAGCATTCTGCTGCTGCCACTGTCCTTTCTGTTTCTGAGCCATAGTCATTCAATTAGAGTTGATTGTCAGCCAAAAGAAAAATCAGCTAATGCTATCACGCGGCAAAGATAATCAGTTTTCTGCTTTTCTCCAAATAAAAAGCAATATTTCTCGCCCACACCTTAACGTTATGTGTTGCCTTCTATTTCAGTTTTAATTATTTTACCCTCATTATCTATTTATTCTCTGTGTCACCTTAAGTACGCTACGTTCATTGTCAATCTCAATTTTTCCCAATCGCTGGAGAACTGTCTGACCAAGAAGCAAAGGTGCTTTCTGGCTCATTACCACCGAAGCCTTCACATCATCAAGCTCCAGATTTCCGAAATTAACCTTGCGCAGAATGATGTTTGTACCCTCAGAGATATTACCATCTGCCGTCATATACTTCTGTTTGCCAGCGATATCTTTCTCACTTAGATAGCCATTCTTAAGCATAAAGGTCGCCTCAACCGTTGAGATAGTCACATCAGATGCTCCTGTATCAAACACAAAATGCAGAGGCAGGTCATTGATCTTGCAACGCACCTTGGTAACACCACCCTCGTGAGAGAAAGGTATTTCCTCAGTTCTTAATTCATAACCATCGTCGCCAGACTGTTCAGAAGCTTTAGCCGAAACGACGACCTGGCTCTTATACTGTTCGATCAGCACGTGATATTGCTCAGTTGCGCGAATGTTCTGGAGGTCAATATCATGCTCAATGTGGTAGAAATTCCAATACCCGCCCTCCAGTGCTGTCTTCAGATAGTTCAACGATTTATCTGTTTCTCCCATTCGGCTATACAGACAAGCCGCATCGTAAGCATTGTCGATCGAATCAGTAGCCAGCAAAGAATCCATAGCAGCAATAGCCTTATCCTTCTCACCTAATTCATACAAGGCATAGAATGCAGCCACATATTCAGAAGGTACGGTATCCAGAGCTACTACACGCTCAAAATCCTTTAAGGCCAAGTCACGTTTGTCCTTCAACAAATAGATATTACCTCGCAAATTGAGATCATAAATATCCTCTGGATCAATCATCAAAGCCATATTCAGATCTTCAAGTGCTCCATCCAGATCTCCTGCATCCAGCTTGACCTGAGCTCGTCCGCTGTAGCCATCGGTATAATCTGGAATCAGTTCTGTCACATGAGTAAATTCTAAAATAGCCTCATCTGTCCTGCCTAAATTATGCAGATAGCTGGCTTTCCGGACACAAAGCCTTGCATCTGAAGAATCTACAGCCAAGCCTTCCTCAATATATGACAACGCACCTGCATAATCGCCCTTCGACTCCTTACAACGAGCCATTCTATATAATGTTTGTGAGGTGTATTTCATTTTTTGAGCAGCATCATAATGCTTAATAGCATCATCCCAGCGTTTGACCATCTCACAAATAACGCCTCGGCAATATGACCAATAAGATTGCGTCGGTTGTAGCACCTGTTGAATCTTCAATTTGAAATCCATTACCTCAAAAGCAGAATCAGCCATTATCTTCATCAAGGTGAATGCCGCATCATCTCCATCAATGTCAAGCGACTTGACGATATCGTCAGCAGCCTCATTCTGCTTTCCTGTCAGATTATAGCAGTACGCACGTTGTGCATAGGCTCTTGAGTACTTAGGATCAAGCTTCAAAGCGTAATCAAGCTGTGCTATAGCCTCAGCGTAACGTTTCAGATTACGCAAGCAGAGACCACTACCTACATATCCTTTTGCGCTACCACTCTCAACTTTAGTCATCATTATGAAATCCTGATTCGCCAAGTCATACTCCTTCTTGTCAAGATAATACTCAGCGCGGTTCTGATAACTTCTTTCCTCTTGTGGAAATAGCTTGACCAGCATATTCAGATCTTCAAGCGCCGTCTTGTCATCTCCAAGTTCTTGATAAACGTAAGAGCGCAATTCCAGGCTGAAAGCATAGAAATCATCCTGTTTATCCAGATACTTCATGGCCTGATTAACGCTGCTTAATGCTGCACCGAATTGACCTTCTTGCGATTGCAGGCTTGCCAGCCATGCCAGCGCATAGCCATTATCATTATGGTCACTGATCTCTTTTTTTAAGAACGAAACTGCCTCTTCGTTTTTATCTTCTTTGATCAGTTCCATGGCGCGTCCATAGTTATACGTCTTCTGATAGTCATCCTTCTTGTCGGCAAAGGCAGTCATCACGCTCATTGCCATAAGACCAAGCACCAGACCGATAGTTTTGAAAATATGTTTCATTGCTCTAGAGTTTTATTTCATTTGACATTTCTAACCAATCTGACCGAAGGAATGGCAACGGGAAAAGCATATTGCTTTGCCCATTCCGCAGGTTCAGGATCCTGAGACACAGCACACCCCCCATTCGTCCAAACAAAAGTAGCTACATATTTGCCTGGCCTGTTGCTACTCCAGAATTCGTCATATTTCTCATGCTGCTCAAAGACCTTGAGATATTGTTTGCGTGTTTCTTTGACCTTGCAAAGCGTGAGAAGCTCTTTAGCCGAAGGAAGCCTCCAGTCAGAATACCCAGCATGCTTCCTCTTGTTCATCGTCTTGACCCACTTCATGGCCTTGTCATACGATCCTCCAGGCAATTCATGCCCTTCGATATTCACATACTCATACTTCATCCACATCAGCTTGGTTTGTGTGTCGGTAATCGTGCTATCCCGATTATCCACGAAACGAGATGGTTGCTGAGCGTTAATACTGTTAAAAGAAATGAGTATCACCGAAACACAAAATAGTAATCTTTTCATTCTTCTGTATTATTAGTCAATATTCCAATAAGCATCAGGATCACCATCAAAAATAGTTTCGATGTCATCATCACTATATCCCATCACGTCCTGTGCATACGATCCTCCATATCTATCGTATGTAGGAGTGTCGTCATCGTCCAATCCTTCATAGTAATCATCGTCGGCATAATCATCTTCAAAATCATCCCTCCAGTGATCAAGATTACTCTTTCTTGCTTTCTCAAAGACTGGAGACGTGTATTGATTCGGATATATCTGGTGAATCTCCTCCATCACGCTGTCTTCTAATAGAAAGTGCTTGATGTTATAGACACACCAATATATATACATAGAACCCATGTCAATGACATCACTCAAAGTAAAGCCTTTGTAGCTACCAAACTCAAAAGTGTCTGACAAGTGGCAGAAAACGTATGGAGAAGGATTATGA
>JAZUDJ010000136.1:0-2714 GCA_045639585.1 Bacteroidales bacterium
GTTAGGTCCGCTGCCGCCCGTCAGGAAGAATGGGGTGCGACCGCGATAACTGCTCAGAAGACTCCAGTCAAAAGACTCACCTGGTCCACCATAGCCATTGGTAGGGGTCTCGGAGAGGAGGCCGACGACGTAACCGTCCCACATCATGGCCTTGAGAACAGAGCTGCGGGAGCTGACGCTGATGGCACGGACGAAGCGAGGGGTGCGAGCCTTCTGCTCAACGAGAATCTTATGCAAAGCAGTGACATAAGCCAGATCCTCATCGCCATGAAGCTGGATGTAGCTAAGGCCATATTCCTTAACCTTCTCAACAACCTCTTCTGGCTCTGCATTGACAAACACACCGACACGGCGAGCTTTCTCTGGCAGATAAGCTGGCTTCTCAGATACATAGCGCTTTGATCCTGGCCAGAAAATCAGGCCAATCATCTCTACGCCAAGGGCTTCAACCTCGCGAATATTCTCGGCATCGCGCATACCGCAGACTTTAATTAACATGGTGGAAAATTTTATGGTTTAATATCGATATTATAAGTATAGACGTCTATTTGATTTATAACGTGAGATGTGCGGTTTTATTGAGTTACCTGCTCAATAAAATGTGTCAACGCCTCTCCCGGATTGGCTTCTTTCATGAAACACTCACCGATGAGGAAGCCGCGGAAGCCGACCTGGCGCAGAGATTTGACGACTTCGGGGTTAGAAATACCTGATTCGGAGATCAATACAGGCTTTTCGTCATCGCTCAGCTGAAGGTCTGCAACGGCTTGCTGCATGGCGGCGGCAATGTCGAACGAATGCTGCACGTCGGTGTGGAAGGTGCCGAGCGAGCGGTTGTTGACGCCGAGCATATCTGGCACAAAGCTCTGCAGGTAAGAGAGTTCTGATGGATCGTGCACTTCGAGCAGGACCTCCAAACCCAGGTCGTGCGCCTGCTGAGCCAGCTGCGCGTAGAGTGCTGGCTCGAGGTCGGCAGCGATGAGCAGGACGGCATCAGCGCCATAGAGTCGCGCTTCAAAGAGCTGGTAAGGATCGATGATGAACTCCTTGCGCAGGATCGGGGTCTCTCCTACCAGCGGACGCATCTGACGGACGAACTCGAGCTGGCCGCCGAAGTACTTCTCGTCGGTGAGGATGCTCAGAGCCGAGGCGCCACCTTTGGCGTAGATAGGGACGACGTCTTCGGGTTTGGCGTCGGCGTGGATCCAGCCTTTGCTCGGCGACTTGCGCTTGTGCTCGGCGATGATGCCGCTCTGGCTGTTGGCCAGGGAGGACTTCATGGAGCGGAGCTTGAGCTGGCCGTCGGCTTTGATTTTCTGCGCAGTAAGCTCTTTGAGATATTCCAAGCTCACAGTTTGCTGAGCGATGGCTACCTCAACGCGCTTGTTGGCAACGATTTCTTCTAAGATGTCCTTCATTCTAGTGAGGAGTTAGGAGTGAGGAGTTAGGAGTTGATCTCTACGAACTTCTTGAAGGTAGCCAGCGCCTTACCGCTCTCCAATGACTCACGAGCGATGGCAACAGAATCGGTCATTGAGAGGTTCTGATCCATGACGCTGAGACCACAAGCTGCATTGGCAATGACGACGTTCTTCTGAGCCTCGGTAGCGGTACCATCGAGGACAGCGTCGAAGATCTTCATGGCGTCTGCTGCGGTTTCGCCACCGAAGATTTCCTGCTGCTTGACGTACTTCAAACCGAGATCGACTGGGGTGAGGACCTTCTCGAAATAGTTGGTGCAGATCTTGAAACCAGAGGTCAATGAGATCTCGTCATAGCCGTCGTAAGAGGTGATAACGCCGTAGTTGTCGCCGATCTTCTGATGCATGTTGACATAGAGACGGAGCTGCGACTGGTTGGCAGTACCGTGGAGCGAGTTCTTTGGATGACAAGGGTTTACCAATGGACCGAGGAGGTTGAAGCAGGTAGGTACAGCCATGGCTCTACGGGTAGGGCCGACGAACTTCATGCCGTAGGCGAAGAGTGGAGCGTGGAAGTAGCAGATGCCTGCCTCATCGAGCGAGCGCTTCAGCTTGTCTCGATCGTCGGTGAACTTCACGCCGTGGCCTTCGAGCACGTTGCTGGCACCACTGACGGACGAGCTGCCGCCGTTGCCATGCTTGGTGACCTTATAGCCAGCGCCGGCGATGACGAAGGCTGAGCAGGTAGAGATGTTGAAGGTGTTCTTGCCATCGCCACCGGTACCTACGATGTCGAGGGTGTTATAGTCCTCGAAGTCAATGTACTTGCCAGTTTCGAGCAAGCCGTCGCGGAAGCCGAGGAGCTCGGCTACGGTTACGCCACGTGTCTGCATAGCCATGAGGAGCGATGCAATCTGCTGTACATTATACTGCTCTTTGGTGATATTGAGCATGATGGTGTGGGTATCCTCACGGCTGAGGGTCTGACCATCGATGAGTTTTAGGAGATATTCTTTCATTTTGATAACCAGTTTTTAAGAATTGTTTTGCCTTCAGGGGTTAAGACAGATTCTGGATGATACTGAATGCCACGAATGTCATATTCTTTGTGACGGAGCGACATCACGTAGCCTTCATCGCTCACGGAGGTTACTTCGAGACACTCAGGGAAGCCGTCATTGTCGACTACCCATGAGTGGTAGCGACCGATCTCGAGGACCCTCTCCGACTCTCCCTCAAAGGGAGAGCCAACGCCCTCAAACAAATAATCGTCGACGGTGATATGGCAAGGCG
>JAZUDJ010000137.1:0-16082 GCA_045639585.1 Bacteroidales bacterium
GAAACCATAACTTGGTACGCATCTATGGCTTCACGTTTGAACGAAGCCATAAACTTTTCCAGGAGTGGGTCTTCATACCCTAGTATTGTTATTAGTCCCCCTAAAGGGGGACAATAACTAATACTAAGGGGTTTCAGACGCCCACTCCGGAAGCTTATTAATTATATAAAAAAACAAAAGCAGGAGGTACCCGTGAGGCTGCCTCCTGCATCTGTTATTTGCTATTAAATTTGCGCTGATTACATGTTCATGCCGCCATCGATCTGGATAACCTGACCGGTAACGTAGCTTGACATGTCTGAGCCGAGGAATACGCAGACGTTGGCGATGTCCTCAACCTGGCCGCCGCGGCGGAGAGGGATCTTAGCCATCCAGCCCTTGCGGACGTCCTCAGGAAGCTGTGCGGTCATGACGGTCTCGATGAAGCCAGGAGCAACGGCGTTGGCACGGATACCCTTAGGACCCATCTCTTGTGCGATAGACTTAGCGAGGCCGATCATACCTGCCTTAGAGGCTGAGTAGTTGCACTGGCCAGCGTTGCCGTGAACACCTACTACCGATGACATGTTGATGATAGAGCCACCCTTCTGACGCATCATGATAGGGGTAACGGCGTGGATGAAGTTGAAGGCTGACTTGAGGTTGACGTTGATGACTGCATCCCACTGAGCCTCAGACATACGGAGCATGAGACCGTCCTTGGTGATACCAGCGTTGTTGACGAGGATGTCGATCTTGCCGAACTCCTCCTTGACCTTAGCAACAACCTCCTCGGTCTGGGTGAAGTTAGATGCGTCAGATACATAGCCTACGCACTTTACGCCATAGGTGGTAGCGATCTCCTCTGCTGCACGGTTGATGTTGGCAACGTGCTCGTCGTTGAATGCGAGGTCGGTGAATGCTACGTTTGCGCCCTCCTGGGCAAACTTGTGGGCAATGGCGTTACCAATGCCGCGGGCAGCGCCGGTGATGAGCGCTACTTTTCCTTCGAGAAGTTTCATAATTTTATATATTTAATAATGTGATTTGTTGCTTATCTCCTCCCTCTCACAATGCCATAGAAAACCATCTTGAAAATGGACTCGCGGACACGTGCCGTAGGTACACCAAGCGCGGTGAACTGGCCGCGGATATTCGGGAGGTCAAGGCCGCGGAGCGCGTAGTGGATGGTGACGGCTACGACCGAGGCGTTGTCGATGACGAAAGTGCCCTCTTCGATACCCTGCTGCAGGATGCTGCGGAGGATGGAGAGCTCGCGGACGTCGAGGCGGCGACGGGCATGCTCGAGCTGGACGACGTCGCGGAAAAATTCGGCCTTGAGCGAACCGTTGCGGATGACAGTATCCCTCACCTGATCGAGGCGACAGAGGATGTAACGCTTGAGCTTCTCGTCGGCCGGAAGATTGAGCGGCGGGATCTCCTCGATGACGTCGATGATCTTGCTCATCTCGCTATTGATCACCGCCATGAAGATCTCGGACTTCGACTTGAAGTATGTATAGAGCGTACGGCGCCCCTTGCCTGACTGCGCGGCGATTTCGTTCATCGTCGTACTGTCAAAGCCCTGGGTGGCGAAGAGCTGGCGTGCTACTTCTATGAGTTCGGATCTTGTATTGCTGCTCATTTCTATAAAAACTGTGCAAAAGTACGCATTTTATCTTAATGTCGAACATTTTGGTGTGAATTTTCATCGTTAAAGGCCTTTTTTTAATGTTTAAAAACATAAAAATGACAAAATCGCTATCAAAAAGTGCACTTTTTATGGAATAAATTTTTTATTATCGCAAAAAAAACATACTTTTGCAACGACATATCATGAACTCATGATTTTCAACCTTAAAAAATTGTATAAACACTCCGATAAATCTAATCTTTATGAGCTATTTGAAGTTTGACAAGACGCTGCTCACCAACTTGCAGCAATCTCTTGACATCGAGTATCTCCGTACGAACCGTAGTGGAGCCTATTCGAGCACGTCAGTGACAGGTTGCAACACACGTAAGTACCATGGTCTGTTGGTGACTCCTGTCCCTGAACTTGATGACGACAATCACGTGCTCCTGTCTTCGCTCGACGAGACTGTCATCCAGCACGGTGCCGCCTTCAACCTTGGCATCCACAAGTACTCGGGCGATACCTTCGCTCCTCGTGGACACAAGTACATTCGTGAATTTAATTGTGAACTTATCTCGACCAATACCTACCGTGTAGGTGGTGTGATCCTGACCCGTGAGAGCCTCCTGGCTCACAACGAGCCTCGCGTCATCATCCGCTACACCCTGGTCGACGCACACAGTGAGACAACCCTCCGCCTCCGTCCTCAGCTGGCATTCCGTAATGTCAATGAGCTGACCCAGCGCAATAATCAGGTCAACATGAGCACCGAGGCTGTGGAGAACGGTATCGGATCTTGCCTCTATGCAGGCTATCCTACCCTCTACATGCAGCTCTCGAAGGAGTGCACCTGGAACGCTATGCCTGACTGGAACATCGGCGTGGAGTATCCTCGTGAGCAGGTACGTGGCTATGGCTACAAGGAGGACCTCTACATGCCTGGCTACTTGGAGTTCAACATCAAGAAGGGCGAGAGCGTGATCTTCTCGGGCGGTATCACCCCTGTGAAGCCTAACGGCCTGAAGGCTCTCTTCACCCGTGAGCTGAAGCTCCGCAGCACTCGCGACAACTTCTTCAACTGCCTCAAGATCTCTGCTACCAGCAACATCATCGAGCGTGATGGCAAGACTTATATCATCGCCGGTTATCCTTGGTTCAAGGTACGTGCCCGCGATCAGTTTATTGCTGTGACTGGTTCGACCCTTAACCTGGGCAACGAGGAGGAGTTCCACAAGATCATGGCCAGCGGCCTCGACGCTCTGCGTGCTTATATGAAGGAGGGTACGATGGACAACGTGATCCAGGAGATCAACTATCCTGACATCCCACTCTGGGCTTCATGGGCAGTGCAGCAGTATGCTCACTATGCAGGCTATGAGAAGGCTGCTGAGAAGTATGGCGCCTTCATGGAGGAGGTAATGCAGTATGTGATGGAGGGCAAGTCGAGCCTCGAGCTCCGCGAGAATGGTCTCGTCTATGCCGATGCTCAGGGCCAGGCTATCACCTGGATGAATGCTACCGAGTTCGGCCGTCCTATCACTTACCGCTCTGGCTATATCGTTGAGTTCAACGGCCTCTGGTACAATGCACTGAAGACTACCATCGACCTGCTCTCGGTCAACGCTGAGCAGAACAAGGCTAAGATCGAGGAGCTTGACCTCCTGGCTGAGAAGTACGAGGCTAACTTTGGCAAGATGTTCATCACCCCATCGGGCTACCTCTACGACTACATCCTCGACGATGGCTTCAAGTGCGCCGATGTGCGTCCTAACCAGCTTTGGGCTATCGGTATCCACTATACTCCACTCACCAAGTCGGAGCGCAAGGCTGCCCTCGATATGGTGACCCGTGAGCTGCTTACACCTAAGGGTATCCGCTCGCTTACTCCTACCGCAGGCCTCTATCGTCCTGAGTATTGGGGCAACGCAAGCCAGCGCAACGCATCGTACCACAATGGCGCTTGCTGGCCTTGGCTGCTCGGTGTCTATGCTCGTGCTTACCTCTCAGTCTTCTCGCGTTCGGGCATTGCATTTATCCGTCGCCGCCTCTACGCTTACGAGGAGGAAATGAACCGTCACTGTATCGGTACTGTGGCTGAGGTCTATGACGCTAACCCACCATTCCGTGGCCACGGCGCTCAGTCGCTCTCTATCAATCAGGCCGAGATCATCCGCGCTCTCACCATGGCTACCGAAGCTGAGCAGGGTGTGAAATTCTCGTGAGGTAACATTATATAATATATAGACAAAAATACAAAACAGATAATAGCATGAAAGCTCTCTATTTCTCTTGGGAGTTCCCGCCTCACGCATTAGGAGGATTGGCGCCTGCGACCTTCGGTATTGTACGTGGCGTTCATAATACTGGCGAGTGCAAGATCGACCTTGTCTTGCCACGCCCACAGGGCGATGAGACAACGGAGTACTGCCACATCATCAGTGCCACCAATACTCCTGTCGTCTGGAAGGACGTGAACTGGGAAACCGTACAGCAGCGCTGTGGATACTGCATGAAGGATCCACAGGAATATTATGACATGCGCGACCACATCTACGCTGACTTCTCACACATGGGAACCAACGACCTGGGTTGCATCGAGTTCTCTGGTAAGTACCCAAAGAACCTTCTTGAGGAGATCAATAACTACTCTATCGTAGCTGGCGTCATTGCACGTACACAGATGGACAAGGGCGGTTTTGACGTCATCCACGCTCACGACTGGCTGACTTTCCCTGCTGGTATTCACGCTAAGCAGGTGACTGGCAAACCATTGGTCATCCACGTACACGCTACGGAGTATGACCGTTGCCGTGGCGTCGTTGATCCTAACGACCCTACCTATCTCATCGAGCTCGATGGTATGAACCATGCTGACCAGATCCAGTGTGTGTCTGAGCTGACCCGCCAGATCGTCATCAACTTCTACCACCAGGATCCAAACAAGTGTGTGGCTATGTACAACGCCGTTGAGCCAATGTCACAGGAAGTCCTTGACATGGAGGCTAAGCGCGGTACCGACGAGAAGGTCATCACCTACCTGGGCCGTATCACCGCTCAGAAGGGTTGTGAGTTCTTCGTCGAGGCAGCTGCCAAGTGTTTGGCTAAGGCTCCTAACGCTCGTGTGGTCATGGCTGGTAGCGGTGACCTGATGGAGTCAATGATCCACCTCGTTGCACAGAAGGGCCTTTCTGACCGCTTCCACTTCACCGGCTTCCTCCGTGGCAAGCAGGTATATGAGATGTTCAAGGTATCAGACGTTTACGTCATGCCTTCTGTCTCTGAGCCATTCGGTATCTCGCCTCTCGAGGCTATGCAGTGTGGCGTGCCTACGATTATCTCTAAGCAGTCTGGCTGCGGTGCTATCATGGACTACTGCTTCAAGTATGACTACTGGGATATTGACGGCATGGCCGACGCTATGTATGCACTCATCACCTATCCTGAGCTCCATAAGTTCATGAAGGAGAAGGGCCGTGACGAGGTCAACCAGATCACTTGGGAGAAGGTTGGCGAGCGCGTAGTCGCAGCTTATAAGAAGGTGCTCGGCTGGGAGTAATTTGTAATTTATAATTTGTAATTAGTAATTTATTTCATATATGAAAACAGTTTGCTTACTTTTCGAGATTCATCAGCCATTTCGTCTGAAGAAGTATCGTTTCTATGATATCGGCGCTGATCATTACTACTATGATGACTACGCTAATGAGGAGATCCTCAAGCGCCTGGCTTACCAGAGCTACATCCCAGCAGCTAAGACCATGCTGCAGATGATCGAGGCTACTGACAAGCAGTTCAAGGTGGCTCTCTCTATCTCAGGTGTTGCTATGGAGCAGTTTGAGATGTATTGCCCAGAGTTCCTCGACTGTGTACGTGACCTCGTCGCTACCGGTTGCTGCGAGCTTTGCTGCGAGACCTACTCTCACTCACTCTCTGCGCTCATGGATGCTGAGGACTTCAAGATCCAGTCAGAGCTCCAGAAGAAGATCATCAACGATACCTTCCAGTACGAGGCTAAGACCTTCGTCAACACTGGCTTCATCTACAACGATGAGATTGGTGCAGAGATCGCTGCTATGGGCTTCCGTGGCATTGTTACCGAGGGTACCAAGCACGTCCTTGGCTGGAAGTCGCCTAACTACGTTTACAACACCGCAGCCAGCCACGACGTGAGCCTGATGTTCCGCAACACCCAGCTCTCTGAGGATATCTGCCTCAACTTCGGCTATGGCCTCGACGCTGGCCAGTACATTGACCGTATCGCTAATGCTCCTGCTGACGAGAAGGTTTACCTCATCGCTATGAACATGGACGTTATCGGTGGTATGTTCAAGGCTGAGAGCGGTATCTTCGACTTCCTCAAGGCGCTGCCAGTATTCGCTGCTGAGAAGAATATCCGCTTCGCTACTCCTGCTGAGGTCTGGGAGAACATCTCTCCTGTTGACACTGCTTGCGTGGGTCACCCAATCTCTTGGGACGGCTATGACAAGGATGTCAGCGCTTGGATGGGCAACGACCTCCAGAACGAGGCTCTCCGTGCAATCTACTCTATCTCAGAGCGTCTGCACATGTCACAGAACGAGATTCTCCGTCAGGACTTCGCTTACCTGCTCTCGGCTGATCACTTCAAGTTCATGTCTACCAAGATGGGCGCATACGTTCCATTCTCTCCATACGACTCATCGTTCGACGCATTCACCAACTACATGAATATCGTCAGCGACATTCAGATCCGTCTGAAGCAGGAGTTCCCTGAGGAGGTAGAGAACGAGGAGCTCAACCCACTCTTGAAGCAGATCAACGAGCAGGGTAAGCTCATCGAAAAGCTCCAGGACAAGCTCGCAAAGGCTGAGGCTAAGGCAGACAAGAAGGCTGACGCTCCAGCTAAGAAGGCTGCTTGCAAGAAGCCAGCTACTAAGAAGGCTGAGGCTGCTGAGAAGCCAGCAAAGAAGGCTCCAGCAAAGAAGGCTGCCAAGAAGGCTGAGTAAGCAATGAAGCTTCCCCCATACGTGCAACGAGGACTTATGGCCCTCGTTGTACTTTTATCATTGGTAAGTGTCGCCCGTCTGCTGGTCACTATGCATCAGCAGGACGAGCGCATTGCCATTCTTGAGGCGCAGGTCGATGCGCTGATGGCTGATACCTCGCGCCTTCAGTTGGCTGACTCCTATTATGCCTCACAGCGTACAGGTTCAAAGTTGCGTTATTCGGGTTCAAAGTCGCGTTATTCTAACTATCGTCGTTCGTACAATCGTCATTCTTCTTTTTCAGAGAATAAGGCAGGAGAGGCTTCCGTTGATACATTGCAGTCATCTTCTACACGCGAACATATATATAATAATACTACCGATGACCGTCCGCGTAAGTTTACCGAGCCACACCTCTTTGACCTCAACACCATCGACAGCCTCACGCTCATCCGCATCCCCGGCATTGCTGCCCGCACCGCTTCGGTTATTCTGAAGCAGCGACAGCGCTATGGCGGCTTCTATGATGCTAACCAGCTGCGCGACTTCCTCACCTGGGAAGCTGCTCAGGATTACCTTGACGAGTGGTGCTCGCAGTGGTTTACGGCCAATGCAGAGCGTCTCGTCCGATTGCCTATCAACACGGCAACGATTTCACAATTGCAACGTCACCCCTATCTTTCACATCAGCAGGCGGTTGAGATTTCTCAGTACCGCGTGCGACATAAGGGATTCCGTCAGGCTTCTGAGCTGCAGATGCTCTCTTCGTTGACCGATGAAGACATCGAGCACCTGTTGCCCTACCTGTCGTTTGAGAATCCATAGTCTTCATTTTATAACATTATCTGTCCCAAAGTGCGTCGCGTATTATTCTTTATTTTCATTCTTCTATGCCTTGCTTCGTGTGAGGAGCGTACCTATCGCATCGGCGTGTCACAATGTGGCGCGGACGATTGGCATGCTCTGATGAATACCGACCTCAAGCGTGAGGCCAACTCGCATCCTGAGGTTGAACTGATCTTCTCTGACGCCAGTATGCAGACTCAGGAGCAGATTGAAAATCTCGAGGAACTTTTCAAGGAGGATCTTGACCTGCTCATCGTGTCACCTAACGACGCTGATGCGCTGGTGCCTGTGATTGAGAAATTTCATGACAGTGGCATTCCGGTCATTCTCGTTGACCGTACCATCCATAGTCCTAAGTATACGGCTTCGGTTTCGTGCGATAATGAGGAAATTGGCGAGGTTGTCGGTTCCTTTATTGGTGCTACGTTGGCTGGCAAGGGGCGTATTCTCGAGATTCAGGGTACAGACAAGGCGTCAACCGCACAGGAGCGCCATCGTGGCATGATGTCTGCGCTGAGTAAGTTCCCTGACATTCAAATCGTGGGTTCGGCCTATGCGCATTGGGATTATGACATTGCTTTGCACGTGGCAGACAGCTTGTTGCGTCTCTATCCGGACGTTGATCTGATTGCTGCACATAACGACGATATGGCACAGGCGGCTCGTGAGGCTTGCGTACGTCTCGGCATTGACCCTATCCCTCAGATTGTGGGTGTGGATGCTTTGCCTGGTCCTGACCAAGGTATTGACAATGTGGCCAGCGGCAAGCAGACAGCCACCTGCCTTAATCCATCGGGTGCCACCGAGGCTTTTGCCCTGGCGCTCGACATTCTGACGCGTCACCCATTCCCCCGCCATACCCGTCTGAGCACCTTCCTGATCGACGAGCATAATGCCTCGTTCCTCAACATGCAGCGTCAGATCTATGTCGCTTATAATAAGAAGATTGAGGATATCAATGGTGAGCTCGGTGATTACTGGCGCCGTAACCGTCTGCTCAATGTGCTACTCATTGCGAGTGTGCTTATTATTGCGCTGATCGTAGTTCTCGTCCTCGTGTTCGGCCGTATGCGTCGTACCCAGATGCGTCTGCGCGAGACGGTTGATCAGGCCGACAAGAACAAGCTCTCGTTCTTCACCAACGTCAGCCATAGCTTCCGCACGCCGCTCACGCTCATCGCCAATCCGCTGCATCAGCTCAAGAAGGAGGGGGGACTCACGGAGCGTCAGACCGAGCTGCTCTCTATCATGGAGAAGAACACGGATCATCTGCTTGACCTCACCTCGCAGGTGCTCAGCGTCATGAAGTCTGACCCTGCTGACTCTGTTTCCTCGGTCGACGAGCTGGCACAGAAAGCCTTTGAAAGTTCGCAGCGCAATGCAGAATTCTGTAATACTCGCCTCCGTAGTGCTGACCCTCAGCCAGATGCGCTCGACGAGATTAATCGCAAGACCATCCTGGTCATTGACGACAATGCCGACATTCGTCAGTACCTCTCGCTCCTCTTGGGTTCGCGCTATATCGTCCTCACGGCGAGCAATGGTGAGGAGGGTCTGCTTGAGGCGCGTCAGAACATTCCTGACCTCATTATCTGCGACGTGCTGATGCCGGTCATGGACGGTCTGGAGTGTTGCTCACAATTGAAGAAAGATGAGGTTACCAGCCACATCCCGGTGCTGATGCTCTCGGCTTATGCACTTGACGATCAGCGTATCGAGGGTTATAAGAGCGGTGCTGACGGTTACATGACCAAGCCGTTCAACAGCGAGGTGCTCATGGCGCGTATCCGCAACCTCCTGCTCAGCCGCCGTCATATTGATACGGGCAAGGAGAACACGCAGGAGCAGATGAAGCAAGCCGAGTTCAGCTCTGTGGATACCAGCTTCGTGACTCGTCTGCAGGACTTCATCACGACTAACATGACCAATAGTGACCTCAGTATCAACGACCTCTGTGGCGAGATGCACATGAGCCGCGTGCAGCTCTATCGCAAGTGTAAGTCGCTGACCGACGTCTCGCCTGTCGAGCTCGTACGTAACCTCCGCCTCCAGAAGGCCAAGCATCTGCTCGAGAGTTCCCAGCTCTCCGTTTCCGAGATTGCCTACGAGGTCGGCTTCTCATCTCCAAGCTATTTTGCCAAGTGCTATCGTGACCAGTATGGTGTTTCGCCGACGGGGAGCAAAAAGTAGGAGTTTCCTGCTGATATATAAATGATAAAAAAACTTCACTCAAATGAAAAAGAATACGCTTGTAGTTTTATCCGCTGCCAGCATTCTTGCCAGTTGTCAGCAGAATGTGGAAATCACGGAGTGGACGGTCTCGACACGCGACAGCTATTTCAAGCAAGTAGCGTGCGAGGTGGCTGAGGAGGTGGCTGACGCCAAGACCATCTGCATTGACCCATCGGGCACTGCACAGACGATGAAGGGTTTCGGTTCTTGTTTCAATGAGCTTGGATGGGCTTCTCTTCAGCAGCTCACGGATGCTGAGCGTGCAGAGATATTTTCGGAGCTTTTTGAACCGGGTAAGGGTGCCAACCTCAACCGTGGACGTCTCTCCATGGGCGCCAATGACTTTGCGCTTGACTGGTATTCTCCGGATGAGACGGCCGGCGACTTCGATCTGAAGGATTTCTCCATCGAGCGTGATAAGCAGAACCTCATCCCGATGATCAAGCAGGCCATGCAGTATTGCCCGGATCTCTACCTCTTCATGTCGCCATGGTGTCCGCCTCGTTGGATGAAGAAGACGGGTCATTATGCAGAGCGTGCCGTGACTCAGGAGATGGTCGATAAGTTTAAGCAGATGCAGGTCATCTCTAAGACCGAAGGACTTTACGAAGAGGGTCCTCTGGCTTTCCGCGTCGTCCCTATGGCCAATGATGCTGTTCCTGGAGAGGAGGGCAAGGAAGGTGTAACCGCCTTCATCATGGAGCCAGAGTACCTTGATGCTTACGCTCGACTGTTCGGTAAATTCGTTGATGCTTATAAGGCCGAAGGTGTTAATATCCAGATGGTCATGCCTCAGAATGAGATGAACAGTGACCAGAACTTCCCATCCTGCTGCTGGACGTCGGCTGACCTGAATACCTTCGTCGGTCAGTACCTCGGCCCTGAGATGGAGAAGCATGGTACAGCCGTTTATTTCGGCACAGAAGAGCGTCCGAACCCATTGTTGGTCGATACTCTCCTGCAGGATCCAGCCTCTTCTAAATATATAAAAGGTGTAGCTTTCCAGTGGGCAGGCAAGGACGCGCTCCCTACCATCCATCAGAACTATCCTGAGCTCGACATGGTGATGAGTGAGCAGGAGTGCGGCAATGGACGTAACAACTGGGAAGGTGCTATGCATTCATGGGATCTGCAGCGTCACTACCTCTCGAATGGTGTGACTCAGTATTATTACTGGAATACCGCCCTCATGGCCGATAAGCCTTCGCGCTGGGGATGGTACCAGAACTCATTGGTCACTGTCAATGAAGAAGACAAGAGCTGGACATTCACCCCAGAGTATTATGAATTGAAGCACCTGAGCCATTATGTTCAGGCAGGTGCCAAGCGTCTGCTCCTCGAAGGCTCCACCTACGACGACATGCTCGGCTTCATCAATCCTGACGGCAGCATCGCCCTGATTCTGGCTAACCAGACAGCCGACCCTCAGCCATTGCAGATAGAAATCCTCGACAAGACCCTCAGCATCTGCGTCGGTCCTGAGTCCTTCCATACGATTGTCCTTTCTGGAAAAAGATAAAATGCGTGAGAGACAACAAAAAAACATCCCAACAAATCTGTTGAGATGTTTTTTTTGTAGCGCCTACGGCATTAATGAACTGACTTTATATGAGTTTATAGCGCCTAAAAAAGAGGTATTTTGGGGGTACTATGAAATAGGTAAAATCAAGTAACGTCACCATGGAATCACGTACTATCAGGAAACGGGGGAGGTATTGCTCCCCTTGAAAATTATTCGTAGATTTGCAGCAGCAAAACAAACAACTACGAATATGAAAGAAATTAAGTACAGCACTAGAGTTTATGTAGATCCTCGCAACCATCAGGTATATGTGCGAGTTCGATGGGATAAGAAGGTAGAAACTGCATTTGCCTTACCCATTAAGGCAGATCCCACCAAATGGGATGAGCAGTTGCATCGTGCAAAGTTTAATACTATCCATAAAATCGGTGAGCAGAATTGCTCTGCTCGAATCGTAAATGGATGCATAGAAGAAGCGATTGACAAGATTGCTACAATCTTTGCCGAGTTTGAGATTATGGAAGTAGTTCCAACCCGTGATTTGCTTAAAGACGAGTATGCACGTATAAGCGAGGAACGTAAAAATCCATTGCCAAATACCCCTGTTAAGCAGACCCTAGATGAATTGTTTGAGGAGTTCTGCAATAAATGTTCTGATGAGCGTAACTGGAGCAAAACTTCACATTACAAATATCAGCAAGTATGGCAACAACTCAACGAGTGTCATCCTGGCATTACCCTTGAAACATTGACGAAGGAGAAGATGGTAGCGCTGAAGAATTGGTATGTAGCCAAGGGACACCGCAATATTACCATCAAGAAGACTTTCAAGATTTTGAAGTCTATGCTTCGTTGGATGCAAAATGCAGGGCATGAACTACAACCAGGGGTCCTCTCTTATCAGGTTAATCTGACCGTTGTACCTAAAACCGTGACATTCCTCAAGTATCGTGAGCTCATGGCGTTTTATGCATTTGAGTTTCCGAAGGATAAGCCAACCCTTGCGCTTGCTCGTGATATGTTCTGCTTTATGTCTTTTACTTCACTTCGTTATTCTGATCTGTTGGCATTACGCAAGGCGAATGTGGTTGATGGACATCTGGAGATCTGCACTCAGAAGACACGTGACTGTCTGACTATTCCTTTGATTGACCCAGCTAAAGCCATCATTGCGAACTATTGGAATGAGGAATATCCAGGAGGAAAGCTCTTTCCTGTCTTTACCAATCAAGGCCTGAATGGCTGTATTCGTGACGCTGCGAAAATGGCAGGGCTTGATCGAGAAGTGTATAATGTATATTTTGCTGGGTCCTCACGCCATGAAGAGAGTCATCCATTCTATGAGATTATTTCCTGTCATGCAGCACGACGAACCTTTGTCTGTTGCTCTTTGGCTATGGGTATTCCTGCATCAATTGTCATGAGCTGCACTGGTCATAAGGACTTTGAGACGATGAAGCCATATATAGAAGTTGCAGATGAGACTCAGCAGAAGGAAATGTCAAAGTGGAATGTAGGGAATGATAAAGAGTCGATGCTCAGAAGTCTCGAAAATGTTCCAGAAGTAAAACTTCGTGCCGTGATGCAATTGCTGGGTGTAGGGTAATTAAGTAGTCACAATTTATGACCACAAAGCAAGATTAAACTCTCAAAAATCACTTAGTCTCCTAAATTTTGGGCCGAGAATGCATTTTCTTAATAAATAATTTGGTTATTTAGTAGAAAATGTCGACATTTGCAGCGACTTTACGTTAGTGCATGTGCATTTATCCAAGGTGCATGGGCACTTAAAAACGGGAAAGAGGGGAGGCACTTTTGTGGTGTCTCCTCGATTTTTTTATAGACAATTATGAAAACAGCAACCACTATTGATGAACAGATTGATCGACTCAAGAACCGAGGCATGTCTATCGGGAATGAATCCTATGCTAGAGATATTTTAATAGATCTTGGTTATTACCGTTTGGGATTCTATTGGTTCCCTTTTGAAAAGTCATATCCAAGTAAAGACAACCGGACACATTTGTTTAAGGATGGTACAATATTCGACAAATGTGTTAGGCTCTATGAATTTGATCAAGAATTAAGACATCTGCTTTCTAAGTATCTTGAAGACATTGAAGTTAACTTACGAACCAAGGTTATCTACTTGCTGTCTAACAGGCACAAAGAGAATCCCATTTGGTTTGTGGACGATGAAGTGGTAATGGGAACATATATAACTTCGTTTGAGCGAAAGTATAAAGACGAAATCGCCAATAACGACGTTATTATTCGACATGCAAAGAAACACCCAGAAGATAAGTATGCCCCAGCGTGGAAAACTTTGGAATATATATCATTTGGAGATCTTCTCAGATTGATTGATAATCTGAAGAGCTTAGAATCAAGACAAGAGATCTATAAGTGTTACGGGTTGTCTGACGGGACCAGTTTCCCTAATTATATGGAGATTATTCGTCAAATGCGAAACAATTGCGCCCATGGGCATCCATTATATGATTTGAAATTATACAAGTCTTTAAGAGCAGGCAAATTCCGTAAAGTTTTGAAGGGAGATCAGGGAGAACTATTCTCTTCTTTGAAAGGTGTTTTGATGGTCATTCAGTATTTTCTCTATTATTTGCCAGGAAACAAAGGTCAACAGTTCGCTAAGGATGTGAAACATTTGATGAACGTTCATCGGAAGGAAGATATTATGGATATTGTTGGATATATCAATGATGTACCTTGGTTGGACGAAAAGTTATGACAATACGAGGAGGACAAATCGCAGCATGACTGCATTTGTCCTCCTCGCTCATTAAATGGTTATCTGCAGGCATTGACAGCCGACAGACTGGTAGCATTACGCCATTTGCTGACCTTGATCAGTGCTAAGGCGTGTTCAACGTTGACTACTATGGTTTTGCCTTGCTGGCTTATGGCTTCATCAATGACTCCACTGCTCTTGATACGCTGAGCGGTACTCGTACTACAGCCAAAAAGGGAAGCAATTCCGGCAATACCATAGACGAACTTCTTCTGCTCTGCCTTTAGAATATCTTGGGCATCGCGTTCGTCAAGAATTTCTTTAATGACATTCTTGAGATCACCTAAGGTGATATTGAAAAGAGGTTTGTCTAAATTTGATGACATAGCTAAGGGTTATTTTTTGACTGGTTTGAATATATACTTTATCATCTTATAGATTAGTGATTATTTATATGTTTTAGATAATGCTGATGGAGATCAGCAATGGAATAGGTCTTCTCATGCCACTTTGAGACAATCTTTTGCGGCAATTCGTAGGCTGGATTATCCCCAATCTTGAAGAACCAGGAGTATCCCATTCCGTTAGATGGATATAACAGGATATTGTGTCTTTCTTTATACTCCTCTTCTCCTGCTTTTGTAAAAAGGTAGTATTTCGCCATCTCCTGTAATTTGTCTATAAGA
Organism: Bacteroidales bacterium; assembly: GCA_045639585.1. Taxonomy (GTDB): domain Bacteria; phylum Bacteroidota; class Bacteroidia; order Bacteroidales; family UBA3663; genus Liminaster. The sequence goes on from JAZUDJ010000137.1 coordinate 14,618, forward strand.
GATGACTTCTCATTCTTTAACTTCGTGATTTCATTTCTCTGTTGTTCATTCTCTTTTTGTAGAGAAAGATTTTCAGATTCTGAAAAATCAGACCGAACAGAAGCTTCTCGTTCCAGTTTCTTCAGTTCCAACTCCAAAGAATACGTATCAATTGGCTCGTATTCTTCTCCCTGAAGGTGTTTGTCTGCATTTCGCACGAAATGAACTATTGTATCAGCGAAAACAGGCGAATCAAGCAGTTCGCGATATGTATTTGCAAGTCGCATCAACTGATTCAGGTTGTTTGTATATCTTGAAGAGTAGCTTGTGCTACGCTTGTAAAGCGCCTCTTCTTCTTGAGACATTGCAGCTTTAAGTTCATGTCCCAATGAGGCCTCGCGAATATATACTGCCGGATATAATTTAGCCTCCAGAGCCTTTTGGCTAACCACCGCAAACTCTGAATCACTAAACTGTATTTCCTTCCTGATGGTGCGAGGATTCTTGTGCTTGATTTTTAGATCCTCCTTATCTTTCCCTTCTTTCATAGTTTTAAGCTACTATCATTTGATTTACGCTTTTTCTTCTTTTTCTTGTCTTCATCTTCGTCATTTCCACCGCCTCCACCACTAGAAATAGAAGGAGCAACTTCTGGAAATAGGATGGCTTGACAAATCCCGATGACATCCAATGATCCGAAATCAATATCAAAAAATGACTGGTCATCGTCAAAAGCCTCTCTCTTATCAATGTATTCAGGACCATATTCCTTAATGTGAAATCCTTCGGTTGTGACATATTCAGCACGAAGATAATCCTCTAATATGGTATCTTGTTCCTTCACAATCTCATTGCGAAGATGCATTGCAGAAGTCAGTTCCCATTTCTCTGTGACATAAATTGAGGCCTCTTTTGCTGCTTTCCCAATGTATGCAATATTGGCTCTATTGCCATCGTTGAGAACAAGATTCCCTACAAAATGCCAGTGTGGATTTTTATAGTCTTTGTCATGGTGTTCTCCAAAAAAATACTGATCGAAGTGATAACCTTTACTCTCCATATTGTCAAGCCAGTCCTGCAAGATTTCGTTTGAATGGGCATTGAGAATTGGCAAATCATTCACATGAAACGAAGTCGGAATGTGTACAACCTTTACCTGAAGAGAAGGATGAAGCGACGCCTGGCGTTCGAAATCTCGGATGATTCGACCGACATCAAACAGTGAGCCAATACCGCGAGACAAAGTGATCTCTGCACGTTTCTTTGGATTCATTACATAATTGATGGTCGCTGCAATATTCTTCGAATAGAGAACTTTTGTTATCATGTTTGCGTATACATTATTATAATAAGTAATCAGTCAAAATTAGTTTATACTATTTTTTGATCTTTAAATACTAAACTCATAACGATTTCGTTATTATTATAAAACGATACAGTTATGGGCAAGATTACAAAAATAGAGTTAAGCGAAAACGAGCGTATC
>JAZUDJ010000138.1:0-36413 GCA_045639585.1 Bacteroidales bacterium
TGAGGAGTCAGAGGTTACCCTCGAGGCATCTTTCACCAACGATCTTGGTGCTGATTCACTTGATACCGTAGAGCTCATCATGGAGTTCGAGAAGGAGTTTGGTATCACCATCCCAGATGATCAGGCTGAGAAGATCGCTACTGTAGGTGACGCTGTTGCTTACATTGAGGCTAACAAGTAATCTTTTTTAGCAATTACAAATTACTAATTACAAATTACCAGCCTTATTCGGTTGGATATTGTAGTTAGTAATTTGCCTTATTATACGGGAGCATTTATCTCCAAGGGCAGACGACTGATGTAATTAGTAATTTGTAATCTGTAATTTTTGCAAAATAATATGGAATTAAAGAGAGTAGTAGTAACGGGTCTTGGCGCCATTACTCCTCTGGGTCTCAACGTCGAGGAAACTTGGCAGAACCTTATTGATGGCAAGAGCGGTTGCGGTCCTGTGACCTTGATCGACGCCTCAAAGTTCAAGACTCAGTTTGCTTGTGAGGTCAAGGGTTTTGACCCTACCCTCTATTTTGAGAAGAAGGAGGTAAGCCGCGTAGACCGTTACACACAGTTTGCTTTTGCTGCAGCCGACGAGGCTATCAAGGATAGCGGTCTCGACCTTGAGACTGCCGACAAGAAGCGCATCGCTGTCATCTACAGCTCAGGCATCGGTGGTATCAAGTCTTTCCACGAAGAGACCAAGGGTTACAGCGACGAGCGTGGTCCTCGTTACAACCCATTCTTCATTCCTAAGATCATCGCAGATATCGCTGCTGGCCAGCTCAGCATCAAGTACGGCTTCCTCGGTCCTAACTTCGGTTGCGTCAGTGCTTGTGCATCAGCTACCCACGGCATGATCAATGCATTTGACCTGATCCGTCTCGGCAAGGCTGATATGATCGTGACTGGTGGTGCAGAGGCTCCTATCTCTGAGCCAGGTCTCGGTGGCTTCAACGCCATGAAGGCTCTGTCTACCCGCAACGATGATCCAGAGCATGCTAGCCGTCCATTCTCAAAGAGCCGCGATGGCTTCGTCATGGGCGAGGGTTCTGGCTGTCTGATCCTTGAGGAGCTTGAGCACGCTAAGGCTCGTGGTGCAAAGATCTATGCAGAGGTTGTTGGTGGCGGCATGTCTGCCGACGCTTATCACCTCACAGCTACCCATCCAGAGGGTTTAGGCGCTAAGTATGTCATGGAGGCAGCGCTCAACGATGCTAACATGAAGCCTGAGGACATTGACTATATCAACGTACACGGCACTTCTACCCACGTAGGTGATATCTCTGAGGCCAAGGCTATCAAGGAGATCTTCGGTGAGGCTGCTTATAAGCTCAACATCTCATCGACCAAGTCTATGACCGGTCACCTTCTCGGTGCTGCCGGTGCTATCGAGGCTCTGTTCTGCGTGAAGGCTGTTCAGTGCGACATCGTACCTCCAACCATCAACCACAACGAGGATGATAAGGATGAGGAGATTGATTACAACCTCAACTTCACCTTCAACAAGGCTCAGAAGCGCACCGTCCGTGCCGCTCTTAGCAACACCTTCGGCTTCGGTGGCCACAATGGTTCGGTGATTATCAAGAAATATAACGATTAATCCTCCAGGGATCAATCGGAACTGAATAATTAAAGAGTTAAAAAGCGAAACTAGTCCTTTTTAACTCTTTAATATTATAAAATAGGTTCGAGCGGTTTCGACTGAAGCCTTCCCAGACCAAGTCATCTCCTCTACGGTACAGTGCAGGAGATGCCGAAGTCAAGGCATCCTCTCCACGGTACAGTGCAGGAGATGCCGAGGTAAAGGCATCCTCCCCACGGTACAGTGTAGGAGATGCCGAGAGCATGGCATCCTTGCCACGGTACCGTGGAAGGGATGCGAGAACCATGGCATATCTGTCACGGTACCGTGGAAGATATGCGGAGATCAAGAATTAACTTTTCCTTATACAAAGCAAACTATGCGTTATTATCAGAACGTACAAGACCTCGGCGACCTGCAGGCCGCTATCAAGGAGGCCCTTGAGGTCAAGGCTAACCGCTATGGCTATCAGCACCTTGGCAAGAACAAGACTTGTCTGCTCATCTTCTTCAATAATTCCCTTCGTACCCGACTCTCTACCCAGAAGGCCGCTCAGAACCTTGGCATGAATACCATCGTTCTTGATGTCAATGCCGGCGCCTGGAAGCTTGAGACCCAGCGTGGCGTCATCATGGATGGCGACAAGGCTGAGCACCTGCTCGAGGCTATCCCTGTCATGGCCAGCTACTGCGACATCATCGGTGTACGCTCATTCGCTAAGTTCGAGAGCAAGAAGGATGACTATGAGGAGCTGATCCTCAGCCAGTTCATCAAGTACTCTGGCAAGCCAGTCTTCTCAATGGAGTGTGCTACCGGCCATCCATTGCAGGCTTTTGCCGACATCATCACCATCGAGGAGCATAAGGAGAAGGCTCGCCCGAAGGTAGTCATGACCTGGGCTCCACATCCTGGCCGTCTGCCACAGGCTGTACCTAACTCATTCGCTCAGTTTGCCGTTGCTGCTGGCTATGAGGTAGTTGTCACTCAGCCACATGGCTATGAGCTTGATCCACGTTTCACCGAGGGTGCTACCATCGAGTATGACCAGATGAAGGCTTTCGAAGGCGCTGACTTCGTCTATGCCAAGAACTGGAGCTGCTTCGAGGATGCTCACTATGGCAAGAATCTTGAGAAGGACTTCCCAGAGCTCTATCCTAACGAGGACTGGCGTAGCTGGACCGTCGGCGAGCGTCAGATGGCAGTGACTAACAATGCACATTTCATGCACTGTCTGCCAGTACGTCGCAACATGATTGTTACCGACGACGTCATCGAAGGCCCTCGCAGCCTTGTCATCCCAGAGGCCGCTAACCGCGAGATCTCTGCAGAAACCGTCATCAAGCGCATTCTTGAAACAGAGTGCAATTATTGATATTTGAAATATGAAAAAGCTCCCCCTCCTTCCCCGCATCATCATCGCCATCATTCTTGGCGTCATCTTTGGGCAGTTCATGCCTGAATGGGGCGTACGCACCTTCAATACGTTCAATTCCGTCTTTGACCAGCTGCTGCGCTTCATCATCCCACTCATCATCGTGGGACTGGTCACACCAGCCATTGCTGCGGTAGGAAAGGGAGCCGGCAAGTGGCTGGCCATCACGGCAGGTTTGGCATACCTGTTTACGGTGGCCAGCGGACTATTTTCCTATACTTTTACCACGGCGCTCTTCCCGAAGATCCTCGATGGTATCACTTTCACCTCGCTGATCGGCACGTCGGCAGACGCTTTCCCTGCCTATTTTACCATCGACATCCCTCCTATCCTACCGGTCATGACCGCGCTGGTCACCAGCTTCATGTTAGGCCTGGGTATTGCAGCATTTGATGCCAAGGGACTCAACAACGGTTTTTCCGAGCTCCGTTCCATCGTGCAGCACACGCTTGAGAAGGTCATTATCCCGCTGTTGCCTTTCTATATCTTCGGCTTGTTCAACGACATGTCGGCCACTGGTCAGGCAAGCGCCGTGCTCGAAGCCTTCCTCAAGATCATCGTACTGATCTTCCTCTTTACAGCAATCCTGCTCCTGTTGCAGTTTGCCGTTGCTGGTATCGTGGCTCGCAAGTCGCCATTCCACGCCTTGATGCGCATGATGCCGGCTTACTTCACCGCTTTAGGCACCTCGTCTTCAGCTGCCACCATCCCTGTGACCCTCCGTCAGACCATTGCCAATGGTGTGCGACCAGAAGTTGCCGGCTTTGTCATCCCTCTCTGTGCTACGATCCACCTCAGCGGCTCTACGCTCAAGATCGTCTCTTGCTCGTTGGCATTGATGATGATGACCGATATGCCTTACGACCTGCCTATGTTCCTGAGTTTCATCCTCATGCTCGGCGTGACGATGATTGCAGCTCCTGGTATTCCTGGTGGCGCCATCATGGCAGCTCTCGGCTTGCTCGACGCCAACCTCGGCTTCTCTGCCGAACTCCAGGCGGTGATGATCTCTCTCTACGTCACCATGGACTCATTCGGAACAGCATGCAACGTCACTGGCGATGGTGCCATCGCCATGATCATTGACAAACTAAGAAAGTAAAGATTATTCCATTCGGATTAACGTCGAACCCATACCCTCCACCTGTACGGCTACCACTCCTGTGTATGCTGGCAGTTGGAGGGTAATCTCTTGCTCACCGGTCTGGAGTCTTCCTTCGGCCAACAGCTGGCCAGAGACTGCATATACAAGGCAACTGAGAGCGTGAGAAGGAGCCTCATCGGCCGAAAGAACAATTTGACCATTGACAGCAGCCACGACGCTCACGCGCTGAAGCTGACGGGTAGAGAGTTCAGGGATGCTTGTCAACCCGAGGATCTCGAGCAAGCCTGCATAAGCATCAATCTCGCCATAGCCACACTCATTGTTTGGCCAGACACCAGGGAGAGAAGTCTTGAGTGTCAGCATAGAATCCTCCTGACGACAGGTCTTGGCAAAAATTTCCTTCACACGGTCTTGCGTCAGCGTAGGATCTGCCTGAAGCCAGAGGGCCAGAATGCCGGCTACGACCGGAGCTGAGAACGACGTACCACAATTCACGCCCCATTGATACGAGGTGTTGCCGTCCGACAGGCCTGAGTATACGATACTGTTCACGACACTTTTCAGATTCTCCTGGACATACATGCTATTGAGAGCCGAAGCCACACTCACGCCAGGAGCCACCACGTCAGGTTTAGTGAAACCATGCAGTGAAGGGCCACACGATGAGAAGATGGCACGGTCACCATGTGGATCCGGATAATCATAGACCCCATGCGAACCATTCAATCGCGTCCAGTCTATCCTGTGAGACGTAGAACCGACCGTGATTACGGCAGGCAATGCACCTGGCGAATTTAAGGATCCAAGGCTTGGCGCTGCATCATTCATCTCGACAGTATCATTCTTAAATTCAATGAATTCGCCATCCTGCACGAAGATCCTTGCATCGACCTTCTCGCCGATAAACTCCACGGTACACTTCTCACTTTTATTTAGATGCTTATTCGGATAATCCAAGAAAATATCATATCCTACACGCGTAGAGTCAAAGCCATCATAGCCACTATAAACTTGGACTCTCATATCATATAAGTCTGGCAACGTATCCGTCTTTGAGTAGTCATACCATTTCAAACCCGAAGCGCTGATACTATCTCCCGGGACCAAATCAAGTACCACATCATGAGTGACAGGAGTAGCCGCCGACAAGTTGGTCAGACGCATGGTCAGCGTACCAGTAGTACTAATATTGATAGTCGATTGCACTTTGGTAGAATACAAGCCACTACCCACCGAAGTCACACCCTCAGGCTTATACATATAATGAGCCTCCTTACCATCATTTCCCGCCGAAGCCACCAGCAGGTGACCAGGTGTCAGCAAGCGCTCCAGATACTTATTGATAAATAAATCTTCATCGGTCATATCCTGTTTGCCACCGATGCTATAGTTGATTACGCAAGGCTGCCCCACGCTATCGGCATAGGCAAAGATATTGCTGTACGAGAGGAGCTTATCCTCATCGGTGTAGTAGCTACGATACAGTACATCCACCGCATCTTGATTGTTAGAGACCTTTTCGCACACTGAATAGATATCAGCCTCATAAGCCACACCCCGATAAGGAGTACCGGCGGCTGAGCCTGCTGCCACCGAAGTGGTCTGTGTTCCATGGGTAGCCAGGTAGCTGTCTATGCTCTGTCCTTTGGCCAGGATAGCTTCTGGCGATGTATACAGGACTCCCATCGGGAAATTACTTCCTTTATGGAAGGAAGCATCCTGGGTCAGATCGACTTTATCCCAAGCTCGGACGATGCGAAGATGACCATCGGTATCGTCACGGAAGGCCGGATGCTTATAGTCGATACCTATATCAGGAACTCCGATCAGTACCCCCTTGCCCGTATAGGCCTGTGGCAGACGAGTTCCCTGCCAGACCTGATCCACATGCGTAATCTTTGTCAGCGTATCAAGATTTGCTGACATCTGTGCTGGCGAGGCCTGTATACGGCTCACCTTGTCACTGACAGACAGAGCCACAGCCTCATCGACCGAGAGGCTGCAAAGATGCAGATCACCCTGATGAGTCAGGCAATAGGGAGCCAGTACGCTCTCTTCGCCACGCACCAGCATGACCATACGCGGAGATGGATCCAAGGACTTTTGTGCACGAGTTTCGGCCTGCTGCACACGCTCATGAGCCAGCCGTCGCACATAACTTGACAGCTTGCTATAGTCCTGAGCAACTGCTTGTACAGATAGTAAAGCAAGAAGGGAAAAGATATAAGATTTCATAGTGCAAAGATAAGCAAGTACCATAAAGTTTTCAAATCCTTTGAAAGAAAAGGTTGCCAAAAGAATTCTTCGAGAGAAAAAATGATAGCATTTGCTGAATTCATATTACAAAAATTTGCATGATTTGACTTTTTGTGTTATCTTTGCACGCATAAAAACTTCTTTTTTGGTAATGAAACACCGAATTTTATTGTCCATGCTGTTGGCGCTCTCTTCAGGCGCAGCGCTGCAAGCTCAAGGACAGGCATCCTCCATCGAATCCTATCTTCAGAAAGCTGGAGACCATGCCACAATTTTCCAGGGTCGCATTGAACCTCCTTTCAACTACAACCAGTGGACAGGACACCCCTTCTGGTCTGATAAGGACGTGCATGAAGGAACGATCTGCTTCAAGGGGATTCTCTATCCGAATACCAACATCAGATATGATGTCTACCAGAACCTCGTCTCGGTCATTTCTCCTGTCCGTGGCCTGGCGATTGTCCCTGATCAGTCATATATCGATTACTTTGTCACCGAAGGATACCGTCATGTCCGTATCGGAGATTACTTCATGCGCGTTTTGTTCGAAGGCCAGCAGATGAGCCTGGTTATGCAGCGTCGCAAGCTCAAGGCACCAGACATCGTTGTGGAGATGCACACGCTGAAGAATCTCGAGATTTCGGACAAGTATTATCTGATTCCAACAACTGCGCTCCATGCACCGGTTGTTGACCAGACCCAGTTGACAGAGATTGACAACGTCAAAGATCTCTACAATATCTATCCGGAATATAAGAAGTCTCTCAAAAGTTTCAGCAGTCAAAATCGCCTGAAATACAACAAAGAGCATCGTGCCAACAGCCTGAAGCTCTGCATGGGCGAGCTGGAGAAACTGACGAATGGCAATGGCGGCCAGTCACAAGTAGCAGACAGCAGATCGCAGATTGCTGCCAGCAACAATTATCGGGTCTCGCCAGCACCAGCAGCGGCTTTTGAGGAGCGCGAGCTGGTCACAGACCTGCCTTCTTACCGCTCCTTCAGCAAAGGAAGTATTGCGCAGTATGACGCTTATGAGGAGTATCTGGCCGACGACGACTCATTCACCGGACAACTGGAACCTATCCGAGAGAAGCATATCCTCGATGAGGTCATGGTGACGGGCTTCCAGCAGAAAGTCAATGCCGTGCAGGTAGGTATGGAGAAGTTCCGTCCTGCTCAGCTCAAGAACATCCCACTGGCATTGGGCGAAGCTGACGTCATGAAGATGGTACAGACCCTGCCAGGCGTCAAGTCGATGGGAGAAGCTTCCAGCGGCTTCAACGTACGTGGCGGTGCATCGGACCAGAACCTCATCCTGCTCAATAACAATACGGTGTATAACCCGATGCACCTCTTCGGCCTTTTCTCTGCTTTCAACTCCGATGTGATTGGCGACACGGAACTCTATAAGAGTGGTATTCCGAGCCAGTACGGCGGACGTATTTCTTCGGTCATGAACATCACCAGTAAGATTGCTGATCGTCAGCAGTGGCATGGTTCGGCCAGCATTGGCCTACTCACCAGTAAGGCTACGCTCGAGGCTCCTATCGTCAAGGATAAGGTTTCTCTCCTCCTCGGCGGACGAACCACCTACAGCGACTGGATGCTCAAGATGATCCCAGAGAAGAGTGGCTACAAAGACGGTACAGCCGGATTCTGGGACCTCAGTGGCACATTGGCCATCAACTTCTCACGCAACCATCGCCTGAATCTCTACGGGTACTACAGCAATGACCGCTTTGCCTTCTCTCCATATAACAAGTATGGCTATACCAACGGCAATGGCTCGTTCGAACTCAAGAGCCGCTACAACGATCGTGTCAACAGCACCATCACAGCGGGTTTTGACCATTATGATTATTTCAATGACGAGAGTGAGTCGGCTTACGAAGCTGCACGACTGACCTTCGCCATCAGCCAGTATTTCTTCAAAGGCAACGTTTCCTACAAGCTCAACGACAGCCACCAGCTACAGATGGGCTTGCATTCCTTGCTCTATGACGTCAATCCTGGCACCTATGGCCCAATAGGAGACAAGTCTTTCATTGGCGACAAGCAGCTCGACAAGGAGCAGGCGCTTGAGTCTGCACTCTTCATCGAGGATCAATGGACCATCACACCTGAGTTCAAGGTTACTGGTGGCCTGCGCTATGCGATGTTCAATGCCATGCAGAAAGGCAAGCAGCATACCTACCAGGCCCCTGAGCTGCGCCTCTCCGCCAGCTACAACTTCACAGAAGACCAGTCGGTCAAGCTCGGATTCAACACCATGCACCAATATATACATAAGGTGTCAAACACCAGCATCATGTCGCCTACTGATACTTGGACACTCTCCAGCAGCTTCATCAAGCCACAGGACGGTTTCCAGATTGCTGCCGGCTACTACTACCAGACCGAAGACCATAAGTATGAGGTCAGCGTAGAGGCCTACTACAAGCAGATGAATAACTATCTCACCTACCGTAGTGCAGGCCAACTGGTCATGAATCCGAATCTGGAGGAAGACGTCCTTGCCACCCGTGGCCGCGCCTATGGCATTGAGTTGCAACTGCGCAAGCCTATCGGCAACCTCAATGGATGGATCAGCTACAGTTACTCGCGTACCCAGCTCAAGCAGCAGGATGTGGCCAATGCACAGTCTGTCATCAACGGTGGTGACTGGTTCTCGGCCGAGTATGACCGTCCACATGAGCTGAAGTTCGTCGGCAACTATAAGTTCACACACCGCTATAGCCTCTCGCTGAATGCTGATTATAGCACGGGACGCCCTACCACGATTCCTGTCGGTCAATATTTCGACTCGCAGCAGAACCGACTCATTCCGTTCTACTCTGACCGCAATAGCTATCGCCTGCCGGATTATTTCCGCATGGACGCGTCTTTCAATATCGAGCCGAGCCACCATCTCACTCTGCTGACCCACAGCTGGTTCTCCATCGGTGTGTATAACCTCCTGGGCCGACGCAACGCCTACTCCGTCTATTATCAGGCGCAGCAGGGTGGCATACAGGGCTACAAGCTCTCTATCTTCGGTGCTCCTATCCCATTCGTTTCCTATAATATCAAGTTCTGATTATGTCTTTCAAGCAATATACACTCCCTCGCTTCATCACCGTCCTGCTGGCCAGCCTCTGGCTCTGTAGCTCGTGCATCGATGAGTTTGAGGCCGACCTGCCAGCCAACGACCTGCAGTATCTGGTCGTCGAGGGTGACATCTGCGGACAGAGTGACTGTGAGTTTGTTTTGAGCCGCTCCCTGTCGCTCAATCCTACAGCCGACGAGCTTCTGGGCCGAAAAATCACCGATGCACGACTCTCTGTCTGCGGTTCGGACAACTCGCGCGTTCCTGCCAATCAGAAAGAAGCAGGCCGATATCTGGTCACTCTCGGCGAACTTAACCCAAGTCTGGAATACTGGATTGAGATAGAATGGGACGGCCGTACCTATCAGTCAACTCCTACCACACCATTGAAGACTCCTGCTATCAACGATCTTCGTTTCGAACAGCCACGTGAAGATCTTCTGGTAGATATTCTCATTACACCTAAAACAGAAGGAGCTGGTGTTCTCCAGTATTTCCTGTGGGATTATCAGGAAGACTGGGAGATTGTAACCCCTTTCCTCGCTGAGTGGGCATATAATCCTGCCACCGATGAGATTGAACCAGCAACCGTCAACCTCAGCAGAGGATGGTGCAAGGACTTGAATCATCCATCGATCATTGGCAAAAACGCAGACTTTGCCAACAATGAGATACACGACCTGCGCCTCATCGCACTCAATAATCTGGACAACCGCTTCAATAGACGATACTGTATCACAGTCAGACAGCGAGCCATCACACGCGAGCAGTTTGAGTATGAGCAGCTGGCTCAGCGCCAATCCGACGATATGGGAGGTCTGTTCACTCCTCAGCCTTCAGAATTACCTTCCAACATCCGTTGCAACGACGGACAATCCAAGGCCATTGGCTACGTCGGCGTAGCACTCAATGCCGTGCAGCGACGACTCTTCATTTCGAGTTCGAGTGTCGGCTATCATCTTACTCGCATTCCACGAACCTTGAGCGAAGATGAAGTCAAGGAGTTTGGTCCGGATGCACTCACGCTGCATGACAGAGGATTCCGCGTAAAGACTTTTGACCCTATGACCGGCCAGGTTGAATGGACAGACCGCTGGGGCGTGGATGCTACAGCGTGGGGTGCGTCATTAGTGATGCCAGACTTCTGGTCAGAAGAATAAATTACTTCTATGAGAAAGATATTGACCTTCATACTTCTCCTCTCCCTTCTACCACTGAAGGCGCAGGAGCTTGCCAACGCTATTACCGACAAGGAATGTTACCTTACCGGTGAGCGTCTGCATATACGTATCGACATTACTGACACCCAGCATCAACCTGTAGACTTAAGCAAGGTTGCCTATGTTGAGATCTCTGATGCACACCGTATCTGTGCACAGGGTATGGCACAGCTGGCCAATGGCAACGGATGGGCAGACATTGCCCTGCCAGCCACCATGCACAGCGGCAACTACCTGCTCAGCGTCTATACCCGTCAGATGCGCAATCAAGGACAGGAGCATTTCTTCCGTAAGCTGATCTCTGTAATCAACCCGCTGCGTGTAGTACGAGCAGACGATATCATCTACCTGCCTGCAGATAGTTTTCCTCAGCCAGCCACCACACCTGCAGCACAACAGTACCAGCCTGGCCAGTCGATGACTGTCAATATTCCGTCAGACTGGCAGGGAAGCATCCTCTCACTCTCTCGTCGCGACCTGCTGACTCCTGCTTATAACGAGTTACCAGACCTTCGTCCGGCGACGACGCAAGGTACATTCATCCCAGAGGCAGAAGGACACATCGTCATGGGCCGTCCTACCACAGCACAAACCGTCACCACCACCCGTCTGGTCATGGTGGGCCGTATGGCTGCCGTATACGATGGTCAATGGCAGGCAGATGGCTCGTGGTACTACTATACCAGTGGCCTGAATGGCACTTTGCCTACCATCCTCAATAGCTATGATGAGGCCGGCAAGCCTGTCAATATGGAGTTCATCTCTCCATTTGCCCGTGTCCTGCCACAGACGCTTCCTTCTCTGCAAGTCTACTGTACAGAGGCCGACCTGCAGCGCCGTAGCCTCTCCGCACAGCGCGAACAGGCCATCACTGCATGGCGCGGCATTGACTCGCTCAATTTCAGTAGCGACTACCTGTCGGCGACCCCACACCATCAGTATGATCTCGATGAGTGGGCCAAATTCAGCACCGTCCGCGAGATTCTCGTGGAGTTTGTCCGTGGCATACATCGTTCCAAGCTCAATGGCGTCAATCAGCTCTATACCATCGACCCATACACCCGCGATTACTCCCGTTGGCCAGCGCTTGTCCTGCTCGACGGTATGCCTGTCTATGACATTGACGAGGTACTCGAATACGACGCCCGACTGCTCAAATACGTACAGATCTATACTGACCGCTACACCTTCGGCAACACGATATGCCAGGGTGTCATCAGCTTCATCTCTCAGCGAGGCCGCCTATCCAACTATAAGATCGATGCAGGCTCGCACCTCGTGTCGTACCAGTTCCCACAGGATCATCCAGACTTCATCTATCCAGCAGAGAATACCGCTGGCACACTCTATTGGAATCCTTGCGTCAATGCAGGAAGTATCTCCCTTACTCTGCCATCAGAAGCTGGCACTTACGAGCTCGTACGCCAGCGATTACTCTCCGATGGTAGCATCGAGAAGCAGAGTGAACTGATTATTGTCCAATAACCGGAAGCTCAGCAGTCAGCATCTGACACCTTATTTATATATTATAAGCGTGACAACTCCTAACTCTTCATTTATCATTCCCAACTCTCCCAAAGCCTGGATGCTGGCATCCCGTCCAAAGACATTGACTGGAGCGCTCATTCCTGTCATCCTGGCTCTGGCATGGGCCCATCACCAGCAAGCGCTGCACAACGTCACTGCAGCCATCTGCTGCGCTCTCTTTGCTGGAGGCATGCAGATAGCCGCCAACCTGATCAACGATCTTTATGACTATCTCAAAGGAACGGATCGTGAGGACAGATTAGGACCTGAGCGAGCTTGTGCACAAGGCTGGATTACTCCCGAGGCTATGAAGATAGGAATCGGAGTATCCATTGCCCTCTCCTGCCTTTTCGGATTAGTGGCATTGCTCGTCACCTGGCAGCAACTACCTTATCATGGAGCAGAGCTTGTAGCACTTGGAATCTTCTGCGTCATCTTTGCCTTTCTCTACACCACTCGTCTCTCTTATCTTGGTTGGGGAGACGTCCTGGTACTGATCTTCTTCGGTTTTGTTCCCGTCTGTGGCACTTATTATCTCCAGACCTTCACGCTCGATGCTGGCACCCTATTACTGAGCCTCATCAGCGGCATTGCCATTGATGCACTCCTCATCATCAACAACTACCGTGACCGCGATCAGGACCGTATCAGTGGCAAGCGTACAATTATCGTCGCTTTTGGCGAACGTTTTGGCCGCTATTTCTACTTATCCATTGGTCCAATCGTTGCCATACTCATCCTGGCACACTTTACTATCTGTATCACCGGCTTGGCAGTCCTGATTGCGGGGATGTGTGTCTCGCTGGTTTACCTCGCTCTCCATATCAACACTTGGCGACAGATGGTAGCCATCCATCAGGGGAAAGCCCTTAACAGAATCCTCGGCGCCACCAGTCGTAATATGTTTCTTATGGCGCTGATGGTGGCAGTTGCATTAATAATCCTGTAATAAATTGCCAAAAAGAAGCAGGTTATAACTTCCACCACGGCAGCCTCTTCACTTTATTTGAAACGACCTTTCCCTTCCGGATTTCATTCGCTGTGAGCCCCGTCTGGTCAGACAGGAACTGATTCATTGACTGAAGTGAAGCATAGCCGTAATACTTGGCAATCACTTTAGTCGAAACTTTCGTATCCATCAGTACTTCCTTCATAGCACGGAGACGATACTGATGCAAAAGGTCATCGAAACACAAATCCGTAAGGATATGCAGTGCACCTCCCAGCTCTCGCTTATCCTGCTTCAGATGGCGTGCAATACTCAATGGAGTCTTATACTTAGGGTGAGTAATAATAATCCTGATCACTGCATCGAGGATATTCCCATCAGTCTCGGGAAATGAAATCTCCTCATCACTGCGTAGCGAGAGGGTATCTTTCTCCTCGTCAGCAACAATATACTCACTGGTAGGCAGATAAAAATTCTCAAAAGAGTACTTCTTAAGTTCAATAGTCATTCTGTAGATAAAAATAACGGGTTAGAATACCCAGACTGCAGCAAAAGTTATACCAAAACCTTGTCCGGAATGCTCTTTGTCATATTTTACGCGCATTATATGACATCTGGACTTCATTTTGTCATATTTCACGCACATTATATGACAACTAGAAATCTTTTTGTTATATTTCGCGCGCATTATATGACATCCAGAAGTCAGCTTGTTATATTTCGCGCGCATTATATAACACCCAGAAGTCTGTATATCATATTTCGCGCGCATTATATGACATCCAGAAGTCTTCTTGTTATATTTCGCGCGTAATATATGACAAATCGCTATTCAGACTATTTATACTTGCAAAGCTTTGTGTCCTCTCATGCTTGTTTATGGAGTGTGAAAAAATCCTTCACTCCTTCACTCTATACTTTATTTCGCTGTTTTATAAAAACTTAGAGTTGTTAAGAATGAGTGAAGGATGGTGAAGGATCTTTTACTATCCTTCACTATTCAAAGTCTCTATGATATAGACACTTATGAGCCGAAGTGAAGGAGTGAAGGATTTTTTTGTATCAATGTAAATGATATGCGAGTGAATATAAAAAGAGGACGTGCAAAAGTGTTATGGACTTTGACACGCCCTCCAGATAATGAGGGATAGGTTACTATCCTTGATTACAGCTTTGAAGCGTATGCCTTGATGGCACGTACAAGTTCGGCACTTGAATCGAATCCTTCACCACGATCCTCATCCCAGAGAGTATTTTTAAAGCCCCATACGATATAACGCATACCTGGCTTGTTCTCTAGGCTGTAGATAAAGATCATCTCATCGTCAATACCTCCAGTAGGGGTTTTGTATGTGTTGTGCTGAGCAATACCAGAGATGGTAATGTTCTCGCCGTCACGAGGAGTTGCAGAATTGCCGCGGTAGTTTCCTACATTAGTACCCTTGAAAGTGAAGTCTGCCTTATTGAAATCAAGCTTACAGTTGATGTTGAAATAGTTTGAGGCTGTAGTAGAACCGAAACGCAGCCAGCACTTGTCTGTAGCATAGTCTGTAGTGTTTGAGAGATAGCAGTAGTTGTATGTTACATACTCAATCTCCTGACCATTATACATGACGGCATCGTTTGCAGCATCGTATGAAACACTGCTTGCGACAGCCTTCCAGAAATCAGCATCTGACTGGTTTGAGTTATCTTCAATACCATAGACATAGCCAAAATATTGACCACCTACAGGATGAAGTGGAGTTACCATCTCAACATCGAAGTCAGTACCTTCCTTACAAGAAGAAAATCCGAAGCACAATGCTGCTACAATAACCAGAAAATATGATATCTTTTTCATAATCTTTCTTTATGTTTTTTAGTTTATATTTCCTGACCAATATTACTTCTGCCACCAGAGCTTCTTCAGGAGGTCATTGCCATTCTTTTCAACATACTCCTGAGCAGTAACATTGTACATGGTAGTATTGGTCGGATAGAGCAGACGTGCAGGATACTGACCAGGCTGGAGAACTGTCGCAACAGGGTCAACCAAGCTGCCAAGTTTGTAATTGTCAGTCAGCTTATGCTCCGCAGTCTCATCCTCGTAGAAGTTCTCGGGGAGAACTGTCATGTTAGCCTGAATCTCAGGATAGCCAAGACGGTTGCGGGTCAACCAGCCATCGTAAGCATTGGCACCAGCATAGGTGAGCCAGTACTGACGAGCAATGCACTCGAGAGTGCCATCGTACTTATAGACACCATCAGTGAAGTCTTCAACGTTGACGGTTGCAGCGACATCACTCCAGCGGTTCAGACCGGCCACAACTGCATCGTTATAGAACTTCTCTGCCTCTGTGGCATTGTTGGAACGCTGATAAGCCTCGGCAATCATCAAGAGAGCCTCCGACTCGTTCATGAGATATACAGGATCACTGTATGCCTGACGTGCTCGAGAGCTATTCGAAATAGGATAATCGGTAGTGTTGAGTGCCGAGCTACCTCCGAAAGGAATGCCGTCGTATGCAGTCTGAATAAAGGCCACCAAAGTATCTGCTGGGCTACTAGTTGTTAGAGCTTTAGCTTTATAATCAGGGTTATTCTTCTCTTGCTTTAGCTCATATGGCGTTCTAAATGAAGCAATTGGATTGTAAAGCATGATGATACGAGGGTCATTGTTCTTCTTGAGGAACTCAAGGAGAGTATGGCATGCACGTACGTTCTCTTGAGTATTCAGCTGACGGATATTTGCCTCATAGAATGGGTTGCCGTGGTTGTTGGAATCCTCCCACTTAGTCCATGCACAATCCTCCTGAAGTAACTTGTCGGTATCCTTAAGCAAATCGTTGATGGCGGTTGCGTTGGCAGCATAGTCCTTCAGATACATCTTCAGCTTGAGGCTGCGGGCAAACTGACACCACTTTGTCATATTACCACCGAAGAAGAAGTCATTTACATCCATAGAAGGGCGCTTTACAGCGTCAGCTTCCTTTGCGAGTGCTTCGTCAAGCAGGGCGAGGATGCCTGGATATACAACGCTCTTGCTGTCATCGAACTTAGGATTCTTAACCTCGACGTTGAGTGCCTCGGTGAAAGGAATGTCTCCGTAAGAGTCGGTCAACATCAGGAAGTTGTAGGCCATCAGGATCTTTGAGGCTACATAATACTCCCAGGCACCAGTCTCCTCAGCATTCTTAATAGCAATCTTAAGATCGGCAAGCGCATGAGAATAGGCATCCACCCACAATGAGGTACATGGAGGGATAGAGCTACCGGTAGTCACCTGATATACAGAAACGGTGTTGTACTGGTTGGTAGAGTTTCCCTGAGTGTAATATTGGCACCAGAAGCTGCCAGCTACCTGGCCGTAGTGGCCAAGGACAGCAACGGTCGAAGCCTCTGCTGATGGGAAGAGGTTCTTAGCCTCTGCGTTGGCAACGTAGTTAGGATTGTCGTTGATATCGAGATAATCGCTGTTCTGGCAAGATGTGGTCATCAATGCAGCAGCGGCAGCCAATGAAAGGCTCAATACTTTATAGTTCTTCATTTTGATTTCTTCAATTTAAATGTTTAACAAATCATTAGAAGTGAAGTTTGAGATTGATACCCCAGCTGCGAGTAGAGATAGTACCAGTGGTCTCACCGAGCTCTGAAGACAAGTCGTTGCCAAGGTTAGAAGACTCTGGGTCAACATAAGTCTGAGCCTTAGGAGTGAACAGGAATGGGTTGTGAGCTACAACACCAATGGTAGCGCCAGTCAGTACCTTGGTCTTGGCAATCAGGCTCTTTGGAAAATCGTAGTTGACGGCGATTTCACGAACCTTCAGGTAGCTGCGATCAACGACGAACTCCTTAGTAACCTCTGGGTTGTATGAGTAGTTTCCAATTTCGTAGCAGAAACGGTTCGACTGAATAGGGATATTGTTCTCAACATACTCACCATTGACTACACGGACAGAATTAGGCCATACGAAGCCGTCGCGATAGTTCTTGGCAGTCTGGGTTGCATTACCGTTGAAGTGGGTAATATAAGAGGTGTTAGAAACCATGTGACCGCCCTTGTGCCAGTCGAGGGTTGCAGAAGCGCTCAGGTTCTTCCAACGCACCTGGGTAGTAAGGCCCATGACGAAGTCTGGCTGAGTGCCGCCCATGTACTCATACTTAGTAGAGTTGGTGGTAGGAGCACCGTTGTTGTTTACGATGACATAGCCATAGTATGGGCTGCTTGGATCCTCAACCTTAGCGGTAGCAGGAACACGGATCTGGCCGATCTCCTCACCCTCATGCATTACGAGGGCAACGCCACGCCAGCTTGAGTATGTGTACTCGTCAAGGCCATCCCAAAGCTCCTTCACCTTGCTCCAGTTCTTAGAGAAGGTCCAGCCAAGGGTCCATTCCCAATCACGGGTACGGATAGGAGTCGCATTGATAGCGAGCTCGATACCGTGGTTGTTGAGCTTACCTACGTTACGTGTCTCTGAGGTATAACCAGTCTCAGGAGCAAGTGATGCAGAGATGATCTGATCTTTGGTGTCACGATCGTAGTATGCGAAGTCAATACCGAGGCGGTTGCGGAAGAAGTTAGCAGTGAAACCGTATTCAACCTCAGTGGTAATCTCTGGCTTCAGATCAGTGCTTGGCTTACGGTTATACTCGGTAAGACCTGATGCACCGTTGATAGGCAGATTAGTATAGTAGTAACCGCTGTAAGGGATGAAGTATGCGCTGGTCATATAAACACCTGCGTCGTTACCTGTCTGACCCAAAGAAGCACGAACCTTCAAGAGGTCAAGCCAAGAGACATTCTGCAGTGGCTTGATAGCACGGTTGAGAAGTACAGAAGCGCTGACACCACCGTAGAAGAAGCTGTTAGCATTGATAGGCAGGGTAGAAGACCAGTCGTTACGAGCATTCAAGGTAAGGAATGCCCACTCATCCCAACCGAACTCCAACTGACCGAGGAGACCAATGTTACGACGCTTAGAAACATAGTCCTCAGCTACTGAGTATGAGGTAGTATTGTCAAGCGAGTACCAGCCATTGATATCAAGGTCTGAGTTAGCGGCACCTACATACTCGTAAGAACGCTCATTGAGATTCCATCCGAGAGTACCGTTGAAGCTGAATGCACCCCACTTGTGATCACCTGTCAAAAGGACGCTGGCATCGATCTGGGAGCGGTTGTAGCTGTAGCTGTTGTAGATACCAAGAGCATCGCTGACGGTCGAACCGTTGCCATTAGCCTGGTAAGAACCCTCTGAGAACTTAATCTCAGCAGCACGATACTTAGTGGTATAGTTGTTAACGTCGCCACCGATACGACCAATCAAGTGAATGTCCTTGGTGATGTCGTACTTGAGCTCAAGGTTGCCGTAGAAACGGTCGCTGTGGTGCTTGTAGTAGTTATTGTCAACACGGAAGTATGGGTTGACGGCATAGAAGGTGAAGTAGTTGTCGAGGTTGTAGCGCTCGTCGTTGTAATCCTTCATCTGAGAGAAGTCAACGTCGGTAACACCCTGCAACAACTCCATGTAGGTGTCGTATGCATCAACACGGCGCTCATCCTTGCGAACATAGTTCATTGACATGTTGATGTGGAAGCGATTGTAGTTAGCATAGCCACGAAGGCTGAAGGTGTTACGCTGATAGGTATCTGCATTGTTAGGAAGGATACCGTTTGACATTACATTACCATAGCTGAATACAGCACCGACCTTGTCTGTACCAGCACTTACGCTTACGTTGTTGTTGAACTCCGTACCAGTCTTGTAGAAGTTGCGGATGTTGTCCTTAACGAAGCTATAAGGCTTGACCATAGTCTCTGCGAGCTCGGTAGAACCCCACCAGTGATCACGACCATCGAGCAGTGGACCCCATGAGCCGTTCTCCTCGTTTGACCAAGCACCCCAGCCCTCACCGAAGAGGTTCTGGCTCTGAGGAACGCGGAGGATGCCAGTAAACTGAACAGAACCATCGTATGTAACCTGTGGTTTGCCTGTCTGCTCAGGCTTCTTGGTGGTGATCATAACAACACCGTTGGCTGCACGCGAACCATAGAGTGCGGTAGCCGAAGCACCCTTCAATACGGTTACGCTTGCGATATCCTCAGGGTTGATGTCGCCTTCACCAGAACCGAAGTCTGCATAGTTGTTACCTGCACGCTCGCTGCTGATAGGTACACCATCGACAATGTAGAGAGGAGCATTGCCGTTCAAAGAAGAAATACCACGGATGATAACCTTCTGTGACTGACCGGTAGAACCACCGCCAGAAATCTGTACACCAGCCATCTTACCCTGAAGACCGTTCATCAAAGAACCAGACTTAGCCATGGTCAAGGCCTCATCCTTCAAAGTAGTAGCAGCATAGCCGAGGGTCTTCTCGCTACGGCTCATACCCATAGCGGTAACGACTACGTCATCAAGGACCTTGTCATCAGAGTCAAGGACTACGTTAAGCTTGTTGTTCTTGCCGATAGCGACTATCTTAGAAGTCATACCGACAAAAGAGAAAGAAAGCTGAGTTGTGTTCTGCGGAACACTGAGGGAGAAATTGCCATCCAAGTCGGTAACAGTACCGACTGAAGTGCCCGGGATGAATACCGAGGCGCCGATGACAGGCTCTCCATCTTCAGAAGAGATGACGGTACCAGTAACAGTTTTGTTCTGAGCCATCAACATTGTCATACTCATAACGAGCATTACAATGAAAGATAAGAGTTTTCTCATAATTAATTAAAGTTGATTAAATAACACAATATCTATTATAATTTATGTTCGAGAAAATAGTAGCTTTAATATGTTCGTTTTTTAGGAACATAGCCAATAAATAGAAAACTCCTATATATATATTAATAATGTGTAATTACAGAGATATTGATTTAGGACATTACGCTATTATGTTTTTGAATAATTAAAAACTAATTTGAGGAATTGATTTGCAGATAGCGGTAAATGGTAGACCTGGAGCAATGGAGTATTCTGCAAATTTTTGACTTTGGAACACCTGATTCCAACATCTGTTGAACATATTTTTCTTTGCCATACAGCGGATGAAGTTCTGGACGAGTCTTACTTCCTCTTGGTCTTCCTAAAAGCTTACCTTCTGCTTTTTTGCGAGCTAATGCTTCTCGCGTTCGAAGCGAAATCAAATTGCGTTCAATCTCGGAAGAAAGGCCAAAAGCAAAAGCTAGTACTTTGGTTTCAATACTGTCCTGAAGCTTAAAGTTGTCCTTTATAGAGTAGAGTTTGCATTTGCTTTTAACACAGAAAGACAATACTTCGAAAATCATAAACAGATTTCTCCCTAATCTAGACAACTCAGAAATAATGATAAGATCGTCCTGATTGATCTTGTGAAGAAGCTTTCCTAACGACCTCTTGTGAAAAGGAATTGTTCCACTAACGGTTTCCTCTATCCATTTGTCAATAGACAAACCGAAATGATCACAATACTGTTGAATCTCGAAACGCTGGTTCTCGACACTTTGTTTGTCGCTAGAAACACGAATGTAAGCATAAATCATAAAATTTGCGTTGTTTTTTGTCATGAATAATTTACATTTTTTTAATTATAACACATAAAAAGGACGTACATTAATAAAACAGATAGCATTTTTTTGCTTTTTTAAGAAAAAAAGGCTACTTTTGCACAAATTTTGGAACCAAATTAGGCTTTATTTAATAGTCCTCATTGGTGTTCCTAAAAAACGAACATATTAAAGCTACATATTAAAGCTACTATTTTCGAATATTTATTATTAATAGATATTGTGTTATTTAATCAACTTTAATTTAATTATGAGAAAACTCTTATCTTTCATTGTGGTGCTCGTTATGAGTATGACAATGTTGATGGCTCAGAACCGTACCGTGACTGGTACCGTTTCTTCTGCCGAAGATGGAGAGCCAGTCATCGGTGCTTCGGTTATCGTTCCAGGCACCAACATCGGTACTGTTACCGACATCGATGGCCAGTTCTCTCTCAAAGTTCCTGAGAATGCAAAGACTGTACGCGTTTCATACGTAGGTATGGCATCTCAGGATGTTAAGATTTCTAACAAGATGAACATTGTTCTCGAATCTGACAATGAGATTTTGGACGAGGTCATGGTTGTGGCTTTCGGTCAACAGAAGAAATCTTCATTTACAGGTTCTGCAGCAGTCGTTAAGTCTGAAGATCTCGGCAAGCGCGTTACTACTAACGTAACCAACGCCCTCGTTGGTTCTGTTCCAGGTCTCCAGATCCGTGGCGGTTCTTCTGCTCCTGGTGCTGGCGAAGGTAGCATCTACATCCGTGGTGTAGGCTCTATGTATGCTGAGGCTAACCCACTCGTTATTGTGGATGGTGCTCCTTATCCTGCATCTCTTTCAAACATTCCTCAGAGCGATATCGAGTCTGTAACCGTCCTCAAGGACGCTGCTTCTGCTGCACTTTATGGTGCTCGTGGTGCTGCCGGTGTAATCCTCGTTACAACTAAGCGTGGTAACTCTTCTGACGCTCGTATCACTTTGGATATGAAGTGGGGCCAGCAGAGCCGCGCCGTACAGGAGTACGACAAGATCACTGATCCAGGTGAGTTCTATGAGGCATACTATGCTCAGACTTACAACTATGTAACCAATGTCAAGGGTCTTGCTGGTGCTGAGGCTAATGTCGCTGCCAACAAGCTCATGATGGATAACCTCCAGTATCAGGTATTCACCATCCCACAGGGCCAGCAGCTCGTAGGTATGGATGGCAAGCTCAATCCATCAGCTACTCCTGGTTATGTATACGAGTATCAGGGTCAGAAGTTCTGGTTGCAGTCTGATGACTGGTTGGATGCTTCTTACCGCAAGGCTATGCGTCAGGAGTATACTCTCAGCGCTACCGGTGGTAACGACAAGATGAACTACTACTCATCACTCGGTTTCCTCGATGAGTCTGGTATCCTTCCTTTCTCTGGCTACAAGCGTATCAATGGTCGTATCAAGGCTGACTATCAGGCTAAGAAGTGGTTGCGTCTCGGTGTCAATGCAGCTTATACCAACTCTGAGACCAAGTCAACTCCTAACTTGAGTACTTCAAGCTACAACGAGACCAACCCTGCTTACTTTGCAACTTACATGGCTCCTATCTTCCCTATCTACGTTCGTGGTATCGATGAGAACGGCAAGCCATATATCATGAAGGATGCTAACGGTCTTGACATTTACGACTTGAACCGTTCGGCTGCTAACAGCTACCCAGGTCTCAAGCGTCCATTCTTGACTGGTAACCCAATCGGTGCTAACCAGTACAACAAGCGTAGTGCATTCGGCAACCAGTTGAATACTACTGTATTTGCTGATGTTACCTTCACTGACTGGTTGAAGCTCTCTATCAACAGCAACGTAGTCTGGGGTGAGACTGAGAACTTGACTTACCAGAATATGTTCTCTGGTCCAAGCGAGTCAACTCGTGGTGCTGTCAGCAAGAATGTAACTACTTCTATCCGCACTAACAACTCACAGACCCTCAACTTCAACAAGACATTCGGCAAGCACAACGTAACTGTTCTTGCTGGTCATGAGTACTATAAGACTACAAGCCGTTACCTCGGTTCTTCTTCACAGGGTGTATTCTCTGATGCTATCCTCGAGATCGATGCTACTGCAAAGGCTAACCTCGATGCATCTTCTTACACCACAAATTATAATGTAGAAGGTTTCTTCGGTAGCGCTCAGTATAACTTCGATGATAAGTATTACCTCTCTGGTTCTTATCGTCGTGATGCTTCAAGCCGCTTCGCTAAGGAGAATCACTGGGGTGACTTCTGGTCAGTCGGTGGTGCTTACATCATCTCTAAGGAGAAGTTCATGGAGAGCACCCAGACTTGGCTTGATCAGTTGAAGCTTAAGGCTTCTATCGGTCAGCAAGGTAATGATGGTATCGGTAATTTCCGTTACACCGACCTCTATCAGTTGACAAACTCTGGTACTTATACCATGTCTCCATCTTTCTATGCAAAGGGTAATGACGCTATCACTTGGGAGACTACTACCAACTTGAACATTGGTGCAGAGTTCAGCCTCTTCAAGGGTCGTTTGACTGGTAGCTTCGACTGGTATAGAAAGAAGATTACTGACCTCCTCTTCTCTTTGAGCGTTCCAGTATCTTCAGGTTATACCTCTTACTATAGCAACGTTGGTGACATCTCAAATACTGGTTTCGAACTTGTTTTGAGTGGTTCTGTATACCGCACAAAGGATATCGACATCAACATCACTGCTAATGCTTCGCACAACTACGCTAAGATTGAGACTCTCCCAGAGGCTGAGGTTAAGGCAAATGGTGGTTTCGTAAGCTCTAACCGCTGGTTCACTCCTGGTGGTCCTTATTACAACCCATTCCGTTACAGCTATGCTGGCGTTAACGAGAAGGGTGAGGCTACTTACTGGGTAGATTCAGAGGTAGGTCACGACTCTGCTAAGCCTGGTACCAAGAAGGATAAGGTTACTACCAATACTCAGGAGGCTTCTTACTACACAATGGGTAATATCGCTCCTGCATTGAATGGTGGTTTCGCGATTAATCTCCGTTACAAGTTCGTTGACCTCTCATTGACATTCGACTACCAGATTGGTGGCAAGCTCTACGATTCACAGTATGCTTCTTTGATGAGCCCAGATTCTGATGGTTCTAACGGTTATACCATCCACAAGGATTATGCTAAGTCATGGAGCTACAACAATACTGAGAGCAACATCCCACGTTGGCAGTATAATGACCTTTATACAGCATCTGCTTCAGATCGCTTCTATGTAAATGCAAGCTATTTGAACTTCCAGTCTGTAAACTTCGGTCTCACAATGCCAAAGAAGTGGCTTGCAAACCTTCCAATGAGCTCAGTACGCTTCTATGCTGCTGGTGAGAACTTGATCTTCTGGTCTGCTCGTAAGGGTCTTGATCCACGTGCTTCATTCACAAGTGGTAATTCTCTTAACGCTTATAACCAGGCTACTCGAAACCTCTCAGCAGGTGTTCAGGTTACATTCTAATTATGAAAGGATTAATAGATATGAAAAAAATTATAAGTTTCTCTGCAGCAGCTTTGATTCTTTCAGCAAGCATGACAAGCTGCTTTGAAGAGATGGAGCCACAAGGATATACAAATGCGAATGGCGTAATCAGCAAAGATCAGGCAGCAAATGCACCAGGCGCATTCGACAACTTCGTAGATGCTATCACTGGTACTCTTACTGGTACCTTCATCTATAACAATAGCACCAACCCTTGGAACTTCGGTTATCCATCACTCTACCTCCAGCGTGATATGATGGGTCAGGACCTCCTTACTCCTACTGTTACTGGTTCTGAGTGGTATACTGGCTGGTACACTGTCAGTGGCTACGTTACCAACTATGCAAGCTGGGCTTCTTACCTTCCATGGCTTTACTACTATGGCTGGATCAGCAGTTGTAACACGGTTCTTAACCTCGCAGGTCCAGAGCCAGCTCCTGAGTTTGAGAGTGGTGTAGGTATCGCATATTGTATGCGTGCTCTCTACTACCTTGACCTTGCTCAGACTTTCGGCAACGCAACTTACACCAAGGACAAGAATGGTCTCACTGTACCTATCGTAAAGCACACTTCTACCAGCGAAGAGCTTGCAGTTAACCCACGTGCTACTAACGAAGAGATGTTTGCATTCATCCTTGAGGATCTTGATATGGCAGAGAAGTATCTCGCTAAATACAAGCGTCCTAACTTGGAGACTCCAAACCTCAATGTTGCATACGGCATCAAGGCCCGTGCTTACCTCCTCATGGGTGAGTGGGCTAAGGCTAAGGATTATGCTGAAAAGGCAATGGAAGGCTACACCATGCTTTCTCCTACTGAACTTACAGACCAGAAGACAGCGTTCAACAACCAGAACAACAATTCTTGGATGCTCTGCTGCCAGTTGAAGCCAACCGATCCAAACATCATGGACAACGATGCTGATACAGGTTGGGGTTCACAGATGATCTATGAGGTTGGTCCTTCAGGTTGTGGTTATGGTGCTAACTATGTTGGTCCTAAGCGTATTGACAAGCACCTCTATGAGTCTATCCCTTATTCTGACTATCGTAAGAAGCAGTGGATCGACTTCAAGCTCGATGAACTTGAGTATGATGGTGAAGAAATGCATAAAAAACTCGTTGAAGATTATACCAGCGACGCTTCAAACTTCTCATTGTCTTCATGGTCAGAGCACTCAGTAGGTGGTGTACCAGTCAAGTTCCGTCCTGCTAATGGCGAACACTATGACCAGTATGCTGCATTCACCGTAGCCATCCCAATGATGCGTGTTGAGGAGATGAAGCTTATCCAGGCTGAGGCTGCAGGTCGTATGAATGAGAAGGAAGGTGAAACTCTCCTTACACTATTTGCCAAGGAGCGTGATCCTGAGTATGTCTATGGTACTCACGATCAGGACAACAACTACGGTGGTGGTTTGAGCTTGTTTATGCGCGAACTTCACTGGCAGCGTCGTGTTGAGCTCTGGGGCGAAGGTTTCGCTACCTTCGACATCAAGCGTCTTGGCACTGGCATCATCCGTAACTATCCTGGTACTAACCACGTAGAGAACTATCGTTGGAACACCGACGGCGTTCCAGCTTGGTTCAACCTCCTCATCACAGACTCTGAGGCTAACTACAACGAGGGTATCGTACAGAACGAGCTCTTCAAGCGTCCTACCGCAGATTCTGAGGAGCACAAGTTCTAATTGACAATAAGTTAAATCGATTAAACTGAAAAAAGATATGAAGAAAAATATCTATTCATTGGTTGTATTGGCTATGACAATGGTCGGTGTAACTGCTTGTCACCCGGACTTCGAGGGTTTGGAGCCAGGTAACGACAAGAACCCTAAGGCTACATTGTATACCTATACTCCAACGGCTGCTGATGGCAACTATGATGCCGATACAGATGTTCGTCTCCGTATTGCTGGCAACAACAAGACCGAACAAGTTTATTATAAGGCTATCAAGACTGCAACCCGTGAGGGTATGACTGAAGAGCAGGTAATCTCTGAGGTTATGAGCTCTGGTCAGAGCGTATCAAAACCTGGCGAGGGTGCCAGCGTAATGCTCACCGGTATGCAGGGCAAGTACACTATCTGTGCTGTTGCAGTTAACGGTGGTGATCAGACTTTGACTGAGACTTCTTTCTTTGGTCTTACCTGGACTACTGTTAAAACAGGTTCACTCCGCACTCGTTTCGCAGATGGCGCAACTACCGCTTATAATTATCTTGAGGGCGTAGAGTTGCAGAAGAGTGAGGATAAGGAAGGCTCTTATCGTCTTAAGAATCCATGGGGTACTGGTGTTAACCTCCCTATCGATGTTACTCTTTCTCACGAGGAATATGATGCTTCTGGTTGGGCTGACGAAGGTGCTGATGACTACTTCGAGAACGAAGTTACTCCTTATCAGTACATCCTCATGCCAAAGACTGAAATCGCTGTAAATACTCCTGACTATGGCGTACTCTCTGTAGGTGACTATTATTCAGTAAGAGGTAGTGACTATACATACTATTGCCGTATGTACAAGGATTACTTCATTGCAATCTACTCTTACTGGACTGGTGCTGCTGTTGGCAACATCGGATCTGGTTGGACTTACTACTACCCAGATTGATAAATCAGCGTTAGCAATAAAAAAGGCTGTGTCATTGATTTGACACAGCTTTTTTTGTTATGTGGCGGTTCAAAACGGATCACATGGTCGTTAATTTATGCAAAAAAAGAACCTTTTTCATTAGGGAAACAGGAGACACATTTGGATAATCGTAGAAGAAGCGCTATCTTTGCAACGTGAGTAATTCCACAAAACTTCATAAAAATGAGAGAAAGGGCTGACGATCGTCGTGAGGATGAGCGTCAGTTTTTTTATTATTACTATCGAAATGCAGACAAAAAATGAAATCCATGCAGATAAGCACCAAGAAATGCATTTTTTAGGGGATATAATAACCAAGTTATGAAATAAATGCTTATATTTGCTCCCAAATATCGCTTGACAAAACACAGGTGGAATAAAGATGGTTTGCAAGTGAAGTAAGTAAGATAAAAAAGTTTTCGCGATATGGGAAATAACCGACAGATCCGTTCAATCTTCATAGCCATAATGGCTGTGCTATTATGGATGCCTTTCAGTTGCTTTACCCAACAGGCTTTTGCAGAGACCGACGTGTGGGATGGAACATTGCGTCGCCCTATCATGGGTAGCGGCAGCAAAGAAGATCCTATGCTGATCACATCGGCTGAAGAGTTTGCATTCCTCATGCAGAATTATGATAATGCCAGTGGCGTATGTTTCAGAAAGCATTACAAGCTGACCTGCGACATTAACCTCAACAACAAGATCTGGCTGTATGGTACTGCAACGACTGCAAACCGTACTTTCATTGCACAATTCGACGGTGATGGTCATAAGATCAGCAACGTCCGCATGATGATGGCACACTCTCCTCGTCAGGTGCATGTCGGTCTGTTTCCTCAGCTGGGTGGAGATTCCGAGTTTGAGTCTGCCATTGAGAACCTCCATGTCGAGCATGTAACTTTCGAATTCTATGAGTTGAACGCAGAGGTTACTCCAAGCTACCAGTTCCGTGTCGGTGCTTTGGTCGGCCAGATGTATAACAACTCTCGTATTGAGAACTGTATTGTTTCGGATATTAAGACCGATGACTCATTTCTCCAGAGCAACCAGCCTTATAACGCTCAGCTTTGGATGGCTCCACTTGTAGGAGACATGCAGGAGAAGTTTGGCGAAGGTGCTTCTTATGGAATCAAGGTACCATCGGCTAAGATTGAGCATTCTTACGGTTTTATCTCTTCTGATCTCTCAGGAATCAGCGGAGCCAATGCAGAAAGCATCAAGTTCAGCAAAGAGCAAGGCGCTGCCGCTGAAGGAAAATATAACGAGCTGATCTGGCGCAAGGTTTCTGATCATGCGTATTCTTTCGAAAGCAATACAGTCACTATAGTTCCTGCCACCGATCAGAATAGCACAAAATATCTGGCTAAGGTTGATAAGAAAGGTAATTATACCTATCTTTGGAAGTTCGACAACAAGGTGCTTCCTTCTAAGACCAGCGAGGTACAGGTACCATATCTGATGCACAATGAGACCCTTAGTGTGGAGGTACTCGATGCCAAGGGCAATGTAGTAGCAGAAAATGGCATCATGGTGGAGGCTAGCGAAATCAACTATCGCACCACCTCGGTAATCAAGGTAGCTGGTGGCCGTTCCTACAACTTTAATGCAGAACTCGTCGGTCCAAGCAAGGATGAATTAGCTCAGTCTTTGTCATATACCTGGTACGACCTTTCGGAAAACGAAAAGGAAGTTGGTCAGGGAATCAACCTCGTAGGAGCACAGAATGGTCACACTTATCTGGGTGTGGCTCGCAGCAAGAAGAATGCAGAGATGGCTTTCAGCACACTCTGTTCGCTGGCCAACGTCATCTATGTGAATCTGCATGGCATTACCTCTGCTGAGGACATTGCAAAGTACACCTTCGACGGCAAGACCTCCTACCCTGTCGGAGATGACAGTAACGACGGTAAGACTCCAGCGACTGCGGTTAAGACCATCGCACGTGCTATCGAGTTGGCTAAGCCTGTTGCCGAGAAGGCTCAACTGGCAGACAACGTCATTGTCATCATGGGTGACTATGACGAGAACGTCCTCACCTCTTTCTTCGACGAAGAGATGACCCAGCCGAATGCTAAGGCGCTTGCTGGCTATAAGTACCCGATGATTGTCAGCGGTTCGTACGGCAATCTGCGAAATGGAGCTATTCAGATGTCTGGCGAAAGCATTCTGTTGACAGCAGACACCCGTTTCGAGAATATTACTTTCCACGGAGAGGCAGGCAAACGAAGCACTGCTACCATCTACGCGCAGAACAACAACATTACCTTTGGCTATGGCATCGTAATGGAAGATTACGCCATGATGGACTTTGCTCATGGCATTCCAGAAGGTGCTCACAGCCCAATGTTCACCGTATTTGCCGGCTTCCTCAATCCTGATTTCGAAGACTATGACTACAAAGAGAACCAGATCCGTCTGCTCTCTGGCTATTATGGTCGTCTGATCGGTGGCAGCCGCTTTACCAAGAACTGCTATGTTTCTGGCAACGTCTCTGGTTCGCCTCGTCATCCAATGCAGCCACACCTGCTGGTCGATATCTGCAATACTCGCAACGACTGGGCCAATCCTTACGATCTGGCACTGGTGGTTGGTGGCCAGGTGGATGGTTCCTGCTGGGCTGTTTCGACCATTAATATTAAGGGACGCTCACGCGTAGGTCGTGTCGTTGGCGGCAATGTCGGCTATGGACGTCCTGCTTATGTAAAGGGAGAGAAGAATGAACTCATTGCCCGTCCATCAGATAGTTTCTTCGGAAAGACCAGCATCAACATTGAGTCGGGTATCGTCTTTGACCTTTATGGAGCTAACTTAGGACGAAATGGACGAATTCTGAATCCTAAGGGTAATTTCACCGAGACCTGCAATTCTTATTTCTACGGAATAACAGACATCAATATTACTGGTGGCTACGTACGATCAACCATGTATGGTGCTGGTGCTGGCAGTGTCATGGGCTTTGCGCTCAATGAAGAGAAGCATACTCTCGATCAGCAGATCCCATATACTACCAGAAATGGCAAAATTGCTTACGGCAATTATGAGCAGGCCAAAGGCAAGATGCCGCGTATCATCAATCCTCATGGAGATCTTCTCTATCCAGAATTCTCCGAGGTCAACATCAAGATCAGCGGACGTACACATCTCTATGGTAGCGTCTATGGTGGAGGCTTCGGTTTCAGCAACCAGCTGCAGACACGTGAGGCCAATAGTCAGTGCGGTAGCATCTTCGGCAACATCAACATTTTGGTTGAGGGTGGCATTATTGAAGGTTATCTCTTCGGTGGTGGCCGTGGCAGTACCAACTACTATGACAACTGCGACCTTACTGGCTACCCTGTCCTTCAGGACGAGAAGAAAAATGCTT
The DNA here is from genome assembly GCA_045639585.1 of Bacteroidales bacterium. Taxonomy (GTDB): domain Bacteria; phylum Bacteroidota; class Bacteroidia; order Bacteroidales; family UBA3663; genus Liminaster. Next base: position 30,176 of record JAZUDJ010000138.1, read on the forward strand.
CTTATTTCAGCCAGACAGCGCAAGTACTCGGCAACACCTCCATTAAGGTTAGCGATGGCATCGTGAAGGGCAATATCTTCGGCGCAGGTGAAGGATGCTACTATCGCGAAAATGGCGAGCGCAATGGAACTGAAGACATTGCTGCTATCTATGGTTCTGCCAACGTATCGATTGAGGGCAATGCAGAAGTACAGGATTTCGTCTTCGGTGGTGGCAACTACAGCGACGTCCGCAAGGCTAAGGATGTAGAGAATTCTGGTAACACTTATGTCAATATACTTGGTGGTAAGGTCGGCAACTCTATCTTCGGTGGCGGCCATGGTCACAAGAATGTACTCCACGCCGAACACAACGTCATCTCTGACATCGAAGGCAATGCACACGTCATGATCAATGGCGGAGAGTTCTTCTACAACAAGCGAGGCAGCCGATACGATGCTGGCCGATTCTTCGGCATCTATGGGTCTGGCCGTGATGCCAGCCACATCCACGGTGACACTTACGTCGAGGCTCACCGCAGTCTTTTCAGCCAGGCCATGCTTGACAGTGCAGGCTGCCATTACTGGAACGTCGAGAAGCCATGGGACCGTCGATTTGCACTCTGTGGTGGTGGCTTCGGCGATGACACGGATGTATTAGGTGATACACACGTTAACATCAATGTGGACAATGTAGAAGGCCTGAAGCCACAGACTACATCGCTTGCAGATATCAGCAAGAGCCTTGATTCGATTAGTAAGATGGAGACTATTCCATTCATTACCTTCTCGGACATCTTCGGTGGTGGTTTGAATGGTAAGGTATTCGGTTCAACCTCCGTGACCGTAGAAGGTTTGGCTCAGATCCGTAATATCTATGGTGGTGGTATGAGAGGCGACTGTGGTATCAGAGACCAGGAACTGAATAACGGGTTCTTCTTCAATCATGATAATTCCGAACGAGCTTACACCACTCGTACGACTGTCAATATCAAGTCAGGCAATGTGATTCGCGTCTATGGCGGTTCGCTCATGAGCAACGTCAATGGCGAGACTGAGGTAAATATCGGCACCCTAAATGATTCTGTCAATAACCGCAAGATTTACGTCGGACGTATCACTGCAGGTAATGACGTGGCCGGCATGATTGCTGGTGGCAACAACGAGCGTTACGGCACTCATCTGAATATCTATGGAGGAACTATTCTCTATGATGTATTCGGAGCTGGTGACGGAGAGGATATCCAGCGTGAATTCCTTTCTCGTTCTGCCATTGACAATTCAAACAGCAAATACATCAATCGCTCACGACCACATGTTGCAAGCGCAGAGATAAACGTCATCGGCAGTAGCGCCAATGACCGTGTCAACATTTTGGGTTCACTCTTCTGCGGTGGCAACAATACGACCGTCGGTCTTTTTAACCAGGATAAGGTCAATAGAGCCGACTGGGGACTTCTCCGAGAGGTTCTCGTTCCAAACACGGGTCGCGTAGCACTCAACATCGGTAGCCACGTCAGCATCGGCAACCTCGTCATGGGCTGTAATGGTGAGAACTTCTTCACCGAAGGCAACATCCCATACTCTACCAAGGACGGCAAGGAGTGGTATCATGGATTCCTCGACGAAGAAGACTTCCAGCATTTTGCCCGTGCCATCGATATGTCTTGCGTCCCTACCCTCACCTTCAATGCGGATGGTAAGTTCCACAACAACTATCCTATCGATGACCGCATGGGTGACAAGCATGTCTTTGAAACTCCTGGCGAGATGGATGCTACCGATGTCATGATCAATGACTTTACCGGTGGTGGCTATCGTGGCTCTATGACTAGCGACTCAGTCTATATCTATACGCTGCCACTCGGCGTTACTATCCAGAATCAGGTTGTCGGAGGTTCTCGCAATGCACACTTTGCCTATACTGAGACCGAGGGACCAGAAAAGGGTAAGGAACGCTCATGGGTAGGTGGTATTGCACCTTACCACGATGCATTTATCAAGACCGACCGTCTGCAGCTCAACCTCTTCAATCGCTTTGCTACCCTAGAGCAGACAACTGACGCCAAGGGCAACAAGGCGCATAAGGGAGCTAAGATCTATACAGGCTGTCTTGACTACGGTGTAGTCATGGGCTATGCATCACTCAATTTCCACTCTGACCTGCTCGGAGGCTATCAGCTGAAGGAAGGTGAGAGCTGGGTAGGTATCTCTCAGGAATGGAACTCAGAGACTGGCCTCATCTACGGCGCAGGTAAGGGACAGAATACAGAGATCCTCGGTAACACCTATATTAATATTAGAGGTTCCGTGCTGAATGGTCAGATGTGTATTCCAAACTGTCTGAACGTCTTCGGTGGCGGCCTCGCAGGTCGAGTTATCGGCCGTACCAATGTCGGTGTTGACCTCCAGTGTCGTGGATCAGATGCTCGTCATGCCTCTGGCAACGCTGTCTGGGGTTGCGTCTATGGTGGTGGCCACCAAGGCGATATCTGTGGAAAGAGTACATTGCTACCACAATTCAATGCACTTGACGGAGTTTCTACTCACGTCCGTGTCTATAGTGGACGCGTAGGCGACGTCTTCGGTGGTGCACGAATGGCAAATATCGAAGGTGGCACCTGGGTTGAGATCGAAGACCGTTCGAGCGATCACTTCCATGTCATCATCGACCGTGTATTCGGTGGCTCTGACCTCTCTGGAAAGATTGGTCTCAGCAACCAGAAGTCTAAGATTCGTCAGTTCGACTTTGCCTCTAACACCTACGTCTTCATCAACGAAGGTGAGCATGAGGATGGCAGCGCGTCTGGCTTCCCACTTATCGGTGAAGTCTATGGCGGTGGTAATGGTGAGTATGGCGACGCTGGCAGTGGTGATGTTTATGCCAATGGCGAGGTCATCACTATGGGTGGAGAGATGAAGTCTTTGGCGGGTGTAAGCCGTCCAAGTGTAGATAGCACTTATCTCGAGATTCATGGAGGTACAATCCTGAGCGCCTTCGGTGGAGCTAACAGCAGTTGTGTCAACCACACCACCCATATCACCATCGACTATCCGAACAAGAACGATATGGCGAAGTTCGACCGCACCATCTCAGAAAGCTGCTATCTGCGTGGTAAGAACTTCCTCATCCGTCCTGCATTGCACGAAGGATTTAAGGACGATGGCACTCAGATTCTGTTCGCCAATAACATCTGCCGTCTCTATGGTGGTAACAACAAGACTCCATTGACTCTCCAGCCACAATGGGACATCCAGCGTGCAAACATCGGTAGCATCTATGGTGGTTGCAATCAGGGCGATGTACTCTATTATAACGAACTGGGTGACCGTAACCTCCATCCTGCTGACGGTGGCTCTCCAGGTCTTTGGCTCGTTCTTGGCAATGAGGGTCTTAAGATCGAGAACATCTATGGTGGCTCACGCATGGGCGACATCAAGCCAAGCAAGATTACCTATGACCCTGCTACAGGCCGTCGCGACACGACTCTGGTCACTTATGCAGACAACCAGTACTCATCGGTCATCATGATCACCGCTGGCAATTATGGCCGTGTATTCGGTGGCAATGATGTCTCTGGTAAGGCTTACAACGGCACTCGCATCATGATGCAGGGTGGCACCATTGCTTCTATCTATGGAGCAGGTAATGGTAAATACCTCTATAAGTGGGATCCATCGGTCAAGAGCGTCACTGAGACCTGGGACGAAAGCCTCAAGTCATACGTATACCTCACCCCTACCGATCCTCGTCATCCAAATGCTGCGACTAATGAATTCGATCGCATGTATGCACTCAATTCTGTACGTCCTCATGTACAGAAGTCACTCATAGAGATTGGTGGTGGCCAGAATACTACAGCCTACGTCAGCCAGGCTATCTTCAGCGGTGGCAACTGTGCAACCGTCCTCAATGAGGAGAATGAGATTGGCGACATCGTAGTTGACTTGGGAGACAATGCGGTAGTCAATGAGCTTTACATGGGTGCTAATGGTGGCCAGTACACTGAGCAGAGTTACGTTGATCAGATCCTTACACTCAACGACATCAAAGATCTGGCACAGAAGGATCGTGACGGTCACACCATGCTTGACATCTACATGCGTGCAGTAGCAATGTATGGGTTGCCAAAGTACTTCCACTTCCGCAACAACTATGACAACTGCTACATCGGTTCGTTCTACCTCGGTGGCCGTCGTGGTTCGCTCTTCGCTCATGGCGATCTGTCTGTATCATTCCCTCGCCAGTTGAAGTTCTTCGACAAGATTGTAGGTGGTCCTGCCAGCGCTGCATTCACCCTCAATGACCTGCTCGGTCAGGAGGTACGCTACGATGGTGGTATTATCTGGGACAAGCAGGACGTAGAGCCAATGATCAGCCTTGACATCCAGAGCCAGTTCTATGAGGCAATTATGGATATCAATGACCCATCACTGGCTGGCAGCAACTTCCTACGTTATGGACAGTACGGACAGCAGGTTGTCGATGCAAACATCTACAGCGGTTGCTTCGAATCAGGCAAGGTTGAAGGTACTGTAGACATTCAGGTAGATGGAATCCAGAACGAAGAGATCTTCTTCTAAGCAGACAAATGAGATCAATAACAATTGTAAATAATCATTATTAAATAGTACATAAAATTATGGCAAAGCAAATTACCGATCAGAACTATGCCGAGATCATTGCCGGCGACCAACTCGTAGTTATTGACTTCTGGGCAACCTGGTGTGGCCCTTGTCAGCGCCTCACTCCTATCATCGAGCAGCTCGCTGAGGAGTATGAAGGCAAGGCTGTCATTGGCAAGTACAATGTTGATGAAGGAGAGGACCTCGTGGCTCAGTTCGGCATCCGCAACATCCCTGTGGTTCTTTTCCTCAAGGGTGGCGAAGTTGTTCACAAGACTGTAGGTGCTGCCAACAAGGCTGCTCTTCAGGAGGCTATTGAGAAGTTCCTCTAAAAAACAAGGAGTGAGCATGAAGATTGAAATCTGCTTCTCTCCAAGTTTGCTGGACCTCTACCAGCATCAGGATTCTGTAGTGGTGGTGACGGACGTTTTCCGTGCCACCACTACCATTTGTACGGCCTTTGCCAACGGCGCGCAAAGCATCATCCCTGTTGCTACTGAACAGGAGGCGCTCTCCTATAAGGCGCTTGGCTATCTGGTAGGTGCTGAGCAGTCGACTGAGAAATGCTCGTTTGCCGACTTCGGTAACAGTCCTGCCGAGTATTCTGTCGAGAATGTCAACGGCAAGTCGCTGGTCATCATGACCACCAACGGTACCAAGGCCATTAAAGGTGCGTCGCAGTGCTATTGCCTGCTCATCGGTGCTTTTGTCAACCTGCAGGCGCTGGCCAACCGCATCCTTGCCATGGGTAAGGATGTACTCATTGTCTGTTCTGGTGCTGACGGCCGTATTTGTCTGGAAGACTCGCTCTTTGCCGGTGCACTTACCAGCACCTTGCTGGCCGAAGAAGGTGTCGAAGCTGCCAGCGATGGCGCTCGTCTGGCCGTAGCTCTCTGGCATCAGGCCAACCGCAACTTCTCAGCCTTCCTGATGCAGAGCGAGCATGCACTCCGTCTGATGCGCCACGGTTTCCGCAATGACCTCAACTACTGTCTCCGCAAGAGTATCCTCGGCGTGGTTCCGGAGCTGCAGGGGGATAAGCTGGTGGTAGTTAAGTAAGAGTTTAGAGTTGAGAGTTTAGAGTTAAAAGTAGTTCGAAAGATTAAAGTTGATTAGCGCTGCATTTTAACTAAAAGATTTTAATCTATAAAACTCTAAACTTCATATAACTCAAAAACTTCTCTAAACTCTAAACTATAAACTCTAAACTAATAATGGTAAAACTAGGACAATATAACGAACTTCCCGTCTGCAAACTCGTCGACTTCGGCCTTTACCTCGATGGTGGTGATGGCCTTGAGATCCTCATGCCCAAGCGCTATATGCCAGCAGAGGTCAAGGAAGGCGATGTGCTGAAGGTATTCGTCTATCAGGATGCCGAGGCGCGCCTCCTGGCCACCAATGAGCATCCATACGCTACCGTCGGACAGTTTGCACACCTCAAGATCAACAGCGTCAATCAGGTAGGCGCTTTTGCCGACTGGGGAACATCCAAAGAGCTCCTCATTCCTCACCGTGAGCAGGCGCAGAAGATGGAGGAAGGCCGCAGATACCTTATTTATATATATATAGATGAGATCAGTGGTCGTATCGCTGGCACCAGCAAACTGGATAAGTACCTCGACAACGTCCCT
>JAZUDJ010000139.1:0-28415 GCA_045639585.1 Bacteroidales bacterium
TCACGGCCACACTTGCTAAACATGTTATTTATATTAGGCACATCATTCACCTTGAAATTGTCCGATAGTTTCAGACTTTCCATCTTATAGCAGTCAGTGAACATATTAGAGACAGTTGTAAGACTCTCCGTACTAAACCCAGAAGCATCTAACGAAGTCAGAGACTTACATTCATGGAACATTTGCTGCATAGACGTAACCTTCGAAGTATTGAAATTCGAGACATTCAACGAGGTCAATGATTCACAGCCATAAAACATACAATACATATTTGTAACCTTCGAAGTATTGAAACTTGACACATTCAACGAGGTCAAAGATTTACATAGATTAAACATATCATACATATTTGTGACTGCTCTGGTGTCGAAATTACTCAGGTCCAAAGTTTGCAAAGATGTACAACCATCGAACATTGCAGACATATCCGTAACTTTAGAAGTATTGAATCCTGACACATCCAAAGATGTCAATGAAGAACAGAAACCGAACATTTGACTCATCTTTGTAACAGCACTGGTGTCAAGGTAGCCAAGACCGGTGATTTCTGTCAGACTTCCAAAATTCCAGAAAAGGTACGAAGCAGGAAGAGCACCTTTTAAGTAAATCTTTGGCTTAGGGCTCTGTACTCTTATGGTAGAACCGTCAAGATAACACCAGACATCACCCACAGCGTTCAGATTTGTAGCTGAGGCAGGCTTCAGGCTACTGCTTATATTAGTTTCGATGACAGCTTTGGTGGCAGCAAGATAGTCAGATTCAAAAGGAAGACTCTCAGACCATAGTGCTTCGTTCACCCTCACAGAGTAATACTTACCTGCAGCATAACCACTCTCACAACCTTCCAGATGTACATCACCATCTTTTATCACGAGTGGCAACCCTGACGGTACAGCTATATAGTATTCTCCAGCTGTACTTGTCTGAAAGATGCTTACAGCCTCGGTACTAGTAGTCACTTCGAAACCATCAGTGGTCTGAGTCAGACCTTTTACCCATTCAGAAGCACTCTTCTTTATTCTGATATCAATAGAACCACCACCATTGATGATCTTAATGACAGACATACTAGAGGTCAGATTGATGGTCAGGCCGGATTCTCCTGTAGTAGGTGAAGTCGTGGCACCAGAAAGAGCATAAATAGATGCCACATAATCCAGAGTACCCTCCTGGTCTGTCAGATTAATGTCTCCTGATGGGTAGTGAGCATACCAGGTTGTGGCCTCATCCGTAGGTGTAGCCTCAATGCACGTGAAACTGGTGGCATCTTTCGTAAAAGAGTAACTAGTACTCTCAAGGCCGTTAGTGACCATCACTACATCGCCAGGAGAAAACGTAAACGGCCAGACTGACTCCGAATTATCGATATTGGCACGTGTATCCACGCTCTCTACCACCGTGGCATTGAGTGTCATACCTTTTTGCGCAGACTCATTGAAGATAGTTTCACTAGTATCGCTACAGGCGGTCAATCCAAGTGCTGTAGCCATTAATCCAAAAAATAATGTCTTTTTCATGTTTTTGACTATTTACTGTTACACGCTTAGATTACCAACCCGGATTATAACCCGGATTTAAATTCTCACCTTCTATAATTGTAATACCTCCATCAGAAAGAGACATTGAGCTTGTAGCAATAATGTCCGTCTGCAGCACTTCGATGACTTGCATCTGAGGTGATACGTAAGTTTTTTTCATAAAGTTGTTTTTAATAAAGTGTTTATAAATTATAAATCAGAAAATCTAATAGACTGCCGTTAATAAATACATAAATCCGAACCCCTCAGCGAATAGCTGAAGAGCCCGGATATTATATTAAGAGATAATTTGTACTAAGAAATTAGTGCGAATACCGTTAAGAATACTTATTTTACCCCCCCCTCGTGATTTCCACCGAAAACAGAGGCCTCAACTGGGGCTTCTGCTTCATAATGATATGTAGAGAGGTGTAGCATATAAGGTATCTTTACGGGTGCAAAGATAAGTATTATTTCTATACGTTAGCCTATAAAAACTGATTTTTTATTAAAACATGCTGTAAAACATAAAAATCAGCGCCACGCAACGAATATTGCTTTTTGCTTAATTCCACTATTTTCGTGTTTTTTGCATCACAAACTCCACTATTTTTGAATTTTTAGCACCGCAAACTCCACTATTTTTGAATTTCTTCATAGCGATACGGATTTTCCGAGATATCCATACTAGCATAATTCTGATTATTTTGCCATATATAACCTACTTTTTTGGCAATGGAAGTTTGGGAAATTGCCAGAAGTCAATTGTAACACAATAACCGTTACAAAAACCACAGAGGGTATGGGTGGCTACGGTGGTCTATAAATTAATTAATATAATTAACCAATTTATAGGGGTTACAAGGCGGAGGTGGGTGCATGAATTTTGTAACTGATATTGTGTTACATTTGGGGAGGAAATCGCGGGTATTTTGGGGAGGAAATCGTGGAGTTCTTGGGGTGGAAATCGTGGAGTTCTTGGGGTGGAAATCGCGGGTTTCTGGGGAGGAAAAAATATTTTATATTTTTTGGTCGAAAAATTTGGAAGTATCAGAAAAAATGCGTATCTTTGCAACGTTTTTCAAAGAGTCGTTAAGAGGTGGCAGAATGAGGCATCAGTGATGACCGGGCCCTAACATCAGTGATGACCGAAGCCAGCCATCAGTAAAGACACGACCTTAACTATGAAAACCAGGACTTAATAAAACCAAAAACTATGATTAATTACAGTATTGTGATGCGTCCGGTAAACGCAAACCTATTCCAGATCAACGCGGCTAAGGGCCGCATCAAGGCAGCTGAGGAGAATCAGCAGACCCCTGACCCTGCCGACGTGGCACTCGTAGCCACCGAGAAGCTCAACGCCTTTGCAGCGGCTCAGTACACTGACGTGATGACCATCGAGAAGTTCGCGCGCCACATCTCTACCCACGGTTGCGTCTATTCGCGTGCCGACATCTCAGCCATCCTCTACATGGCGGTGGATTGTATGCGCGAGCAGCTGCTCGAAGGCAAGAAGATCCGCCTGGGCGACCTGGGCGACTTCTCAATCTCCCTCAATTCGAAGGGCGCAGAGTCAGCCGATAAGTTCACCGCCCAGAACATCACTGGCATCAAGGTGGTGTGGGACGCCGGCACTGAGTTCAAGAACCTCATGCAGGACGCTGAGTTCAACCTCGTGGCAAGTCGCAATGCGCAGGCGGCGCTCATCAAGGCGGTCAAGGCTGGCGAGACCTACGTGGACCTCACCAAGCCAGAGGGCGATGATGATCCCAACGGTGGCGGAGGCTTGCAGAACCCTCTCCCAGTGCACCCCACGGGCATCTCGATCACCAGCATCGGCGGTAAGACCTACGGCCAGAAGCTGACTATGGTCCCAGGCACCGACTACCCAGTCCAAGGCACGAAGCTGACCGACCTTTCGAGCGACAACTTCGGCAGCAGCGAGAGCAAGAGCTTTGTGTTCACTCCGATTTCGGACGAGACTGGCATGCTGAAGGTCGATGCAGACAATGCGCTCAGTACCAATGAGTCGACCATCACCTGCGACGTCTTCGAGGATCAGATCTTCATGATCAAGGCTCAGGGTGTGTAAACAAAAGCCATAACCGATGAAGCCTTCGTTCAAGGAATGGTCAGCCATCATCCTCCTCATCGCGGGAGTGGTGATGGCTTTTATCGCCCTCTTCCTCCCTCCTCCCGGGAAGATAGACGACAGCGTGCTCTACCTCATCGCACAGATCCTGATCTATGCTGGCAGCATCTTTGGTATTGATGTCTATGTCAAGAGGCAACTGAATGAAAACAATAAAAAATAAGGAGCTGATTCTCGCCATGAGAATCAACTCCTATTTTTGCCTTATCGACATAGCAAATTCCACTCATTTGAAGCATTCTTTTATGCAATTCTGGAATTAGAAAACACAGTATTTTGCATATATATATATATTTATTAACTTTGCCTCATATTATGTATTTTTATAATCTACACTAACGATAATTATTTTCTAACATTATAAACTTGAATCATGACAGACAAAAAGAAAAGGTATCTCGCACCTGAGATAAAGGTGGTGGAGATTGAGCAGACAGACATCATCTGCACGAGCCTAACAGGCACTGAGAACGAAGAATATAATAATGGAAGTACATACGGATGGTATTAATCATTAAAACGCTTATAACAAGATGAAGAAATATTTCTATATGGCTGTAGCTGCATTAGCAGCACTCAGCAGTTGCTCTAGTGATGATATCATCCAGAATGAGGGTAGCCAGAACGAAAACGGAGTAACAACCTTCACAGCAACCATAGAAGGTGAAAATACACGAGCAACCCTCGTCAGCATGACTCCAAACTGGGAAGCAGGTGATGTAATCAGTATCGATGGTCACGACTATACAGCTGATGAAGCTGGGTCCAGCACTACACTCACAGGCACAGGTGCAGTAGAAACTACTCACCACGCATATTTCCCAGCTTCCCTTTACAACAGTGGCACTCCTACGCTCCCTGCATCATATCAGTATGAAGACGGTAAGTTCGATATGCCAATGTATGCAGAGAGCACCACAACAAGCCTTTCGTTCAAGAATATCTGCGGTGTCTTGGCTATTACTGTGCCATCAACACAGATGAGTTATGTGACAAGTATCGAAGTGTATTCTGATAAGCAGATGAATGGCGCAATAGATAATATCACCGCTGGGGGTGAGCTTACATTTGCAACTGCAACACCTCTCACCGATGCGAATAAGAAGGTAACCCTCACAGCCTCTTCGGCTGTTAGCACCGAAGGCAACACGTTCTATGTGCCAGTGCCTGCCGCTACACACAATCCGCTGTTGATTACCATCTCTGATGGAACAAACACAAAGGCGATGGTAACCAAGAAGTCTGGCGGAGTAGAAGTGGCACGTAATAATATTTACTCTATTACTTTCGCTGAAACTCCTTCTGTAGTGTGGGAGAACCCATTGACTCTTGGTAAGACAACAGCTACCAGCATCGTCATTGAGACAGGTGTGGCTATTCCTTCAACAGTAGATGATGATAAGAAGCTGAACGAAGCAGGCACCTTATGGCAAGTACTTGATGGAGAAACGCTGAAAATCCAGACTTGGGCACCTAAGATTATTGGGCACGGAACGTTCAGCGACGGCGGCTTATTTGAAGGCTACTCAAATGCAACAAGCATCACAGGTTTGGACAAGGTTGATTTCAGCGAAGTTACTGATATGAGCTCTATGTTCAAAGACTGTAATGCACTGATCAATTCTGGTCTTGACCTGTCGAGCCTCAACACTTCTAATGTGACCAACATGAGCTCTATGTTCAGTGGCTGTAAAGCACTGACCAGTCTTAACCTGTCGACGAACTTCGTCACTTCCGAAGTTACCGACATGAGCTCTATGTTCAATGGCTGTAATGCACTGACCAGTCTTAACCTGTCGACGAACTTCGTCACTTCCGAAGTTACCGACATGAACTCTATGTTCTATGGCTGTAATGCACTGACCAGTTCTGGGCTTAACTTGTCGAGCTTCAACACTTCTAAAGTGACCCGAATGGATAATATGTTCCGTGAGTGTAAGACGCTAACCGGTATTAACCTGTCGAGCTTCAACACTTCCAATGTGACTCAAATGAATAATATGTTCCGTGACTGTAATGCACTGACTAGTCCTGGTCTTAACCTGTCGAACTTCGACACTTCAAAGGTGACCACCATGCTGGGAATGTTCATTGGCTGTAATACGTTAAACAGTCTTAACCTGTCGAACTTCGATACACAGGAAGTTACGGACATGAGTTATATGTTCTATGGCTGTAGTGGACTGGTAAGTTCTAGTTTTAACCTTTCGAGCTTCAATACTTCCAAAGTGACGACAATGGAAGCAATGTTCTATAATTGTCAAAAACTAAACTATCTTAATCTGTCGCACTTCAATACTTCCAATTTGACCAACACGTATACGATGTTCAGGAATTGTTACTATTTACAATCACTTACGCTAAGTAATAATTTTGTGATGACAAACGTTACCAATAAGGCTGGAATGTTCGCCGATTGCGGATATTATTATTGGTGGTATAATAGTTATAATAAATGTAAGGTTTATGGTGCATCTTCTGACACGCAGTCTGCCTTTCAAGAAACTGGCACTAATTGGAGTTATATGATGTTCGGGGATTAAAAAGATCAATTTATCCAGGACTCTCTCTATGACCTGCCTGGAGGGCAGTACCCTCACAAATGATCTTCCCGAACTTCGACCATTTGTAGCACAATATATCAATGAATTAATGGACACAAAATAAAGCAGAGAGGAAATCGCAACTCAAATGAGTGGATTTCCTCTCTGCTTACATTATGTCGGGATGAGGCGACTCGAACGCCCGACCTCGCGCCCCCCAGACGTGAACTCTAACCAACTGAGCTACATCCCGAACACATAAAAAAACTCGCCAAGTTTCTTTTTTAGTGGCGCAAAGATAAGGAGAAATTCTGGGACTACCAAATTATTTGGCGAAAAAAACGAGAATTATCACTTCTCCTGCCAGAATACACGGGTGAAGAGGAGGATAAAGGTGAAGATTTCGAGACGGCCGATGAGCATGGTGAAGCTCAGGACCCATTTGCTGAGTGAAGGAAGGTCGGCCCAGGTAAAGGCTGGGCCAGTATGGCCAAGGCCAGGGCCACAGTTACCGATGGCGGAGATGGTGGTGCCAAGAGCTGTCTCCATGTCCAGGCCTTCCCACATCAGGATGAGGATGCAGACAAAGGAGATGACGAAGAACAGGAAGACGAAGGCCAGGGTGCGCTGCAGGAACTCTGAGCGCAAAGGACGGCCATCGAGCATGACGGAATTGAAAGAATGCGAAACGACGGAATGGTAGAGCGCCGAGATGAGGTTCTTGATGAGGATGACCAGACGGAGAATCTTGAAACCACCAGCCGTAGAACCTGCACAACCGCCACAAGCCATCAGGAAGAGCGTTGGCAGCCAGAAAGCACTACCCCACAGCTGATAGTCGTAAGTCTCTGCCTGGAAGCCGCAGGTGGAGATGATGGTGATGACGTGGAATAAAGCGGTACGGAATGTGGATTCAATACCCTGTGGCATGGCTTCGAGACGCTCGGCAGTGAGCTGAGTGTGAGAGGGTTCGGCTAAGAACTGAATGACAAAGATCAGCGTGAAGACAGCCACGACATAGACAAACCAGCGGAACTCCTCATTCTGCCAGAACTGACGATAGACACCACGCTGCACCATATAGAACAGCGAGAAGTTGACACTGGCGATGAAGAGGAAGATGGCACAGACATACTCAATGAATGCTGAGTGGAACCAGCCGATGCTTGACTGATGCGTAGAGAAGCCTCCCGTAGCAAGGGTGGTCATAGCGTGATTGACACCATCGAACAAGGACATTCCGCCAAGCAGATAGCAGACGCAGCAAATGACGGTAAGGCCGACGTAGATGAACCAGAGGCGGCGCGAGGTATCCTGGATGCGGGGACGGAGCTTATCGATGGTCATGCCGGTGACTTCGGCGCTGAACATCTGCACGTTGCCTCCATTGATCTTGGGCAAAAGCGCCAAGGAGAAGACGACAATGCCGAGGCCTCCAATCCACTGCGTCATGCTGCGCCAGAGAAGTATGCCATGTGGCTGAAAGTCAATATCATTGAGCACCGTGCAACCCGTGGTGGTGAAGCCGGACATGGTCTCAAGAAACGCATCGCACAGTGTAGTGCAGGTGCCATAAATCAGATAAGGAAGCATGCCCAGGACAGAGAAGAGAATCCACATCACCGAGACGATGAAGTAACCCTCGCGCTGTGTGACACGCTGAGAAATCTGCTTCCTGCCTATCAGGAGCAATCCGCCCAGTAGAGCACAAAGCAGCGTAGGAATGATCAGTGCCAGCGTGTCCGACTCGCCATAGGTAAAATGGTAATAGCACGACACCAGCGAGGCCAGTGCCATGAAAAATGATTCAAGAAGCAGGAGTTTGCCACAAGTCTGCTTGATAAGGGGCCAGTTGAGGGTGGACATCAATAAGGGCTATTTCTGGTAATACCTAACTTTGACAACTGGTCATAGAGTCGCTGCAGGAAGCCTTTGCCCATGCGCTCAGCCTTGCCGTCAGGGTCATTGCTACCAAGAAGCGGATTGCCGTCATAGTTATTGTCCTGGACGTAGCTGGCGGTTTCGGAAAGAAGACCAAAGCCGTCGGGCCAGTCGTAAAAGGCGTAGTGTGGAGCATCCTGACTCATCATATCATGTGAGAACGGGAAAACAGAGGCGTCAAAGCCTAACTGGGTGAGCAGCGTAGCAGCAAGATCTGTCTGCTGGCCCATGGTGGTAATATCCTGATGACCGCGGACAGCACCACCCGTCCAGAACATCGGGATATGATAACGGAGCGGATCATGCTGCTGAATACCAGCCGGATACTGAGCGTAGCAGTGGTCTGGCATACCGATGATGAGGAGGTTGTCCCAAAGGGCAGAATCGGCCTTGACCTTCTCTATGAACTGGCCGAAACAATAGTCAGTATAGGCAACACTATTGAGGTAAGGATCATCAGGGAAACGGTGATATGGAACCTCGAAAGGCTCATGGCTGGAGAGGGTCAGCATGACTTTGAAGAATGGCTGACTACCAGACATTTCCTTACGGACAACGTCGAACATCTGCTCGTCGTGCAACCCCCACTGACAATCATGCAGATCTTTAGGAAATTGATCCTTGCCTATGACGTTGCTGATGCCACCATAACGCAGGTACTGTGAGAGGCCACAGAAGGTGGGATCACCACCGTGGATGAACTGCGTCTGATAACCTCCCTGAACGGCTAAGGCGCGGCTCAGGTAAGGAAGCTTCTTGGTGCGAAGCGTGTCGGTCATCAATGAATATGTAGGTTGACCAGGGAAGGCCGAGAGGACGGATACCATGCCACGCTCAGTGCGGAATGAGTTGGCGTAGAAATTGGTAAAGGCAATGCCTTCGGCCATGGCCTGATTGAAGTTAGGCATGATGTCACTGCGCACCTCAGGATAGAGATAGTTGCAGGCGGAACCGCTGAAGCTCTCGAAGAGGATGAGGAGGATGCTGGGGGAGTTTTTAATGAGGAGTGAGGAGTCTTGAGGAATGAGGAATGAGGAGTGAGGAGTGAGGAGTAATGTGTCGGACGGAACAGTGGTCAAAAGAGATGTAGAGTCAACACTTAATGTAATATTCTCCTCTACCCTTTCTGCATTGAGGGCTCCGCTTTCTAGCTCATTATATGCTGCTGTTGCCTCTGCATTGGACATGAAGCGATATTGCTCAGAAAAAGGGGTATGCTGCTGATGCAGAGAGTGAAAGAAGCTATAGATTGGATTGGTGGAAGCATGATTGAGCGGCATCTGATCTGTGTGATAGGCGCTGCCCATGCCGTAGGTGAAATTGCCTATGCCGCCATTGGCTAGTACCCAGCAAGCGAGGGCCAGGAAGACGTTGAAGACAAATTCGCGCATCTGCTCAGCACCACGGCTCATGCGACTGGATGAGCCATGACGACGAGGTGGATATACCAAACTCATTACCTGATAGATGAGCCAGCCGAAGAAGAGCATCAGCGCGGTGCTGACGAAGGGTGCCCAGACAGGCGACTCGGCCAGAGCAGCCATTGGATCATCGAGGATATAGATGAGCGGCGTGGTGTCGAGACGGAAACCCCAGAAGCCATAGAGCACCATGTCAATGCAAGTGAGCAGCAGGACAGGCAGGAAGACAAGGGTGATGTACCAGATCATGAAGCGACGGTGCCAGTCGCCTCGGATGAATACGTAGATGATGCCGACGATAAAGGCCGGCAGCATGATCCAGGCGCTGACAGAGAGGCTTTGTGGCAAGCTGTAGCCGACGGCCAGGAGCTTGTCAGAAAGGGTGTATTGCTCAAATAAATTCGCGTACGCGAACATAAATATAATGGCCATAAGTGCGAAATAGAGCACAAAAGCCACAAATATGATCACTTTTTTCTTCATTTCTTAATAATTTTCGGGACAAAGATAGGATTTTTTGAAATATAATGCGTATCTTTGCACCGTTTTTTACGAAAAACACTGATAAAACGAAGAAAAGAATGGAAAAACTTGAAAGAATCAACAAATATTTAGGCGAAGCTGGAGTCTGTAGCCGTCGCGAAGTCGATGAAGTCATCGAGAGTGGACGTGTGGAGGTCAACGGCAAGCCAGCTCGTATCGGCATGCAGATTGATACGGAGCGTGACATTGTAACCGTAGACGGTCAGAAAGTAGACCCTAACAATCCATTGGCCAACGCTATCAGCAAAGAGGTGCTCATCGAACAGGCTGAGCGTACTCCTTGGTGGGTGGAACACAACATGATCAAGGAGGAGCGAATGGAGGGCATGAAGATGAACCCAAAGAGCAAGCTGCTCCGCCAGGGCAAGAAAAACAGCAAGGGCGGTAAGAGCGTCAAGACCGGCAAGAACATGACATTGAGCCAGCAGATGGCCATCAAGAAGAAGTCGCTCAGCCAACTGCGTGACGAGGCAGCTCATGCTATGGCTATCAAGACCCGTGGTCACTCAAGCGCCGACAAGCAGGCCAAGAACGAGGCTGTGCAGGCTACTCAGAAGGCGCTCAATGCTAAGATTGAGATGACTCAGGAGTTTAAGAAGGCCAAGACCTTCGACGATGTGTTTGCCAATGACAAGCAGAAGCTCATGAACGTGAAGACTCGCCGTGTAGAGGGGGTCAACTCGAAGGCAAAGAATCAAAGGCCGGGTGCAAAGAAATCTTCTACTCGAAAGAGAACACGTAAGTAAAAAATTATGGCAAAAGCTAAGAAAATACTTGAAGACTACGGCCTGCTGCGCGTAGCTACCGCCATCCCTACGGTGAAGGTGGCTGACGTAGAATATAACCTGAAGCAGCATATCCAGCTGATGCGTGAGGCGCATGAGCAGGGTGTGCAGCTGTTGGCATTCCCAGAGCTCTCTCTGACGGGCTATACCTGTGCAGATCTGTTTCATCATGAGCCACTCATCAAGGGTGCACGTGAGGCGCTGAAGCATCTGGCAGAGGCAACACGTGGCATTGACATGGCCATCATCGTGGGTTGTCCCCTCGCCTACCAGAACCGACTCTATAACTGCGCAGTACTGCTGGGTGACGGCAATATCGTGGGTATTGTGCCAAAGATCTATCTGCCAAACTATGCTGAGTTCTATGAGGCGCGCTGGTTTGCCAGTGGTGCAGAGGTGGCTGCAGGAGCTAAGATCAGCCTGGGTGCATTGGCCGACAAGCACTATGATAATATCCTCTTCGGACAGAATCTGCTCTTCGACTTTGAGGGAGCAACACTCGGCATAGAGATCTGCGAAGACCTGTGGGTTCCTATCCCACCGTCTAACCGTATGGCCTTGGCTGGCGCAAATGTCATTGTCAACCTCTCGTGCAGCGACGAGGTATTGGGCAAGCATGCTTACCTTCGCCGCATGATCCAGGCGCAGTCTGGCCGCCTTGTCTGTGCATACGTCTATGCCAGTGCTGGCTTTGGTGAGTCTTCTACTGATCTGGTCTTTGCCGGCAAGGGGCTCATCGCCGAGAATGGAGCATTGCTGGGTGAGAGTGAGAGATTCCAGATGGAGTCACACCTGCTGGTACGGGATGTAGATATTGAGAAACTCAACGTCCTTCGCCGCCAGCAGACGACATTCACACAGCTGCAGCCACAGATGGGTGTGCAGCAGGAGCAGCAGGTGTATGGCGAGTTCCGCCGCATCTATGAACCTACACAGCATGGCTTCTATACCGTGGGATTGACCAAGCTCACCGCTCCGGATTTTGCTGCTGACCTGCGCAGATATATTGCCCCTCGCCCATTCGTACCATCGGATGATGATGATATGGAAGAGCGCTGCTCAGAGATCTTCAACATACAGGTGCAGGGTCTGGTGACACGTCTGAACCACATCAAGTGCCAGTCGGCCATCATCGGCATCTCTGGCGGCTTGGACAGTACGCTGGCATTGCTCGTAACGGTGCAGGCCTTCGACAAGCTGGGTTGGGACAGAAAGCGTATCATTGGCATTACCATGCCAGGATTCGGTACTTCTGGCCGCACCTATAATAACTCTATCGGCCTCATGAAAGCCTTGGGTATCACGCTCAAGGAGATCAGCATCGTGCCATCAGTCAATCAGCACTTCCAGGATCTTGGCATTGACTCATCGGTACATGATGTGACCTATGAGAACTGCCAGGCACGTGAGCGTACACAGATTCTGATGGACGCGTCGAACCAATATAACGGTATTGTGATTGGCACGGGCGACCTGTCGGAGCTTATCCTCGGCTGGTGTACTTACAACGGTGATCACATGTCGATGTATGCGGTCAATACTTCCATCCCGAAGACGTTGGTCAAGTATCTGGTCAAATATGTGGCACAGAAATTGCAGAAGGAAGAAAAGAGCGCGAATAAGGATGATCGCTCTGCCGCAGACATACTTTTTGACGTGATTGATACGCCAATTTCGCCAGAATTGATCCCAACGGACGAAAAGGGTGACATTGCTCAGAAGACGGAGGATCTCGTAGGTCCTTACGAACTGCATGACTTCATCCTCTACCACTCATTCCGTTTCGGCGCTTCGCCACGCAAGATCTTCATGTTGGCCAAGGAAGCCTTCCAGAATCCAAAATATGCGGATTGCCGCGAGGGTAACTATGACGACGAGACCATCAAGAAGTGGATGAAGACCTTCTTCCGCCGCTTCTTCCAGCAGCAGTTCAAGCGCTCTTGTCTGCCTGATGGACCTAAGGTGGGTACTGTCAGCATCTCTCCACGAGGTGACTGGCGAATGCCAAGCGATGCTTGTGCTACGCTGTGGCTGAGGGAATGCGAAAGCTTGTAAACTAATTGACAATTGATAATTGACAATTGATAATTGATAATTCATATTGATAATATACAAAATATAAATCTAATGACAATCGAAGAATTTAAGCAGTCGCTGCAGCCAGAAATCCTTGAGAAGGTGAAGGCTGTGTGCGAGAAGAAAGAAAACCTCACTGAAGCTGATGCAAAAACACTTTATGACTTCTTCATCGAAGTAGCAGCTCCTGCCCTTGGCGAAGACCAGGTAGCAGAACCATTCAGATATATTACCAGTGCAGTCAACGGACTTCGTACCTCTGACCTCAAGGCGCTTATTGGCGAGGATTTCAATGAGGAGGTTTTCGAGGAGCTTCGTACAGCACTTGGCTTTGAGCTTTTCGTCATCCGAAACATCAATGACGAAATCAAGCTCTATGACTTCAACTTCCCTCCTGTCCGCGCTATGTTGCAGAAGCTGGTTGGCGAAGGTAGCTATAAGGCTTGTGCAAGTGACATTGGCTATCACTTCCTGCAGCATTGTGATGCAAATGATCCTGTACGCAACATTCAGATCATGCACCTCCTCCTCGATGGTGATGAGGCAGCTGCTGCAGCAGAATATATCAGCGAAGCAGAGGGCGAGGCTCTCCGTGTGGCTACCCTCACCATGGGCAATGGCTTGAAGGATGGTCCTGAGTACGTGCAGCAGTGTATCTATGACCTGCCATACGTACAGAGCGAGAAGGTCAATATCCGCAAGATCCTCCTCCTTTTGCTCAATGATTGCGTGGCAATCGTCAGTGAGCCAAAGCGTCAGGCAGAAGTAATTGATCATCTGCATGCAGTTGTGGCTGGTCTCATCCAGAACGGCGAGCAGGACGTCACCGTACTCCTCGGCGTGGCAAAGCTCCGTATTGCACAGAATGCACGTATCCTGGCTCAGCAGGCTCACATGCAGAAGAATGAGGAGGAAGCTCAGAAGAACGAGCAGGAGGCTCAGCAGTGGTTTGTTGCGGCACTCAACTATCTCATGCCACCTCTGCAGCAGGCTGACCCAATGAGCATCAGCGATGAGCAGGTTCGTCAGTACTGGCTTTGCCTGAAGATCTGTCAGGAGATGGCTCAGCCTAAGGCTATCTCACTGATTTTCGAAGCAATCATCAAGGCTGAGCAGGCGCAGATTGGTGCCATTGCACAGCAGCAGGCAGAGAACAAGGCAGAAATGTCAGACGAGGACAGCCAGCGTGCAGAGGAGCTCGGCGTGCGTATCATCGACCAGCACATTGACCTCAGCAAGCTCTACTATCAGTTGCCACAGCAGTTGCAGGAGCAGTTCACTAACTATTCTGAGGCTACCATCTCGCTCATCAACGCTTACATCGAAGGTATCAAGGCCAACAATGAGCGTGACGAGGAGAATGACATGGCACTTGAAATGCGTCTCTGCAACTACTACCAGACCATCGGTGAGCTCCAGAACCGCCTCGGTCATGACGACGAGAGCTATGACGCTTACACAGAGGCTCAGATCCGTCAGATGCGCCACCTGGCTGCTATCAAGCGTCAGGATGAGGAAGTCGCAGAAAAGGAGAACAAGCCTGGCTTCATGTCTCAGGAAGGTCTGATCACCCGACTGACCCTCAGCGTAACCAACCACATGCTCGGTATGTACTACCGCAAGCAGAACAAGGCGCAGCATGACCTCAGCATCCTCCTCCGCAGCAACATGGATCTGGCACAGGATTGCTTCAAGGCTTTCCCACGTGACGGCCGTGTCATTCATTTCATTATCAATGCAGCTCTCGAACTGGGTGACTTCCAGCACAATAGCAAGGGATTGATGGCAGAGTGCGGCACTTACGAGAAGGTCATCCGTCAGTTCGGCGTACTCAACAACATGCGCCTCGATGCACAGCTCATTGCAGATATTGCTATGATCCATACTAAGTGCGGACAGGTACAGTGCGAAGATTCGCTCCGTCGATTCGGCGATGCTCAGCGCAACCTCACAATGGCCTTCAACCTCTGGTCAAACTTGGCAAACAACACCAAGAACCCAGAGTTCAAGAAGAACGCCGAGTCGGTACAGAACCTGCTGAATCAAATCAAGAAATAAATATGGAAAACTTCCACGAATTGATGCGCCACCGTCGCAGCATCCGTAAATATACTGGCGAACCTGTTGATCCAGAACAGGTCCGACTTATCCTTGAAGCAGGTCTGATGGCTCCTGCAGGCAAGCGTAAGAATCCTTGGCACTTCGTCGTTGTTGATGAGCCAGAGAAGCTCAAGGCGCTCAGTGAGACACGCGCTATGGGTACTGCTCAGATTGCTAATGCAGCTCTGGCCATTGCTGTTGTGGCTAATCCTGAGGATTCTGATACCTGGATTGAAGATCTCTCTATTGCCACCATCCAGATGCAGCTCCAGTGCACTGACCTCGGATTGGGTAGTGTATGGTGCCAGATGCGTATGCGTGAGAATGCTGACGGTGTACCAGCACCTTACAGCGTGCGCCAGATCCTTGAGATTCCTGCAGAGTATGAGGTGCTCAATGTCCTTGCCATTGGGCATATTGGCGAAGAGCGTAAGCCATACGATACGGAGAAGCTGCAGTGGGAGAAGGTACATACTCAAAAATGGTAACAATATGAAAAGCCCCTTCAAAAAGATTCTTCTTGGCGCGATGCTCCTTGCTTCTGCTGCAACCATGAAGGCCGAAGTTAGCGTTGACCCAGTCATCACAGAGACTCTCGCTGGAGTCAGTGCAGACAGTATCAAGGTGTATATTGACGAACTGGTTTCTTTCCACACCCGTCACAATCTCAGTACCCAGACAGATAAGAACAAAGGCCTTGGTGCCGCTGTGAAGTATCTGGAGGCTCGTTGCCAGCGCTATGCAGATGCTGCCGCTGCAAACCGTCCTAAGCCAACGGTCGAGATTGTTAGATATGATGTCGGTGGTCCTGAGTCACGACTGGGTCGTAAGGTCAATCTGCCAAACGTCATGGTCACCTTGCCAGGTACTGAAGGCTCGAAGGAGATCATTCTGCTGGCTCACGTAGATACTCGCGTCAATGACAATTCTGATGGTGAGACCTACGCTCCAGGTGCTAATGACGATGGCAGCGGCGTCTGCTGCTTGCTCGAGGTAGTACGTCTGCTCTCTCAGGTTCCCCTCCAGCAGACAGTCAAGTGCATCTTCGTCAGCGGTGAGGAGCATGGTTTGCTCGGTGCTGGTCACATGGCAAACGTTGCCAAAGATAAGAACTGGCCAGTCATCGCCGTGCTCAACAACGACATGATCGGCAATGCAGAAGCCAGCGAGACAGGCCTGATGACCACCAACATGGTACGTTGCTTCTCCGACAGTCCTAAGGGCGAAGACAGCGACGCACGTCAGTTGGCCCGCTACATCAAGGAGATGGCAGCCACTTACGTCCCTGGCCATGAGGTGAAGCTCATCTATCGCAATGACCGTTATCGTCGAGGCGGTGACCACACTCCTTTCCTCAAGAACGGCTATCCTGCCATCCGAATGTGTGAGTATTATGAGAACTATGACCGCACCCATCAGGTAGTACGTGAGGAGAATGGCATTAAGTATGGTGACGTACCCGCAGGCGTATGCGTACCATATTTAATAAAAAATATCAAGGTCAACCTCTCAGCCGTCATGAACCTGGCACAGGCACCAAGCCAGCCAACCGGTACCAGCATCGCGAATGCCAACGCGCTCAGCAACTACACCATCCTCGACTGGGATCCTGTACTGAAGGCCGACGGCAAGCCCGATGAGACAGTCAGCTACCAGGTGCTCTACCGTGAGACAGATCAGTCGACATGGCAGATTTATCAGAATTGCCCTCCAGCAACCTCGAATGAGAAGCAGCAGGTCAAGCTCCCGATCAGCAAGGATAACTTCTTCTATGCAATCCGCGCGATTAAGGAGGGACATGCTAGTTTGCCGACGATGTGCTACTAAATCCCCTTCTTTTTATCTCCTTGGCTTATCAAAAACGGCATTTTACACATTATTATATATAAAATATATTTAAAATGTGTGGAATTCCGTTTTTTCTCTTTATCTTTGCGGCCGCTTTGAATGGCTAATGTCATCAAAACAGAAACAAGCAGACAAATAAATCCGCAAATTAGATATGAATTTAGTTATCGTCGAGTCTCCTGCCAAGGCAAAGACTATTGAGAAATTTTTGGGAGGCGACTACAAAGTAACTTCAAGTTATGGTCACATTCGCGACCTGAAGCGTCACGATTTCAGCATCGACCTTGACAATCAGTTCCAGCCAATTTACGAAATTCCAGAGGATAAGAAAGACCTGGTGAGCGACCTGAAGAAGGCTGCCAAGAAAGCCGACATGGTTTGGTTGGCATCCGATGAAGACCGCGAGGGAGAAGCCATCAGCTGGCACCTGAGCGAAGTACTCGGTCTCGACCCAAAGAATACTCGTCGTATCGTATTCCACGAGATCACCAAGCCAGCTATCCTTGCCGCTATTGAGAATCCTCGTAACATCGATATGGGTCTTGTCAATGCACAGCAGGCACGTCGTGTCCTTGACCGTATCGTAGGTTTCGAGCTCTCTCCTATCCTGTGGCGCAAAGTCAAGCCAGCGCTCTCTGCCGGCCGTGTACAGTCAGTAGCTGTACGTCTCATCGTAGAGCGTGAGCGTGAGATTGAGAGCTTCAAGACAGAGCAGAGCTACCGCGTAGTAGGTACTTTTGCAACAACTGATGCCAACGGACAAGTCGTCACCTTCAACGCGGAGCTCAACCAGCGCTTCAAGACACAGGAAGAGGCCGAGGCTTTCCTCCAGAAGGCTGCCAAGGCGCAGTATAGCGTCAATGAGGTTTCGCAGAAGCCTCTGCACCGCACTCCAGCGCCACCTTTCACCACCTCTACCCTCCAGCAGGAAGCCGCACGTAAGCTGCATTTCACTGTCAGCCAGACCATGAGCATCGCCCGGCGTCTCTACGAGGCAGGTTTGATCACTTACATGCTAACTGATAGCGTCAACCTCTCAACCCTCTGCCTGGGTGCTTCGAAGGAGCAGATCCTCAACACCATGGGCAAAGAATATCTGCACACCCGTAACTATACCACCAACTCGAAGGGTGCACAGGAGGCGCACGAGGCTATCCGTCCTACTTACATGAACAATACGACCATCGAGGGTTCTGCCGCTGAGCAGCATCTCTACGAGCTGATCTGGAAGCGTACCATCGCCAGCCAGATGGCCGATGCACTCATCGAGAAGACTGTAGCCGACATCAACATCTCTGGAGAGAAGGAACTTAAGTTTGTCGCTACCGGTGAGGTCATCAAGTTCGACGGTTTCCTCAAGGTATACTTTGAGAGCAATGATGACGAACAGGATGAGAATACTGGCGAGAGCCGTCTGCCTCAGCTTGCTAATGGCATGAACCTCCAGCTCGATAGTGCAGAAGCAGTACAGCGCTTCACCCAGCATCCTCTCCGTTACACTGAGGCTTCGTTGGTCAAGAAGATGGAGGAACTCGGCATTGGCCGTCCTTCTACTTATGCTCCTACTATCAGTACCATCCAGGCACGTGAGTATGTTGCCAAGAGCGACGCACCTGCTGAGAAGCGTCAGATCACCCGTCTTCGCCTCAATCCGAAGAACGGCAAGATCACTTCGAGCAACCAGATGGAGACATACGCCAACGAGAAGGGTAAGCTCGTACCAACAGACATCGGTATTGTAGTCAATGACTTCCTCGCTGAGCACTTCCCAGACATTATGTCTTATAATTTCACCGCGACTGTCGAGGGTGAGTTCGATAAGATTGCCGAGGGTCAGGAGCAGTGGAGCCAGTGTATCAACAGCTTCTACGGCCTCTTCCACCCACTCGTAACTGATGCATTGGAAGAGCGTTCTGACCACAAGGCTGGTGAGCGTGTATTGGGTGTTGATCCAGCTTCTGGCCGTACTGTATGCGTCAAGATCGGCCGCTTTGGTCCTGTCGTACAGATTGGTTCGGCTGATGAGGTCGAGAAGCCACAGTTCGCAGCTCTGAAGAAGGGTCAGAAGATTGCTTCTATCACTCTGGAGGAGGCTCTCTCGCTGTTCGACCTACCAAAGGATCTCGGCGAGTTTGAAGATAGCAGCATCATCATCGGTGTAGGTAAGTTCGGTCCATACGTCCGCCACAATGGCAGCTATGTGTCTATCCCTAAGCAGTATGACCCACTCAGCATCACCCTGGAGGAGGCTATCGGCCTGATCGAGGAGAAGCGTGAGGAAGACCGTAAGCGCGTGCTCCGTACCTTCGAAGAGGATGCGGATCTGCAGATGCTCAATGGCCGCTTTGGTCCTTACCTCGCTAAGGGTGGCAAGAACTACAAGCTGCCACGCAATAAGGATCTCAACGCGCTGACATACGAAGAGTGTCTCGCTATCATCAACGAGGCTGACAGTGCGGCTACAGAAGGCGAGAGCAAGCCTCGTCGCAGAAGTTTCCGCAAAGCGTAATCAGCGATGAACCTTACCCGACTGATTTACAAGTTGGTCTTTGAGCGTCGCTATAAGCAGATACAGCGTTATGCTACGGAGGCCTCACAGTTGCAGCACTACCAGCTCACATGGTTGGTAGCGCATGCTGCTGACACTGCTTTCGGCCAGAAGTATGGCTTCAAGGACATACTGACGCGTGCAAGCAAGTGTTCGGCCAACTATGAGGAGTTCTCCAAGCGCGTACCTTTATCTACTTACGACGAGCAGAAACCCTGGATAGAGCGCATGCTGCAAGGCGAGGAAAACGTCTTGTGGCCAGGTCTCTGCACATGGTTTGCCAAGTCATCGGGTACGACAAGCGATAAGTCAAAGTACATCCCGGTCACCGACTATGCACTGCAGCACACGCATTATCGTGGTGGTACGGATTGCATGGTCATCTATCTGGCATTGAATCCTGAGTCGCGCATCATGAGCGGCAAAGGACTCATCCTTGGAGGCTCATTCACCGACGAGAAGTGGCCGAAGGGAATCCACACAGGAGACCTCTCTGCCACGCTCATCCAGAACGTCAATCCAGCCGTCAACTTCATCCGCACCCCGAGTAAGGAGGTGGCGCTGATGAACGAATGGGAAGCCAAGTTACGTGCATTGTGCGAAACCACAAAGGACGTCAACGTCACCAACCTCAGCGGCGTTCCTTCCTGGATGATGGGTGTACTCAAGAACATCCTGGCCGAAACCGGCAAGAAAGATATCACAGAGGTATGGCCAAACCTTGAGTGTTTCTTCCACGGTGGCATTGCCTTCACTCCTTATCGCGAGCAATACCGTCAGCTCATCCCGTCGGACAAGATGCACTACCTCGAGACCTACAACGCCTCAGAGGGTTTCTTCGGCATTCAGTCTTCGTTCGACGATTCGGCTATGCAGCTGATCATTGACAACCGCATCTTCTACGAGTTCATCCCGATGGACGAGTTTGATGATGTCGAGCATCGTCGTGCTATTCCTTTGACCGACATTGAGTTAGGCCACAACTATGCCATGGTCATCACGACCCCTGGCTTGTGGCGCTATATTATCGGCGATACGGTCAAGTTCACTCAGCGCAATCCTTACAAGTTCCACATCACAGGCCGCACCAAGGCGTTTATCAATGCATTTGGTGAGGAACTGATGGTGAGCAATGCCGACGAGGCGCTTACCATCACCTGCCGTGAGACAAATGCGCAGATCAAGGACTATACCGCTGCTCCTACCTTTGCTACTGATGGCAAGAAGGCTCATCATACATGGGTCATCGAGTTCACTCAGCAACCGGCAGATGTAGAGCAATTTGCAGACCTGCTGGATAAACATCTCCAGGAGGTTAATTCGGACTATGAAGCTAAACGATATAAGGGAATCTTCCTGGATCGTCTCGAGCTGCACATCGCCCCTACCGGCCGTTTCGACCAGTGGTTGGCACAGAAGAAAGGCAAGCTCGGAGGCCAGCTCAAGATCCCGCGTCTGAGTAACTCTCGGCAGTATATCGAGGAGCTATTAAGCTAATAAATAATTAATGAAAAAAAACAATCAGAAAAACACCACCGTTGAAGCACCCGAACAGGTAGCAGTTAACGATGCACCTATGGTTGATGCGGCTCCTAAGAAAAGGACTTCCCGCTCCCGCAAGAAGGTAGTTGCCCCGGTGGAAAAAGAAGAGATCAAGAATGTGGAGACCCCTGCCGTTGTGGAGGCTCCAGTAGTAGAAAACCCAGCGCCAGAAGCTCCAGCAGCTGAAGTTAAGGCTGAGCCAGAACCAGAGGTCAAGGCCGAGAAAGTTGAGGAAAAGCCTGCAGAACTCACAGTTGAGACTAAGCAGGAAGACAGGCCTCAGCAGCAGAGACCTACCGTCAAGCCAGCGCCTCGCATGCCGAACAACCTTATCATCAAGGATTTCTGCGACCTGGCAAACTGTGGCAGCCGCATCCCGCTGTTGAATGATCAGCAGATTCAGCAGCTCACCTACGAGGATGCAACAGAGCGCTACATGATCATGGAGGCTATCCTGGCCAATGTCCTCGACTACGACATCGTGTTGAGCGACACCAACATCTGGCTCGAGCTCCTCATCGGTCATACCAGCAGCCACTCAGATCCTCGTGTCAATGCACGTCTGCAGTTTGAGCGTCAATTGGAGTTCATCAGCAAGATGATGAAGCGCATCGGCGGTAAGTTCATGATCATGAGCGAGACCTACGAAGAGGTAGATCGTTTCGCCACCATGCAGGAACCTACCGACTATAAGGTAGCCGACTGGAAGGACGAAATCCTCTGTCGCAACGTGGCAGCACGTCTGGCCAAGCGCCTCATGCTGAGCCAGCAGAAGGAGAACCGCCTCCGCATCGAGGGTATCGGCAGTGAGAGCCACCATGCCGCCTTCGCAGATCCTGCCATCATCCGTCGCACCGTCGAGCTCTTCGCCGAGGGCAAGAAGGTGCTCCTCCTCACCAACGACGCTTCAGTAGGAATCCGCAGCCTTGGCATGTGTGATGACCTGCAGCGTACCAACGGAGTGGACGACAAGACCTGGCGTACTGTTTACGAGCCACAGCGTCCGATGGTTCTTACCATGGACGACCTCAAGCTCCTCGACCAGTACACCCGTCAGTATCACTTCCTCATGATGGCCGCTGGCCGTCAGTGGATGCAGGACGTGGAGATGCGCGAGGCAATCACTCTTGAAAAGCCACTCAAGCTCTGGATGGAAGGTTTCCGACCTGGTGACCGCCACGAGCGCCGCAGTGACCGATTGGAGCAGCAGAGACGTGAGGAACAGAAGCGTCAGGAACAGGAGAAGCGTGAGCAGGAGAAGGCCGAGCAAAAGCGCCTCGAGCAAGAAAAGCGCGAGAAGGCTGAGCAAGAGAAGCGTGAGCGTATCGAGCGAGAGAAGGCTGAGCAGCAACGACGTGAAGAACAGCGCAAGGCTGACCGTGAGCGTGCTGCTGCAGAGAAGGCTCGTAAGGCTGAGGAAGCAGCTAATGCTACTAAGTCAGAGAACGATGCTCCTGTGGCAGCAACTGAAGAAACTCCAGCTCCCGCACCAGCAGAACAGCAAGTATCAGCTGACGCAAATCCTGTTGCCTCAGAAGAAGCTCCTGCAGGTTCATTCGGTGCAACCGCTGAGATGATGGATCTTATCGCACCACAGGGTGGAGAGAAGAAATCACGTACTCGTCGTGGTGGCCGTCGCCGCAGTTCAGGTAGCAAGAAAGAAGCGTAATTCGAAACAAAACTCCCAAATAAACTATATCACCATCCCCGCTATTTTTTGGCAGAGATGGTGATATTTGCATTATTAAGCATACCAGAAAATCAAAAAAGTAAAGATTATATACCAATTTTCAAAAAAAATACATAGAAACAATTGGATTCTCAAATTAAATCTTTATATTTGCACACGAATAGAATCTATTCATTATCCAAATACTTTTATCAGAATAATGAATCAGATTGAAATGAGTAGTAGTATATGCTAAAGAGAATCTTACTAAATCTAATCCTTATTATCCTTCCATGTTTTTGCCTTCAGGCACAGGATTATATATATTCTGTAACTGTTGGTACCTCTTGGGCACGTGAGGTCTTCCCTGAACAAGAAAGAACGCAGCGTAATGCGATGAAGAATGCCTCTATCGTATTGGAGGGAGCTCCGAATTTTGCAAAGACTTTCCTAGATTTTGAGCACGATTTCAGATCCTATAATGGATATAACGATAGTATATTCTATCACCTATCCCATAAAGAATGGATTGACATGTTCAAACGTCGTGCCATGTCTTATTCACAGACATACACGAAGAATAATCGTGCAATCACATCCTTAAAAGATTATTTCACAGACGAGAATATTCCCGAAGTAGCTTACGATTCTCTCTACTACTGGACCCGTCATCTCTTCTTCCGCAATGTCAATGATATGTTCTTCTTCGAACAGTTGATGGATATTCTCCTTCCTCATTACGAAGAGAAGCAGGACATTGAGCACCTTGTATTCTGCTACCTCTGCACTGGCATGTATAACTTCCAGTGTTCGCGAATGGGTGATAAGGAATCCGAGATGCGCTCGGAGCTCTATTTCCACAAGATCATGAATCTGGCAGAGCAGTTTGCGACATTCACTGATCCGCTGAACCGCTATTACCTCATCTCCGCATTCGTCAATCTGGCCATCCTTCATTCGCAGTCAAACAATGTTTCTCTCAAAGAAAGCAGAGAATTGGCTAATAGCATGAAGAAACTCTATGCCAAGCCAGAGAACCAGGATTATTTCAGCAAAGACAGTCTTCTGAACGAATATACGAAATGGTCTATTGACCTTTTCCGCTTTCGTGCAATTCTTACTTACTTCAGTCATGGCAATAACATCCCAGAACTTCAGGATGAACTTTACAAAGAATACTGCGATGTAAGAAAAGAACTTGGCCTTACCAAACTAAAGAATCGTTACTACGGCAAGATTGACTATGATGACTACCTCATCGAGGCATACATGGGCAATCTCTCCTGGGACGACGCATTCAAGACTTTCAATGACCGATGGAGCAAAGATCCAGAAATAGTCAATAAGCAAGGCGTTCCTGCCATTAAGATCAATTACCTCTATAATCTCTTCGAAAGCTTTGCAACGCTGCTGGATCATACCTCTTTCCCTGAGGAGAAGAAAGCCTCGTTAATGAAAAATCGTGTTTCAGAAGTCATCGACATGATTTCTCGCTATGAGCATGACAAGTATCCTTTCGAAAAAGGAAAGATCCTTGCCAATATCGCCTGCAAGCCAACGTTGCTCAAGTATCTTACACCTAAGGAAAAAGAAGACCTGCTTTTCCGCTTGATTGTCGTTGAGCAGCCTATCACCTATGTTCATACGGTAATGGTGGCAGACCTTTCACGTGCACTGACCGAAGATATGATCGATAAGATGCCAGAATTCTTTATCGGTGTTCCTGGCTATGAAACCGTCGAAGATGTGAAACGCAATCGCGCTTCTCTCATTGAGTTCACTTATCAGGCGGCCATCTATCATGACCTGGGTAAGATCACCATGCCAACGATCATCAATAATTCGTTCCGCAAACTTACCGATCATGAATTTGAAATCATCCAACTTCATCCGGAGAAATCCCGTCCGTTCCTGGCTATTGACCCATCACTGAAGCAGTATCAGGACATCGCTCTGGGTCATCAGAAATGGTATGACGGCGAAGGCTATCCTGCAAAATTCAAGAATCGCAAATCACCATACTTCCCGATAATCAGTATTGTCACGCTCTGTGACTGTATCGATGCAGCGACTGAGAATATCGGACGCAACTATCACACTCCTCGTAGTTTCGAAAATGTGATGGAAGAGTTTGATAACTTGGCAGGCGAACAGTTCCATCCGGATCTCGTAGACTTCATAGAGTTAAATCCTAATACCTTTAAGCGGATGAAACTCATCGTTGATGACGGCCGTCTCGACAATTATTACAAGCTCTATATGCAATATATCGATCAGAGCAAAAAGAAAAAGAAATAAATAACACACCATCTACGTCTCAAGAGCCTTTAGCGTAGATGGTGTTTTTCTTTATTTTCGTCACATTTACCATCATTCTATCCCAAAAAGTTGCACATTGTTGGATTTCACCGTATATTTGCACCCAGATTTCTTCATAAATCCTTAAACGAAGAATCGAAAGACCCAAACTACTATTGCGTAAAATAATGTTACCGAACAATCGAATATACTATCTGCTTCTCCTCATAATCATCGCATGCTCGTCATGCAATGACAATAAATATCACACCCAACTTCTCCTCGCAGAAGAGCAGGTAACTAAGAGTGCCGACTCATGCAGCAAGCTCTTGGAAGCAATTCCTGTCGAGCGACTGAATGAGGAAGACCTGGCGCTCCACGGCCTCATCTCGTCGTGGTTGCTCTATCGAAAGTATGCCAAGGAGATTCCTGAGGAACCGCTGGAGCGAGCCTTCGAGTATTTCAAGACGAGCAAGGATCCCCTCCGCAGAGCTCAGGCCTACTTCCTACACAGCGTCATCAACGAGGATCAGAAGCGTGGCAATGCCGATGTGTGGATGGAAGATCTCTACACCGCCTGCCTCGCCGTGGAGAAGACGGAGGACTATCTCCTCGCCTCTCAGATCTTTCAGAACTATGGCGCGAAGCTCACCCAGCTGGAGCAGTTTGACGAAGCTCGTGTCTGGATCGACAAGTTTGTAGATGCAGCACAGAAGAGCGGACATCGTGGAGAATACGTGCAGTCATTGATCATCAAGGCCAACAACTGTCTGTATTCAGAGGAGGCTCGCGTCAAGCAGCAGATAGGGACCAACAATGGCATAGAAGTAGCGAAGCATACTCATTTCGACGAAGCCTTCGCCACCATCTACCAAGCGCTTCGTATCGCTCAGGAGCATGATATGCAGACGGAGAAAGGCCGCATCTACACGCAGCTCTCCATCTATCACAGCCGCTGTCAGCAGGTCGATTCGTCGCTCTACTATTCGCGACTCTCGGTCTTGCTCAACGAGCGGCTCTACCTGCAGGGCAAACGCAAGCAACAGCCACAGTATCTGACACTTGCCGATGCTTATCGCAAGGCTGGAATGGCCGATTCTGCCATCTACTACGCCCGCAAGACGTATGATATGGAAGGTACTCCTGTACGCAACAGACGTGCAGCGGCTCAATTGCTCTATAATATCTATGCCGACCTCAAGGACGACTACAAGCAGTCACTCGAATGGTCGCGCATCCATAGCCAGCTCACCGACTCGCTCAACCAGACAACCATCGCTTCCAATCTGGGCGCAGTGAAAGATGCGGCGGTGAAGGAGCAGGAAAAGACGGAACTGCAAGCCGAAAAGCAGAGTACCCAGAACTGGCTCGTCTGGAATACCATCATCGGTTTGCTCATCATTGCCAGCATCCTATGCGTAATGATCCGCAACCGCAGGAAGTACCGACAGCACCAACAGGACCTGGAGAAAGAGTTCAATCTCAAAATCAACGAAATAACTACCCGAGAAAAAGATATGAAGACAAGCATTTCTGAGACAGAGGAATGTCAGAAAGTTCTCCTCACCGGCAGCACCCGTGAGCAGGTGGAGGTCGAGGCTTCATCCATCCTCTTCCTGACTTCGGAGAGCAATTATGTGAAAGTGCTGCATCTCGACGCTGATGGCAAGGTGCAGAGCAAGATGATCCGCCAGACGATGAACAACATCGAGACACAGCTCAACGGCTTCCCTTACATCATCCGCTGTCACCGCGCCTTCATCGTCAACCTGCAGCATGTCCGACAGGCAACTTCCTCACCGACAGGCCTTCAGCTGACGCTCGATGCTTCCTCGCTGCTCGTCCCTGTCAGCAAGACTTACCTCTCGCTGGTCAAGGAGAGCCTCGGATAGCGCTCAATACCCCTTTTCTTATTCAACAATAACAAACCTAGCACAAGATTTACGACTATGAACAAAAGACTGACTAAATCCACCGACAAGATGCTTGCCGGAGTGTGTGCCGGCATTGCCGACTACTTCGAACTCGACCCCACTTTGGTACGTGTAGGATACGCTTTCCTCACCGCCTTCTCTATTGCCTTCCCTGGCATCATTTTATATATAGCGCTCTGCTTCATCATGCCGCAGAGCGAAATGGATTAATACAGAAAACAATGAAACGATATCTATTGACCTACGGTCTGACCGCCTTACTCGGCAGCATGATTACCAGCTGCACACAGAAGCCAGAGAGCATCCAATCTCTTCCTTCTCAATACGTTACGCTCGACGACAGCATACAGATACACTACAAGCAATGGGGCGAAGGCTCCCGTACCGTGATGTTCGTCCACGGCTTCGGCTGCGACATGAACACGTGGGAGAAGCAGTTCGACGCCTTCCGCGATGACAAGGACATGCGACTCCTCTTCATCGACCTGCCTGGTTATGGCAAGAGCGACAAGCCACACGTCGACTATACCCTTAGCTTCTTCAGTCAAGCCGTAACCAAGGTGCTCGACGAGGTGAAGTGCGATTATACCTTCCTCGTCGGTCACAGCTTAGGAACTCCCGTCTGCCGTCAGACTTTGATCGAGCGTCCTTGGCGCATAGCAGGCCTGATGGATATTGATGGCGTCTATTGCCTTTATCCGAAGCTCTTGGACACTCCTACCGAAGAAGAACTCTCTGCTGCCAAGGCCTATGACGAAGCCGTGCAAGGCTTCGCTTCTTCCTTCGACGGAGACGCTTGCAAGGACAATATCACAGGCTTTGTCCAGTCGCTGGCAGGACCTGATACCCCGGAAGAGATCACCGCTTACGCCATGAGCTGCATGCCCGAAACCCCTGAGTATGTGGCTTCAAGCACCATGCACAACCTCATTGACCGTCAGTGGTGGACAGACTTCCCGATTCCATTCGCCACAGAGATCATCTGCACGCAGAACAGCGGCCTCGAACCAGACAATCGCGACAAGATGCAGGCGCTCTACCCTGCCATGCAATATACTGAGTTGGAAACCTGTGGCCACTTCATCCAGATGGAGCAGCCAACCTTGATCAACGATTGTCTGCGCCGCCTCATCGACACGGCTATCACCTACAATCTGGAGTGTTATGAGTTCGGTATCAAGGAGATTGAGCAGAATTATGCCGGCTTCGAGTTTAAGGTGACCGATGAGAATCGCACCGAGTACGAGCACGTCAAGCAGGAATACCGCGACAGCATTGCCATGGGTATGATGTATGGCCCTGTAGGCGTGGCTGAGATGTGCTGCTACATGCAGGATTTCCACCTCGGCTGTTCGTTCCGCATGTGGTCAAACCGCTTCCCGATGAAATGGGCCACCTACGCTCAGGAGATGCAGAAATACGCGCCCGCGCCTGTGGCTGAGAAGGTTGACGATGAAACCTTCCTCCACCGCTTCCCTACCTCCATGGGTGATGA
>JAZUDJ010000140.1:0-75454 GCA_045639585.1 Bacteroidales bacterium
ACAGGCCAGACAAGGCTGAACTCAACAGGTTTTGGAGTTAAGAGATAATCATTCAACTCTTGTCGGAGTTAAGCCTAAAAGCATTCAACTAAGGCTGGAGTTAACGTCTAATCCATTCAACTTTTTTTGGAGGAGGACATAGTGTTTCTTAACGTGATTTGTGATTTGTGACAATACGAAAAAATCAGCCACGACAGGGTATGTCGTGGCTGATAAATATAGTTATAAGTAGGTTTGGAAGCTAAATCCTAAAACCTTAATACTATTCTCTACAGTTTAGGATTACTGATTATACTGCGAAACTTTATCAATTGGGAAATTAGTACTTTCAGGTGTCCACATTACAGTTGTAGGAACTGCGATGATGTATGGAGCTGTAGCACTACCAGGCTTTTCAAAGCTTGCAGTTTTAATTCTGTCAGCGCCTTCACCCGTTACCCAACTTTCACCGTATAGAGTTCCATTGTCAAATACATCGATACGGATGTTATTAGTTTCAGGATTCCAGAAAGGATTCTCTGTTACTTGGCCGCTAAGACCGCTAGCATTCTTTGAGTAAACAAGCTTGTAAGTGTAACTTCCATCATCACCCTTACACTCTTCATTTAAGCCTTGAACTACGCCCTGAATACGTTCTTCATAATTAAATGCAGTTGAGTAATTGTGATCACCATCTCCATCGACAAAATAGACATTGAAAGGAACTGTACCACAAAGGTGCTTAATAATAGCTTCCTGTGTGTAAACGACTTCTGTATTATTTGTGATATCAATAAGGGAAGTTTGTGTCACATCTACTACTACGTCATTGAAGTCGAAGTCTACAGTAGTACCCAGGTCCTCAATCAAATATCGCTTGCTCTTCGTAACTTCACGCTTAGTTGGGAGGTCTGGTAATCCGACAAACAAGAATACAATATCATTCATATCCCAGTCAACCGTTCCTTCCTGATGGTCTTCACAACCAATAACCATGACATTTTTAATTTCCGTATCAATGCCCAGCATGGTTTTATAGTCATTAATATTTGCTGGCGCTGCACAAGTGAGAGCGGATATGCAACCATTGATAGATGACTGAATATCGCCTTTGTTACCATACTTATGCGTTTTATTATCCTCTATATAAGTTGTCTTCAAATACAGATAGAACTCTCCTGTGACTCCACTAACAATAATTGGACGGCTTCGGAAAGAATAATCCTTAAAGTTTTCTAAGTTATCCTTATAACCTACAGAATTCCAATAATCTGAACCTCCATATTGAATATCAGATGTTTCATATGTTGGCACAGTCCATCCATCTACATCCGTTTGTCCATCTTTTAGTGGCCAAGGCTCCCAAAGCACCTTTTCATTTGTACCATCAGACAAACAGAGCTGCCAGGTAATACATGCCTGACCCTTAAAAATAGGGATAATAGCAAACTTATTATCTCCTGTTTGGGGGAAAATCATAGAGAATGGGTGACCTTCAAGCGTATTATTACGACCTTCCACGAGGTGCTCTAGTGCCCACTTCTGGGTAGTTTTATCAACGGAATACCAGTTATCGCCACTTAATTTATTGACCGTTATGTTAGCCGGAGTAATAGCACGAGTAGCACTAGAATTAGCACTATTCCAACCGAGATCAAATACGGAAGGATCGGTGGTACAAGTACGTGGCATCTCCGAGAAATCCCAGCTCTGGTTAGCAGGGAAATTACCATAAGTCTTAAAGAAATTCTTAGAATACTCCTGCTGGAACAATTCCTTTTCCGAGAACGGATTATGCTCCTCACAAGAGGTGAAAGCCGACACGACGAGGGTCGACAAGGCCATAAGGCCCAGTGATTTAACGATGTTCATAATGGCAAATATTGTTAATATTATAGAATTTTCGATGTTTTTCTACTGCAAAGATGATTATTTTTTATACAACACACATTATATATATGCGAGAAAAGTTATTATTTGATTAAAAAATGTTATTTCATCACCAATTTTGTAAATTTAAGATTACAATAATAAATAATAATCATAAAGACTATACAAAAAAAAGATCCCAGACAATATGTCTGAGACCTTATAGAGAATCACAGGGTTAATTACCGTTGTTTATCAGAAAGTTCCGTAATGGTAATGGTGCCATAACGGTGCTTCTTACTCTGCTTCAAGGCGTCATCGGCCTGGGCGTAGAGTGACTCAAAGTCTTGTGGTTCGGTAGTAGCATGAGTATACACGATACCCATGCTCATGGTCGGTGGAATGTTCTCAAGTTCGGGGAGATGCAGGCCGGCGAGGTTATTCTTCAGCGTCTCGAAGTGGCGCTGGAGGCCATTAAATGAGTTGACCAGCTGGCTTGCTGCGTCGCCTTTGATAAAGGCCACGAACTCATCGCCACCCAAGTGCATGCAGATGTCGTCGCGGAAGAACTCCTTGAGAATCCTACCCTGTTCGCTCAGCACCTTATTTCCCACCAAATAACTTAGCTGATCATTGATCTGCTTGAAGTTATCGCAATCGAGGATGGCAAAAACCTGAGCACCTCCCTTGGCAATCTCCTGCTTGATCAATGACTCTCCGGACGAGCGGTTCAGAAGACCTGTAATCGAGTTGTCAAAGGTCTCGATGAACTTATTCTGCTGTTGGATGGTCTGTAGAAGTCTCTCGGTAGAAAGCGAGATATCCTGCAAGCGACCAGCGATGGAGAGGACCTGACCACCCTGGCTCAGGATGCTGGTGTAGGTAGCTATGAGGCAACGGCTCTTGTCGCTGTATTCGAGTTTCTCCTCACCCTGCTTAGGGAAGTCTGGCTCATCGATGATACGATGGATGATGCCGATAGCCTTGTGGTAACCTTCTTCGGAGAGGACGAGGTTGATGCGCTTCTCTGAGAAATGGTTGATGAAGATGGTCTCGACCTTGCCATCGGGCGTAGGGTGCAGGAAGCCGACCTGATCGGTATCAACATTATAGAAGAAGGTAACCGACTTATCATGCTGCGACATCAGGCGCGTATATTCAAACAAGGTGGCAGAGAACATCGACTGCTCTTTCTGGCTCATGCTCTTGAACCACTCCGGCAAGTCAAAGCTATAGCGCAGGTTCTCTGCCGCGAGGATACTCTGCTCGTTGACGCTATGTGCATAGAGATCGGGCAACGTATCAACGCTGATGGCACGATAGTCAGAATCTGAACGTGAAACGACCTCCTGGAAGATAGACAGATATTCCTTCTGCCAGTTCTTATCGACCATGAGACGCAACTGATAGAAGGTCTTCTGACTACCGATGATGAAGTTGACGATATCCGCAGAATAGCGGATGCCGGAATCGACGATAAACTCATCAAGGAGCTGCAGGAAGGTCTTGGCAGAGCGATAGTTACGACCGATACGCGAAGTGGCAGCCTCGAGCGAGTCGCAGATGCTGAGGATGTCCACGAGGATCTTGAGCTTCGATGGCGTCTCGTCTGCTTCCATCTTCGGATATCCGGCCTCACCATTCCACCAGCGATGGTGCTCATAGACAAATGGATGGAACACATCGAAGGCCTTGTCTTCCTTGAGGTAGCTGATACCGAAGGCCGGATGGCGGCGGATAAGGCCGAACTCCTGGTTGGTGAGACGACGGTAAGCATTGCTCGTGACAGGGATGATGTTGATCTTACCGATATCGTGCAGCATGCAGGCATACTCCATGAAGGTGAGGAGGTTCTCTCGGTTGGCCTTGACCTCGTTGAGCGTCTGATAAGGACGGTCCTGTCCTACCAGCAGCTCAGGATGCTCATCGATGATATTGGAAAGTATCAGCTTGGCGTAGCTTGAGACGGCCTTACTGTGGCAGTAGGTATCGAGCGTTGTGGCCGAAATGGTCTGCTTGATGTAATGATACTTGAGCGCTGGGGAAAGGACAGGCGAGCTGAACATGGACTTCATCAGTACCTGAATAAGGAAGAGCACCTGACTGTCAGTGGCATACGACTGACGCTTGCGCAGGATTTCAAGGAGGAACTCCATGCCTCCGATGCCGAGACGGCGCTTCTCCTCGTCAGACTTCGCACAGTAGGCCAAGGCCTGTGAGGCACCCAGGAAGAGGTATGAGACGGCGACAATATTAGAGTTAGCCACATTGTACATCGGATCAGTGCGGACCTGGTGGAGTGCGAACGATATGCGGTCGACCAGCTCGCAAGTGGTCAGGTTGCCAGTCAGAAGCGTCTGCAGGAAGGCGGTGAAGCGCTGCTGCTGAGGACGAGTGCTCGCAAGGTCATAGACACCATTGACCTGATGCTCCTGGACGTAGCAGATACGCTGCTGGAGCTCTTCCTGCTCGGCCGGCTTGAGGCTACGACGGTTGATGAGCAGATAGCAGGCGCGCAAGAGAGGGAACAGACGGGCGTTATCGACCAGATCTGAGAAGTAATTGTATACCTCCTGATCTGGCATCACAAAGCGGTCTTTGCCAGTGAGCAACTCACGGAGTTCCTCATAGGCTTCGTCGATATACGTAATGTCACACAACAAACCCTGCAGGCTCTCATAGTGGCCTACAATCTCACAGAGCGTATAGAAGTATGGCTCGAAGCGGATGGAATCGTGAGGGAAGTCGCGCGTAATGTCGCGAGCCTTCTGCATGAACTCACGGATGCGCTTGAGCTGTGTACGATCGCCCATGCGGAGTACCGACATGAGACAATCGATCATCAGCATATAAAGGTGGCCGAGGTAAGATCGCTCACGGTCAGTAGGTTCAAGCGACTCGAAGTATGGGATCAGGATGTCGTTGACGAGCATCTCGAACATGAATGCATCGATGTGCACAGCATACTGCGTGACCAGACGGAAAAGATTCTCGTAGTCGAAATCCGGAAGGCCCTTAGTCTTATAATAGGAGATGATATCGTCAATGTTGGCGACATTACGACGGTACATGTTCTCCTTGAGTTTGGCGCCGTCGTGCAGGTAGTTGAACCAGTCGGTCTCGTCGTGGATGGAGAACAGGCGGTTGTTGAGACCATTATAGAGGACACGGTCCTCACTCAGCTCGATGAAGCAACCCTCTACGTCAGGGAATGAGCCTTGCTCCGACCAGATGAAGTTGCCAGGATGCTCATGAGCCATCTTGACGGCAATCACGCCTTCTGTAAGTACGTCGTCAGGATTCTTGAAGTTTGCTTCTGACGAGATGAAGACGGCTCCGATGGCGAAGTTGAAACGCTCTTTCTCAAGACCTTCGACCTTGATAGTGTGCAGCGCGGTGAACAGCGAGTGTGCCAACCTGCTCGTCTCATGCTGGCTGAACTCCTTTGGCGAGACGAGAAAGCCGAACTCATCGCCAGACAGACGACAGACCTCCAGCTCGGGGAATGCATCGCGCAAGACGCTGGCAATGGTCAGGAGCAGCGAGTCGCCTTTCTTAGGGCCATAAAGCAGATTGATGCGCTTGAAGTCATGCATGTTGATCGAATAATAGATCTTCTGCTGCTTCTGATCCAGGACATTCTGAATCTCACGATAGAAGTGAAGGCGGTTGCGGAGGCTCGTGAGTGAGTCGGTATAAAGTGTCTCGAGGATGTGCTGCTCACGCTGCTTCGACACAGATTCCTGTACGGCGGCGTTGAGCTCATTCTCCTCGATGGAATAGAGTTCGATATAAGCTACGACCAGAGACGCAACTGTGGCGATGACAATATAGTCACCACCATAAAGGATCTGCAGGACAATGGCCACTGCATAACTGACTGGGAAGAAGAGGACGCCGCGCTGGAATGCATCGAACTTTTTGGTCTTCTGCCAACGAGACAGCGAGCGAAAAACGAGTACCGCAATATAGGCACCAGGAATCAAAAACTGCAGGAATGACCATTGACCACGCTGATACAGGCCATTGTCATCAACGTACATCAGCAGTTTTGTCCACCACGAGGTGACACACAGCAGGAAGTAGATGATAAGCGGAACGATGAGCAGGATACGGAAGCGCTTGTTGGTGGCCAGTTTACTCTCACACGTGACTTCGGAATACATAAACCAACCATACGTGCAGAGACAGAGGCCAAAGAAATAGGCTAGGATAATGAAGAAGTCGACATGAATGGGCAGCTGCGGGATTGTATCGCCATAAAGAATAGCAGAAACCAGGATGACCTGCATCAGGCCAACCCACAACAACCGGTGGAAATACTGATGCTTAAGACTTTTATTACGATGACGATAGGTCTTGGCAATCAGATAGATCACCAACAGGAGCATCATAAGGTCAATGCGTAAATCTCGGACAAGGAATTCCATGTGTAATGTGTTGTAATCGGTAACTGGTTGTCACGCTCTAAAGCGTAAAGGGGAGTGTGCTTCTCTGGTAGAAAGGTTTTAGGGACGCCGTGGGGCAGACGTCCCTAAATATATTATATAAGGAGATTAATCCTCAGCTTCCATCTCTGCTTCCTCAATGGCATTAGGATCGGCCTTGAGCTTAGCGACGATAGCAGCCTCGATCTCTTCAGCGAGCTCAGGATTGTCGAGCATAATCTGCTTGGTAGCGTCACGACCCTGTGCGATCTTGGTACCGTTGTAGCTGAAGAACGAACCGCTCTTCTTAATGATACCGAGCTCTACACCCATATCGACGATCTCGCCAGAGCGGCTGATACCTTCGCCGAACATGATATCGAACTCAGCCTTGCGGAATGGAGGCGCGACCTTGTTCTTGACGATCTTGACGCGTGTCTGGTTGCCGATGACCTCATCACCTACCTTGATGGCTGATGCACGACGGATGTCGAGACGGACAGAAGCGTAGAACTTCAAAGCGTTACCACCGGTGGTTGTCTCAGGATTGCCAAACATGACGCCGATCTTCTCACGCAACTGGTTGATGAAGATGCAGACGGTCTTGGTCTGATTGATGACCGAGGTGAGCTTGCGGAGCGCCTGGCTCATGAGGCGAGCCTGGAGGCCCACCTTGTTGTCGCCCATCTCACCCTCGATCTCGGCCTTAGGAGTCAAGGCTGCTACTGAGTCGATGACGATGATGTCGATAGCTGCCGAACGGATCAGGTTCTCTGCAATCTCGAGCGCCTGCTCGCCGTTGTCTGGCTGAGAGATGAGGAGGTTGTCGGTATCGACACCGAGCTTCTGAGCATAGAAGCGGTCAAAAGCATGCTCTGCATCGATGAATGCAGCAATGCCACCAGCCTTCTGAGCCTCAGCAATAGCGTGGATGGCCAGGGTGGTCTTACCTGAAGACTCAGGACCATAGATCTCGATGATACGACCCTTAGGATAGCCGCCAACGCCGAGGGCCTGATTGAGTGCGATGGAACCGGTAGGGATCACCTCTACCTCGTCGACCTGCTCGTCGCCCATGCGCATGATGCTACCTTTACCGAAGCTCTTGTCGATCTTCTCCATGGCCAGCTTGAGTGCTTTCATCTTATCAGACATCTGGCTGGTCTGATCGGTCATTTCTATTTTCTTTGCCATATTTTCGTTGAAAATTACTAATTACTGATTACGAATTACGGGGTTAGCGAACACCCTTGAACTTATACTCTGGCTGTGACTTGCCCTTGATAATGTTCTGCAGCTTGCTCTTGATGAACTGCTTGCGCAAAGGAGACACATGATCGACGAACATCTTGCCGTCGAGGTGGTCATACTCGTGGAGTACCATGCGGGCAGCGAAGCCTTCGAAACGCTCCTCTTTCTCCTCCAGGTTCTCGTCGAGGTAGTTGATGACGATCCAGTCAGGACGCTTCACTGACTCATAGACACCTGGGATAGAGAGACATCCCTCATCCTTGGAATTGAAGGTATCTGCGGTCTCTACAAGTTCTGGATTGATCATGCAGCGACGAACGCCGATACACTCTGGATAATCCTCAGCGAGGCCATTGCCATCGACAACAAACATACGGAGAGCGAGGCCTACCTGTGGGGCCGCCAAGCCTACGCCATTGGCCTTAGCCATCGTGAGATACATATTCTCGGCCAACACCTTCAAGTCAGGATAGTCGGCTGGCACTTCCTCGGCCTCCTTGCGGAGCACGGGCTGGCCATATAGATAAATTGGAAGAATCATATTTTTAATTCATAATTGATAATTCATAATTGACAATTCATTTCCCAGTTTGAGCTCCCTTAAAAGTAGGGAGAGCGGGGAGGGTCTTCAGAACATCTTAGGAGTATAACCTGGCATCGTCTTATTCTCCATCCACTGCTGCAGGATGATGGTGGCGCTGATCTCATCGACCATCCCCTTGTCCTCACGGCGGCGCTGCTTACCTACACCACTATCGAGAATGACCTGATGGGCAAGAACCGAGGTGAAGCGCTCATCAACGAGTTCGATAGGGAGCTCAGGACGAAGCTTGCGCAGGCGGTTGAGGAATGGTTCGATGTATCGCCATGACTCGCTCATCTCGCCATTCATCTGCTTCGGCAAGCCGACGACGACGCGCTCGACCTGCTCCTTCTCCAGATAGCTGATCACGAACTGCTCCAACTGGTGCGTAGCCACCGTGGTGAGACCATTGGCAATGATCTGTAGTGGATCGGTGACGGCCAGGCCGGTGCGCTTGCGACCATAATCTATGCTGAGTACTCTTGACATCGTAAGTGTTTTAGTGTGAAGTATATTGCGGGCGCAAATTTACGTTATTTATTTGAGACGCGCAAATTTTGATTCACAAAACTTGTTAACACGCTGCAAAGATAGCGCAGACATGTAGTCATATTGGGGGACAAGCTCCAAGAAAATGCAAAAATGTGCTGTTTTTTAACTTTTATTAATCAAAAACGGGGTAAGGAGAATACTCAAATTCCACGACTTTACCTGCTTGAAGCGATTTCTGCACATCGATGAGCCGCTGATTGCGTGAACCTCGGAAGAGCAGATCCAAGCTCTTTTCCGCCTCGATGAAGGGACCATCGACCAGGACTTCAAGATAAGGGAGCATAGCACTCATAACTGGATCGGCCACCACCTCCTCATAACGAAAACCCGTGTAGCACCAGATGGTGCGATGCAGTTCCTCGCGAATGCGACGTGCCAGTTCGGTGAAGGCTTCGGCCTGATACATAGGGTCACCACCGCTGAACGTAATATTGCCTTCTGTCTCAGCCAGCTGTGCGATGATCTCGTCGACCAGGACCTCCTGACCAGCCTTGAAGCTCCACGTCTCAGGATTGTGGCAACCCGGACAGGCGTGACGGCAACCTGCACAGTAGACGCTGCTGCGCCACCCCGGGCCATCGACCGTCGTATCAACGACGATACGCATCAGTTGTATTTTATGTTCGCTCATTTATTTCTTGTTATTGTCACGCAAAGATAGGAAATTTATCTATAAAAGATATAAAAAAAGATATTTTTCTCGCTTTTTGCGACGATTTTTTCGTATTATAATAAAAAAGGAGTATATTCGCGCCAATTATATAATTCGTAATTTGATATACAAGAGATATGCACGTATTAAAATTTGGCGGAACATCAGTAGGTTCCATCGCAAGCATCAAGAGTGTCAAGCAGATTGTAGAAGGTCGCAATGAACCTACCATCGTAGTCGTTTCGGCGCTCGGTGGCATCACTGACCATCTGATCTCTACAGCCAACAAGGCGGCTGCCGGTGAT
This sequence comes from Bacteroidales bacterium, assembly GCA_045639585.1. GTDB lineage: Bacteria > Bacteroidota > Bacteroidia > Bacteroidales > UBA3663 > Liminaster. Next base: position 9,619 of record JAZUDJ010000140.1, read on the forward strand.
GAGACCTATCGCGAGGAGTTTGAATTCATTGTACAGCGTCACATGGACGTTGCTACAGGCTTGCTCGATGGCGAGGATCTCTCGGCCATCAAGATGTTCCTGACCAATACGCTGCACGAGCTGAAGAATATCTACGACGGTATCTTCCTGATCCGCGAGCTCTCTTCACGTACCCTCTGCACCGTTGTCAGCTACGGAGAGCGCATCTCGAGCCGCATCATCGCTGCAGTCATTGACGGCGCGCAGTTCATTGACAGCCGCGACATCATCAAGACCAAGAAGGTGTTCGACAAGAATGTCTGTGACTTCGAGCAGACCAACCCTATGATCAAGGAGCGCCTGGCTATTCCTCACTCCTCACTTCTCACTCCTCACTGTACTGTGATGGGTGGCTTCATCAGCCGTGACGGCGCTACTGGTGAGGTGACTAACCTCGGCCGTGGCGGTTCTGACTACACTGCCGCTATCGTAGCTGCAGCTCTCGACGCTGACATGCTCGAGATCTGGACCGACGTAGACGGATTCATGACAGCCGATCCGCGTGTCATCAATTCGGCATACGTCATCAACGAGCTCTCATTCATCGAGGCTATGGAGCTCTGTAACTTCGGCGCTAAGGTCATCTACCCTCCGACGATCTTCCCTGTCTTCCACAAGAACATCCCTATCATCATCAAGAATACCTTCAATCCTTCGGCCAAGGGTACACTCATCCACGCCAACCCAAGCCACGAGGATCTCAAGATCATCAAGGGTATTTCTTCGATCAATGATACCTGCCTCGTCACTATCTCCGGCCTCGGCATGGTAGGTGTGATCGGTGTCAATAAGCGTATCTTCTCGGCATTGGCCGATCACGGCATCTCTGTCTTCATCGTCTCACAGGCATCGTCTGAGAGTACCACCACCATCGGTGTCAAAAACGACGAGGCAGAAGAGGCCATCCGCGTCCTGCAGGAGGAGTTCCGCTTCGAGATTCAGGCAGGCGAGCTTAGCAGCATCACGGCCGAGCATGACCTGGCTACTGTGGCAGTCGTCGGCGAAAAGATGAAGTCGACCACCGGTATTGCCGGTAAGCTCTTCCGCATCATGGGTCTTAACGGTATCAACATCATTGCCTGTGCACAGGGTGCATCTGAGACCAATATCTCATTCGTCATCAAGAAGATACACCTCCGCAAGGCGCTCAATGTCATCCACGACTCATTCTTCCTCTCGGAGGTCTCTATCCTCAATGTCTTCCTCACCGGTGTAGGCGTGGTCGGCAAGAACCTCCTCTATCAGATCCGCAATCAGCAGGCTTATCTGCAGCAGCATAAGAACCTCCAGCTCCGCATCGTCGGCCTTTCTAACAGCCGCCAGTGTATCTTCAACCGCGAGGGTATTGACCTCGACAACTGGGAGGCTGAGCTCAAGGCTTCTACCCACCGCTCATCGCCTGACATCCTGCGCGAGGCCATCATTGGCATGAATGTGTTCAATGCAGTGTTTGTCGACTGTACGGCTTCGCCTGCCATTGCCAGCATCTATCAGGATCTGCTCAACCACAATGTCAGCGTAGTTTGTGCCAACAAGTATGCAGCATCGGGCGACTACAACACCTACCAGCAGCTCAAGCGTACGGCTCGTGTACGCGGCGTGAAGTACCTCTTTGAGACCAATGTAGGTGCCGGTCTGCCTATCACCAACACCATCAATAACCTCATCAACTCAGGTGACGAGATCCTCAAGATCGAGGCTGTAGTGAGTGGCACGCTCAACTTCATCTTCAATGTCCTCTCAAAGGAGATTCCTATGAGTCAGGCCATCAAGATGGCACGTGAGGCAGGCTATGCAGAGCCAGATCCTCGTCAGGATCTCAATGCCAGCGACGTGATCCGCAAGATCACCATCCTGGCACGTGAGAGCGGCTACCGCCTCAGCCAGGAGGATGTCGAGAAGCATCTCTTTATCCCGGATGAGTATTTCGAGGGTCCTGTAGAGGACTTCTGGAAGCGCATTCCAGAACTTGACGACCACTTCGAGCAGATGCGCGCCGAGGCGGCTCAGAACAATGAGGTCTTCCGCTTTGTAGCCACCTTCGAGGATGGTCATGCACGTGTAGAGCTTCGCAAGGTAGGTCCTACCCATCCATTCTATCACCTGGAGGGTTCTAACAACATCATCCTCCTCACCACCGCTCGCTACAAGGAGTATCCTATGGAGATCAAGGGATACGGCGCAGGCGCTGCGGTAACCGCTGCAGGTGTGTTTGCGGATATTATTGGAATTGCTAACATCAGATAACCCTCAATGCTCGAAGTAAAATCCCTCCATAAGTCATTTGACGGTCAGGAAGTACTCAAAGGTATCAACTGCGAGTTCCGCCCCGGCGTCAACAACTTGATCATCGGACAGTCAGGATCAGGTAAAACGGTGCTGCTGAAGTGCATCATCGGTCTGTTCCGACCAGAAGAGGGTCAGGTGCTTTATGATGGTCTCGACTTCCATGCGCTGGGTCGTAAGGAGCTTCGCGAGGTGCGTAAGCAGATCGGCGTACTCTTCCAGGGATCTGCACTCTTCGACTCGATGACTGTCGAGGAGAATGTAGCCTTCCCGCTGCGCATGTTCTCAGACAAGACCGATGCAGAGATCCGTGAGCGCGTGGACTTCTGTCTGGAGCGCGTCAAGCTACAGGGTGCACACAAGAAGATGCCATCAGAAATCTCTGGCGGTATGCAGAAGCGCTGTGCCATTGCCCGTGCCATCTCGCTCAATCCGAAGTATCTCTTCTGCGACGAGCCAAACTCAGGTCTCGATCCTCAGACCTCCATCGTCATCGACCAGCTCATTGACGACATCACCAAGGAGTATGGTATCACCACTGTGGTCAATACTCATGACATGAACTCCGTGCTGGGTATCGGTGACCATATCATGTTCCTGGCCAACGGCAACGTAGAGTGGACGGGATCGCGCCACGACATACTTGAGACGGACAATGAGATCCTCCAGAAGTTCCTCTTCTCAGCACCTACGCTGCAGAGGATCCGCGACACCCGCAACAAATAATCATTTTTCACTTTTCCCTTTACCTTTTTCCTAAAAAAATGATTACCGAAGAACAAGGCCAGCAGCAGTTCGACGCTGCCGATCGTCTGGAAGCCGCCGTCCTCAAAGGCCGCTGGAAAGGGATGGTGGCCGAGAAGCTCTGGCTCATTGAGTGTGAGCAAGGTATCATGCTCGAAATGGAGCTCGACAAAGCCGTGAAAGGTCTCCGCCTCATCGGCACTCCAGATGCCACTGACGATGGCAAATACCTCCTGCAGCTCACCATGAGCGAAGGCAAACCTTGTCCGAACAAGGCCAAGGTACTGCAGGCCGCAACGGATTTTGCTCCGTCGGCCGACAAAGATATTATTGCCGAGAAATACGTTGAAAATGACCAGATAGCACCTATCTGCGAAATGATATTAGATAACCTATTTACAAAATGAAAAAGCTATTATTCTTGATCAGCGTCATTGCATTGACGCTTTCTTCATGCACTCAGCAGCCAAAGCCAGAGAAGTATCTCTTTCTCTGCATCGGTCAGTCAAACATGGTAGGCAAGGGTATTGTCGAGCCACAGGACACCATCGTCCCTGCACGTTTCCTCAACCTCGCTTCGACCAATCAGGAAGATCGCAAGATCGGTGAATGGCGTCTTGCCAAGCCAGGCAACTGCCGTCCTAGCGCTAACTATCCTAACTATGTCTCTCCTACCGATTACTTCGGCCGTACGCTTCTTGAGTACCTTCCAGAGACTGATTCAGTAGCGATCATCCAGGTAGGCGTCGACGGTTGCCCTATGCGCCTTTTCGACAAGGACGCTCAGTTCTGCGACTCTATTCAGGCCGACTGGATGGAGGGTCAGATCAATGGCTATGACCGCAAGCCTTGGGAGCGCCTCATCACCCTCGCACATCAGGCCATCAACGAAGGCTGGAAGGTCAAGGGTCTCCTCATCCATCAGGGTGAGACCGACGCTTATTCTGCTGCTTGGCCAAACCAGATCAACAAGATTTACCAGGATCTCCAGCAGGAGCTCGGCTTCACAGCAGCCGACTGCCCTATCCTCGCTGGTGAGGCTGTAGGTGCTGATCAAAATGGTGTCTGCGCTCATGCTAACCCAACCATCGACCACATCCACGACTATATCCCTACCGCATACGCTATCTCAGCTTATGCTTGTCAGGTATCGCCAGACAATCTGCACTTCTCGTCAGAAGGCTACCGCCGCCTCGGCAAGCGCTATGCTATCAAGTGGCTCCAACTCAATGGCTACGACGTAGCTGACGACGCTGACAGCAAGCTTCAAGTAGAGATGGGTGATCCATCAGATGCATTCGAAGTAAGCGCTTATATCCGTATGCCAGCCGGCCAGCTCATGGTTGCTTCGAGCGTACCTGTTGCCTCTGTTGACCTCGTATCATACAGTGGCCAGACTCTCTGCAATGTACCATTCGACGGTGCTACCGTCAAGGACATCGACATTTCAGAGTATGCTACCGAGGACCGCATTGTCCTCAATATTCACTCGGTAGACGGCCAGACCGTCAATCGTCAGGTCAATCGTTGATCATTTGATCCTCACGATGCGAATGCCACTGATTGACTTCTGCACCTTGGCATATTCTGCAATGGTGCGGGAGTCGACGACCACTTGCTTCTGAGCAGAACTGGCATGCATCAAGCGAGGAGTAGCATCAGGCGTTGGCTTCCAGACGAAACCGACGTGCTGCACATCAAGACCAGTTGTGGTGGTAAGGAAAACCACGATATCGCCATGCTGCATCTGTGAATAAGCCTTTGCAATATGCGATGAGGGGATGTATGAGACACTCTGTGTACTCAGCATCTCCTCTATTTTTTTGACCTCATTGAGCATCGCCTCACTCTGCTGCAGCTGCGGATAGAAGCGAGGGTTCTGGCTCATGAAATTGATTTTCTTGCTCAATGGCTGAGCCCCCTTGAGCTGTGACGTCACGTCCTGGAGCAATCCCTGCCACTCTGCATCGCTGATCCACTCGCTGAAATAATGCTTACGCGTAGCATAGTTGCCACGGATGCTGTGACGGTAGCGCAAGGCCTGGAGATAAGCTGCAAACACAGAGTCTTTGGCAGCAGGCTGTGCGACGCGTGCCAGACGAGCGGCAGTGACATATTCTACATAAGTGGTGCAATCCACGCCATCGAGATTGACGATGAGTGGCTCTGTGAATTTTTCTTGATCGGAAGGGAGATTCTTGGGTTCAAGAGTTGAAGCGACGTAGGGAGTTCCCTTGCCTGTCTGAGGATCATAGAAAGGAAGATAAGCCTCATCGAACGAAACAGGGGTAAGACGTGGCAGCCAAGCGTCGGCCGACTGAGAGAAAACCTTGTCGAGCGTCACCTGCTGCGCCTCAGCAGCAGAGAGCTGGCGGCTCCACGCTACTCGCTGAGCGGTAGCAGCGCCCTCTCCCACATTATTATATTCTATAAAGCGAGCAGTAGCCTCGCGCTTCGGATCATTCCAGTTGTCCCATCCTGCAGGACTCAGTTGCGCAGGAAGTTCACAATTCATAAACAGCACGCTGGCATAGTTGCGCCAAGGACGACCTAAGTGCAGACGCTTGACCTCAGGAGCCGCAGTGACCAGACAATGATTGAACACATAGCCACGAGGATTCTCCGCAGGCGTAGAGGCCGCAGTGATGCAGCCATCACCGATGGAATGGATATGACACTGCTCCATCCAGACGGTAGCAGGACCGAAGATATAATCGACAGCACCCTCGACGTAGCAATCGACGAAGAGCTGGCGCGAACGTGCATTGCCATTGAACATCGTATCCTGGAAGCCACGGAAAGTGCAATGACGGAAGACGGAACGATCTGCCTCATTATGCAATGCCACCGCCTGACCGCCACGAGCGTCATTGACGATGGTCATATTCTCACACTCAAATCCCTCACCATAGACCTTGATCGTATAGCTCTCGAAAGTTCCCAGACGATGGCCACGCTCAGAAGACTGACGGCCACCATGACCCATCTGGTCGGCTAATGATCCTAACACTACACCCTCGAAGCGACCCGTCTGCTGCAGATTAGCGTGGTCGTGCCAGATCAGGATGGTGCTATCGCGATCCTCTCCTACCAGCGTAATATTGGTCTTGTAAGCCGGTACGATGACCTTCTCCTCATAAACACCCTTGCGCACCAGAATGTGCAGTCGGCCCTCAGGACTATAGTCGCGGATACTGAGGATAGCGTCCTGGATAGAGGTATAGTCACCCGAGCCATCTTGTGCTACGATGGCTCGATAGAGCTGTGCATGTGTTGCCATCAAGGAACACTGGACGACAAAGAGGAGCAGAAAGAATAGTCTTTTCATAGAAGGTGTGTGATGATTTTTGAGGTATTACTTGATCGCTGGTCCCTGGCTGGTCTCAATGAGGTCATTGCCGAGGGTAACCTGCTGACAGACATTGACCAACGAAGGATCGAACGGAGCCTCAACGCGGATATAATTCTCAGTAAATCCGTGCATCAGCTTTTTATTTCCATGAGTAGGTTCTTCCCACAAGACACGGCGAGAAGTACCGAACTGTGTGCGATAGAAGTCGCGCAACTTCTGGTCGGACAAAGCCACCAGACGCGCAGTACGCTCATGGCGCTCAGGGCCTGGAATGATCGGTTTGATCTCCAAAGCGCGAGTACCAGAACGCTCGCTGTAAGTAAATGGATGCAGCTGTGACACAGGCAAGGACTCTAGGAAATCATACGACTTCTGGAAGAGCTCAGCCGTCTCTCCTCGCATTCCTGCCATCACGTCCACTCCGATGAATGCATCCGGCATGAGCTCTCGCACCATCTCGATCTTGCGACGGAAGAGAGAGGTGTCATAACGGCGACGCATCAAGGTCAGCACCTCATCGCTACCCGCCTGCAGTGGAATATGGAAATGAGGAGCAAAGCGCTTGGAATCCGTGGCAATCCAGCGGATCAGGTCATCGGTCAGGAGGTTAGGTTCGATGGAACCAATGCGGTAGCGCTCAACGCCTTCCACCTCATCGAGTGCACGACAGAGGTCAAAGAAGTTCTCATCAGTACCCTTACCGAAATCTCCGATATTGACACCGGTCAGGACAATCTCCTTGCCACCCTTGGCAACGACGTCCTGCGCCATCTTGACGAGCTCTGCGATGCTGGTGCTACGACTGCGGCCACGCGCCATCGGGATGGTGCAATAAGTGCAGAAATAGTCGCAACCATCCTGCACCTTGAGGAAGTGGCGCGTACGGTCATCGGCCGAGCAACCACCGTGGAAGGTGTGGATGTCTTTATATTCAGTATGGTAGAGCAACGTCTCCTGACGCTTCTCCAGATTACCTAATAATGAAGTGATATTCTCACCCTTGAATTCCGTACCGACAATCACGTCGATACCCTTCACTCGCTCTGCCAGCTGCTGTGGCTCGATCTGCGCGTAACAGCCTGTAACAAGGACGAATGCATCAGGATTCTCGTGTATCAGCTTATTGATCTGCTGACGGCTCTTGGCCGTGGCCTGCTCAGTAACGGCACAGGTATTGACCACCACCAGATCAGCCTCCTTGCGGCTCTTCTCGAAGCCGAGCTGCTCAAGGCGATAGGCGAGTGTAGAAGTCTCGGCAAAATTCAAGCGGCAGCCGAGGGTATAGTAAGCGACTTTTTTCATAGTGAGGAATTAGGAGTGAGGAGTGAGGAATTAATTGCTGCGAGAAGGTGGTTGAGTTCCTGCTCCTCGAATTGCAGAGTAAACATTCCCTTGCCTTGCAACTGACGCAGCTCATCGATCGTAAAGAAACGACCCTCATCGACCTCATCATGATCAGGATGCAGTTCTCCATCATAAGTAACAGCAAAGGCGGTAACAAGCTCTCGTTCACGAGATGATTGCCAGATATACTGGAAGAGGAAGCGAAGTGGAGAAGGCTGGCCGTTGGAGCAAATTACTCCTAACTCCTCACTCCTAACTCCTAACTCCTCTCGCGCCTCCCGTCGCACCGCCTGAGCCAACGACTCGCCGACATCGACATGACCACCTACCGAGGTATCCCACAAGCCTGGCGCGATATCCTTCTTCATTGATCGTTTCTGCAAGTAGAGTCGGCCCTCTCGGTCAAAGACATGCAGGTGCACGACAGGGTGCAATGCCATGCTGCCACCGTGGCAATAACGTCGTGTGGCCTGACCCACTACGTGGCCTTCCTCGTCGATCAGAGGGAAATATTCATTGCAGGCATCTGCTGCAGGGTATTGAAGTTCAATCATCTTTTTTCTATTTAAGCGGTGCAAAGATACTCATTTTATTCCAAAAACTACAAGTTCTGCCACTTTTTTTTGGTATTTTCGGAGAGTTTGAGTATCTTTGCGCCCAATTATGGACATAGCTAAAAAACAAATCATGAGTCTGAGACATCCATTTGCGCCTAAGGAAATGACCGAAGACAATGCATGTATCATGCAGTGTGCCATTGATATTGCCATGGCAGCCGGCAAGATACAGTTTCATAAATTCCGTAGTCGTGGCCTTGACATCGAGACCAAGAGCAACCTGCACGACCTGGTCACAGAGGTCGACAAGGAATGTGAAGCATTGATCATCGACAGGATCCATCAGGCCTATCCTTCGCACAGCATCCTGAGCGAGGAGACGGGCATGCACCGCAATGGCGACTCTGATTGGGAGTGGGTGGTCGATCCGCTCGATGGCACCAACAACTACTCCGAGGGTCTGCCAATGTATTGCGTCAGCATCGGCGTGCAGTACAAGGGTGTCACTCAAGTGGGTGTGGTCTATGCTCCTTCGTTCGACAGCCTCTATACCGCCATCCGTGGCGAGGGTGCACAGTGGAACGGCAAGCAAATCCGCGTGAATCGCAAGACCGACCTCAACGAGTGCATCGTAGCAACCGGCTTCCCTTACGACAAGGCCACCGTCGGCCAGGACAAGAACAACCTCGACAACGTCTGCCGCATGCTGCCACAGTTGCGCGGGTTGCGTCGCATGGGTTCGGCCGCCTTCGACCTCTGCTGTGTGGCTTGTGGTATGCTTGATGGCTACTGGGAGCTCAATCTCAACGCCTGGGACGCTTGTGCGGGTATGCTCATCGTCGAAGAGGCTGGCGGCGTCGTCCGTCCGTTCCGCGAGGATCGCAAGATCTCCATCGTGGCTGGTTATGAGCCGATTGTAAAACTGATTCTTGAAAATGTAAAATAAAAAAATAAATGGAAAAGAAACCCATCGTGCTGAGTGGCATCCGCTCTACCGGACACCTCCACCTCGGCAACTACTACGGAGCTCTCCGCAATTTCGTGGAGATGCAGAATGACTACGATTGCCGTTATTTCATCGCAGATTATCACTCACTTACCACCCAGCCTGATCCAGAGATCCTGAATCCAAACGTGCGCAGCATCCTGGCAGAGTATCTCGCAGCAGGTATGGATCCTGAGAAGTGTACCGTATACGTTCAGTCAGACGTTCCTGAGACCTGTGAGTTCTATACCCTCCTCAACATGCACGCTTATCTTGGCGAGCTCGAGAAGACCGTATCGTTCAAGGACAAGGCTCGCAAGCAGCCAAACAACGTCAATGCAGGCCTCCTCACCTACCCTGTCCTCATGGCAGCAGACATCCTGCAGCACCGCGCTAACTTCGTGCCAGTAGGCAAGGATCAGCTCCAGCACCTCGAGATGGCTCGTAACTTCGCTAAGCGCTTCAACAACTTCTATAAGTGCGATCTCATGATCGAGCCAAAGCCATACGAGGCTAAGGGTGAGCCAATTAAGATCCCAGGACTCGACGGCTCAGGCAAGATGGGCAAGAGCGAAGGCAACTGTATCTACATCAACTACGACGACAAGACCGTCATCAAGAAGTTCAAGAAGGCCGTGACCGACATGACTCCTGAGCAGCCAAACTCAGAGATGAACGAGCCAATCAAGAACCTCTTCTACTTCCTCAAGCTCGTCTCAACTCCAGAGATCTACGACCAGTACCTCGCAGCATGGAACGATTGCTCAATCCGCTACGGCGACCTCAAGATGCAGATCGCTACCGACGTACTCAAGGTCACCGCTCCTATCCGTGAGCGCTACAACGAGATCTACGCCGACACCGAGTATCTTAATAAGGTACGCGAGATGGGTGCAGAGAAGGCTCGCACTTACGTCCGTGAGACACTCGACGAGATGCGTCGCCTCATGGGATTCCGCAAGTTCTAAAGAAAATTGACGTTACGTACACAACGTCACCTTTCACGACCGTGGATGTCAACAAATGAATTCAAATGTCGACATCCACGGTCGTGGCATCTCCCCCACTGTACGGTGTAGGAGATGCCGAGATGCTGGCATCCTTCACCCGGTACCGAGTTTAGGATGACGAGAGTTAGGAAGGGATGTCTTGCATGCAGGACGTCCCTTCTTGCATTCAGGAATGGACATTTTGCATGCACGGCGTCCGTTCCGTGATCAAGAATCGTATTTCCGGAGTCTATTACATCGTCCCGATGAAAAAAATCGCCTGATTCGCTATTTTATCTGCCATCTGCCACAAGCAGCTTCTAACCTTTTCATTCACAAGACGATGGGCTTGTGGCAGATACTTCCTTCATCTGCCACTATCTGCCACACATCTGCCACGCTAAATGCTACATGAGAATCAATAAGTTACAGCGTTTGTGGCAGAGTGGCAGATAAATTGAGATTCGTTGAAAAACTTTTTGATGCTTGTAATAGCTTGACAGGATTGACACTTAACCCTACCTTCGTTTGACTACATTGATGTCTTAACCCTGGTAGGTCTTTACTAACCATAAAATTTTGCATTATTCGAATTCTTCGATCAATTTCTCGAAGGCTCCGGAATTCCGTAACTGCTGTATTTCGAAACAATGCTTCAGGAAAAATTCAGGATATGCATAATGTTCAAGAATCCACCGCACATCATCCAGCGCCTGCTCTTCCTTACCAATACGGCAGTAGCAGGCAGCTCTTCGTAGATGCAAGACACTCAGTCCCTCGATGTCATCACTGAGCATATCATATTTTTCCTGTTCAAGCTGAATCTGTTGATCGAGCAATTCAAGGATCGTTTGTTTTGTTTCAATTCCTTTCCTATAATTGGATAGGGGATTATGTAGTGCTGTTTCACCATGAAGCAACAACAATGCTAATGGCAATTCATCGAAGTTGCCTTCCATCGTTGGAGTATCAATGATTAGCTTATATCCTTCTACCGCCTTTTCATGATTTCCTGTCTGCTCATAGGCAATAGCCCTACGCAATACAGCCCATGCATTATCAGCTTGCCATAATTCAAGTAGTTTATCAAATGCACGGATAGCTTCAAGTGGTTGTTCAAGGAGCTCGTTGTAGTAGGCACGGTAATAGAAAGTGTGACCTTCTTCCGGACAGATCTTCTCCAAAGCATCACATATTATGAATACGAAGTCAGAGTCTGTATCACTGTTGACACGTTGAGACACTTCATCCAAAAGCCTTTCTGTGCCCTGAGGCTCGCACTGAATGACTAATTCAAGCAGATTTTTTGACTTTTGCATTTCCCCAGCCTTGTACATGAGAAAAGCCTCGTTTACTAATCGTTCATAATCGTGGCTGATCATGAAACTTTTATGAGCCCATTCTGCAGCTTCCTTATAATTCTTAACATAATAGCACATTCGCATAAGTTCTACCATGAAACGATCTTTGAACCTGCCCTTGATAGTCATCTTTTTTATCTGCTCATAATACAAATCATAGGCTTCATCACAAAGCATCTGACGAACTTTGGATGTATAACTATCATACGTTTCCTGTTCATATTGGATTCTGATTATTTCTGCTTGAGCGCGTACTGCATTTCGAGTCTTGCCCAGACGAAACAGAACTGCTGGAATGTATGCCAAGGCAGAAATATACTCAGGGTCTTTCTCCAGAGATTTATTAAAATAAGATAGGGCAGAATCAAAATGAGAGCACTCCATCTCTATGCACCCTCGGAACGTATAAAAAAAGGAGTTTTCCGGAAATGACGCTATGCCTTTATCTGCATATTCCGCAGCTTCCTTATATAACTCTTGGGAGTAATAATACTCTATAATCTCTTGTAGCGCCTGTCGATTTTCTGAATTTATATTGTACTCTTTTAAGGCATAACTTATCCAAAGCTGTTTGTTGCCAAGCTGACGATAAATGCGTGATGCGGTTGAATAAAAACCAGGAAATACTTCTTCTCCAATTATATTCAGCGCTTTATCTATCACAAATGAGGCCTGCCTGTAATTCTGATGTTTGTGATATAAATCGGCCAGTAGATTGAGTGCAAAACAATTGTCTGGGTTTTCCTTGAGAGCCAGATTCAATTGCTTGAGGGCTTGATGGTCCTCTCTTTTATCAAGAAATTTTACAGCCCGTTTGACATGACAGTTCTTCAGATATGAGATCAAGATATGAAGCTTATTTTTCTTTGCCGTCAAAGAGTTGTTATCTTCTTCAATTGACAACTTATATATTTTGTCATCGATTGTTATCAGAGAGTCCATATTTAGTACAATGAGTCAGTGTATTATTTTTCTGGTATAGTACATGATTATATTTCTCCTTTATTCTGTAGCTCCATATAAAGAATCTTGAAGAAGCTGCAAAGAATGAACTTCTTCAGGAGTCATGAGGGGTAAGACATTACAAAGAGAGTCATATAGCTCCTCAATAGATCCAAGTTCTAAGGCTAATCCATATTGTATCATTTTTTCTTGATTACCAAGAATATCTATAGCATCTGGATATTTTTCCCCCAGTTCATTGGCCTTTTTCATAAAATCGTCAAAAGCATTATTCAACTGAGTTGTTGATTTTGCACTTTCCAGAATTAAACGGTATTCTACCAAGAGATTGTGAATCTCCTTTACACATTGTTCTTCGTGGTTGTTAACAGAAGAAGAATGGCAGCTACTACATAATAATGAAATAGCAGAGAACAGGGCAATAAACTTTTTACTCATAGAATGATACATTAGAATTAGTGGGTTGTTAGAAATGGTATAATATGGCAGTATAACGCTGCAATACGGAGAATCTCTGTTTTTCCATATACCTGTTTTTTCAATTATAGAACTTTTTTAATCAAAATCTGCACCAGCCTCAATCATATAGTCCATTTCAGAATCTTGACCCCAATCATCAGCATCTCCATCAGAATAATCTATATCATCAAAGGATACTATCTTTCTAGGATATTCAATACTCCATCTGATTAAAACTCCACTATGATTAAAAATATAGGAATTCTTCTTAATTTCTGTAGTGATATTATCTGAAGATATTGAGATTTTTTTGAATCGCGCGGGAATGATCACCTTTTGTGTTTCTAAACTAATTACACCTAATAATGTAGATTCCTCAAAAACTATAAATTTCTCGTTATCAACATTGTGTAAATATTGATAGCGAAATGGCAGAATTGTGTTACCTTGGCAATCTATGACACCCCATTTCCCGTCCTTACAAGCGGGGAATTTTTCAGCAGTAATTATTCTTCTCTGATCATAATTATAATCAAAATGTGTGGAATATTCAAATTTGTTAATCCTTTGGATTCGATTATTCGTAATATTCCCCAATGCCGAATATATGCACGGGATAATTATTTCAAAATTGTCATTCATCATGCCATACAAAGATGTTTCTATTTTCTCATAACAACCTTTGAGTTCTTTCTTTAAAACCCAACCATATTTACTTTTTGTTATAGTAGAATATAATAATTGTATGATCACAGAAGCATTATTATTAATTATGCCACATTCTCCATTTTTATAAACTTTGTAAAAACCGTTCCCAATAGCCTCTATGTGGCTGAAAGTTGGAGGGAAAACCTCTTCCAGTTCCCTGTTTATTAAGCCAAATAAGCCATTATCATAGCCACATACAATAGCGTATTCTCCGTCGAAATCTGTAATTCCCTTATATTTTGAGGTTCTGATGTTTACGGATTCGTCCTCTTGATTAACAATGAATGATCCATTTAGGCTTATTTTGACTATAAATGCCGTATCTTCTTTCAGTGTAGCTTCAAATATACCATCTTTTAAGGATATAGACGTGTATAATGGATCTACTATCCAGAATCCGCAAGTGTCTATTATACCACATGTACTACCAGAATATTCTCTTTTGGTGGTATTGTAACAAATTTGCGGGTAGAATACTATATATTTCTCATTTCGCTCCCCGATTTTTCCCTTTACAAGCCTATTCCCATATAGATCAAAAATATAATCATGATCATATTCTGATTGGCCAATCAAAATATCTCCACTTTTTATAATTTTATGATCAATATGCAATTTACTAGTAACCCCTGCAATTATTCCATTATAATCAAATAATTTGTTGGCAAACAAAAAGTACCCATTTGACAATATTTCATACATAGTACTTTCTCCATCGAATGAGTAGCGATATGGCCATTTTACAACACGAACAACAGATCCTCTCGCGTTAATAATGGTATATTCCCAACTGTTATCATTATATTTTTTTAAGTAAAACAATGGTTCACCTAAGATTCTATCAATTTTTGTTTCACTTCTATAATAAACCAATCCTTTATCTGATAGAATACAAAAATCTCCCGAATCAGAATCTCTTGCTGTCGCAAATCCGGACTGAAATATAATTTGTCTTCCATAATTGCCATAGAGGCCATAAGATGTAAAAGAAAACAATAGATTCCCATCTTTGTCGACAATCTTATTGTCATATGGACAATCTTCATACAAATAATATAATCCATCGCTCCCTTCTATCAGATTATTGAGCCATTGGTGGCTTTTTGCGTTTTGGGGAGATTTTGGTTTTATATCTTTATTAGAATCTTCTATTACATCTTCCAATCTTGTTTCCGCAGTTTCTAAATCTGAGATATATGAGGAGAGGTCAATGGTTCTATTATGATGTTCTTCAATAAATGTAATTACGCCATCTGCATCTTTAACGTTATAACCATTTATTGTTGGGCGCCATTCTATTTGATTTTCGATCAATATTTCGCCCGTATCATTAATAATGCCAAATGTTTTCCCAGATTTCGAAAAAATAAATAAATTAGAATCTATTTCTATTCTTTGTAAATATGGCACATTATCGATAATAATTGTACCATCAGTTTTTATTACCGAATACAATTCAATAAGATAATCAAAATAAGTCTTAACATATTCTACTTCACCAATTTCTGGTACGTAAACGGGGGTTTCTATCCAATCTCGTACGGAATTAGATAGATAAAAGGTATTACTCCCCATTTCATTTATTGACCCAGAAAACATCTCGATACTATTGTCTGGAGCTATTTTTATTGTGGAACTATTTCCGTTAGTTCCATTTCTTTGACTTAACAAAAAGGTTCTATCATCAAATAGTATGGAATTATTCCAAACAGGAAGCTCTGCTAACTCTTTGCCATCTTTTGAAAATAAGATACGCCTATTAGTACCTTTTTCAAATAATATGGCGGAATCTGCTCCAACAAAGAAGCCGTAATAGTATTTGTCTGGAAGCACTACTTCAATATCTTCCTTAGACAAAATAATTCTTCCATCTTCATTAATTATAGAGGATGGACAATGATTAAAGCATACTTTCGCCTTACCATTTATGAAATTACCAATTTGAGTATAATGATAATCCGATATAATGCTACCTTTTTTATCTTTTAATCCGTAATGGCAATAGTCTATTGGAAATATTTGTGGAGTATTTGACCCCGGAATATAAGGATTCGTTTTAGACTTCTCTAGCTTTTCTCCCTTATTAGAAAAACAATATACCTTATAATCCTTTATTGCGTATATTACATTATTATAAATAGTTACAGCTTTATATTCTGGCTCAATAATTATCTCACCTAATCTGTTTATTACACCTTTACCCCATTGTTGTCTTATTACAGCTAAATCGTCCACGAAGTGGCTAATCTCATCATATTGTGGTTTAATAATTGATAGATGATTCAATCTACAAGATATAAATCCATTTCGGCCTTGTCGTCCTTCAATATTATATGTATAAGCGATACCATTAGTAAAATCGGAAATATAATCATATTCACATGGTATAACTTCTTTTTGATTTATATCTATTATACCACATTTCCCCTCTTTGATAACTATTGAGTAGAGGTCTTTATAATCGCGGGCTGAATCATATCCAGGCAGATGAATAAATTCTTCATCAAGAAGAATGACTGGATGCTCTGATAAATCTATGCGTCCGTTTAACGTTTCTGCTATTCCTCCTTTAAAAGATGATAGATAGTCATATTTTGGTTGTATCAAAATGTTGCCGCCAGATAAAATTGCTCCGTACTTCCCATCTTTTATAATTACAGAAACACCTTCGTTTTCTGGAAAAACATGATCATATTTTGTTCCCATAGATTTTATCGAATAAAATTAAAAGAATAGTTGCAGATCAAATAACATTATTTTATGAAATAAAAGCACAAAATACAAAGAACATATGAGTCTCTGTGCGTCCTATTAATCGACTAGATTTGGGTGTAATTTAGTTATCTGCCAGCCATAGTGCGAAGAACTTATCATATACTTCGTAGGTGCCTTTATCGTTGGTGATGATGTGCTGACGGATGAGCATCTCAGAAGCTTTTTGCACGCTGCTGGCAGTTGACAAACGATACTTCTTGATGAATGCAGAACCGGTGATCTGTGTGGCTTTGCCTTCGCGACTGATGGCGAGGAGAAGCTCTTTCTGTCGGGTAGAAAGCTGATAGAGGATGTCCTGATAGGTCTCTGTATTTGAGTCGATAATATGCTTGATGGCAGGAACGACATCAGACAGGAGACAAGGCTGGCCTTCTTGGGTGGTGCGCCAGAGCTCGTTCATTACTTTCTGGAGATACCAGGTCGTTCCATCGAAGCGACGATAGACTTCCTCAATGGCCTCTTTGGCAATATATTTGTCCGATTGCTTGAAATGATGCTCGGCAAATGGGATATACTTGTCGGCAGGAATGGCATAAAGGGGGAGGTTGGTGGTGCTCTGATAGAATGGACGAGCGGGCGACTGGAACATTTCGCCCATCATGCTGCGCTGCGAACCGCAGAAGACGAACCAGGTCTGGTGGCAACGCTGCACGTAGGTGCGCAGTAGTTCCTCAATATTCTTCTCTGGATATTCGGTGATGGATTGGAACTCGTCAATGGCTACCAGACAGGGCTTGTCAGCATGCTCTAGGTAGCTGAAGATCTCGTCGAGCGTGATGGTCGGAGTCTTAACATCGCCTAATTCCACATTCCACGAAGGGTTTCCTGCTTCGTCGAACGAGATGCCTGGTCGCAGCGAAGTCACGACATCGAGGAATTTGTCAAAGGCATGACGACCACGAGGTTTCAAGGCACTAACGATGGATTTGCCCATGGTATAGACCATGTCTTGAAGCGACTTAGTGGCATAGATGTCGATAATGAACGTATGGTATTTCTCCTTGATCTCTGGTTGGGCAAAACAATGATACAGCAAGCCGGTCTTACCCATGCGGCGCGGAGAAATCAGCGTCACATTATTGCCATTTGTGAGCAGGCTTGTGAGCTCTGCAGTCTCAGAAACTCTATCACAGAAGTATTCTGCTGAGTGATAACCAAAGGTTAGGAATGGATTCATGCGTATTATTTTTTGCAAAAGTACGCAATGATTTTCAAATTATCCAAATTGGATAATCCAATTCGGATAATTTGTATAAAACTTTGTCAAGAATGCTGTGAAATGCTTTTTGGGTATTGCAATTTTATTGTCTTTCGATTGGAAAAACAGCATGGTATAACCGGAGGGAATAATCAGAACTCGTCGATTGACTGCAACTTTCCTTTCTGGAAGTACAGATACAGATCATGGCCATAGACCCACTGCTCGAGAGTGGTGAACATATTCTGAGTCGTGTTGATGTAGTCTGGTTCGCCAAGAGCCTCCTTACACATCTCCTGAGAGAAGCCGATGCTGACCTTGCCATCTGCAATGATCTTGGCATTCTTGGCGCCAAAGCGCTTGGTGAGATCTGCGAGACGCTCCTTGGCCAGACGTTCCTGAATCTCCGGATCAGGACCTTCTGACTTGACGGTAATCTCTGGAGTCTTGATTTCTACTGGTGCTACAGGGGCTGTGGTAGTAGCTGCTGCGACCTTCTTGGGTTCAGCGACCTTCTTGACGACGACTGGCTGGCTAGGGATCTCTACAGCCTTAGTCTCGATCTTATTTTCTGCCACGACATTCTTTGGTTTCTCGTCGATCACCCAAAGATTCGTCTCCACTGGCACCTCCTCTATAATATAAGAAACCTCTTCTGTGTTTTGTTTCGTGTCTGCGCTAGCAACAACGGTGGTTTCCTTTTCCTTTGTAAGCTTTGGAGTTTCTACCGTCACAGGTTTTGCCTCCTCCGCAACTATTTTTGACTCAGGAGCAACGGGTTTAGCTTCGACAGTAACTGGCTTTGGCTCAACTGTGGCTGGCTTTGGTTCTGCAGCGACTGGTTTAGGAGTCTCTTCTACCTCAGGCTCTGTCGCCAATACAGACTTGGTGGTATTTTCTGCCAATAGAGGTTTGTTCTCTGCTGGAGCACGAAATACCGTATTGATACTGAAATACGAACCATAAACAGACTCACCATTTCCGCGGAAATCAAACACTGGCAGCTTGATCTTCTTACCCTTGAGATTACCGAATGCAAGAGGCTGACGGAAGACGTAGCCCTTGACATCGACGAAACTGATGGAGTCACAATAGACTGAAGTTGAGCGGACAATCTCATCTCCCAGATCTTTATTGAGATACTTGACCAGTGTACTTACCGTCATATCCACGTCACGACCCATCTGGCGCGAGAGGGTCTGACCAGCCATCTGACCAGTAAGTTTCTCCAACTGGCTGACAGGGCAGGCAGGAATATTGATCAAACAGAGCGAAGGACCCGAACGGAACGAGTTCTTCTCGTTGAGAATCACGGTCATACCTCGAGTCAAGGTATTGTCAGTTGACTTGCGCACGAAAGGAATGCGAAGCAAAAGACGCTCTCCATCATCACGTACCAGGAAGCAGAGGAAGTTCTGCTGACTGACTGGCTTGTCGGAGTTTTCCTTGAGTGCATTTTCTAGCACGAAAGTATGTCCCTCAATCTCGCTATAAGGAGTCACACCATTCGCATCGACCCTGAATCGATACTCTCGCTCAGGATAGGTCTGGCCGTTCTTATATGCCAGTTCTGGCACATAGAAGCAGTCATAACCCTTGATCACCTGCTTGTAGACCTTCGACACTGGATAGAATACGAACTCCTCGCCTTTCTTCGGGCAATAGGAATCGGCCCAGGACAGTACTGGTAAAAGCACCGCCAGAGCAACTATGGAGAGTTTTTTTGCGAATGGTTTCATTTTCTTATTTATTGATATTTGCCACTGCCTCGCGATAGTTTCTCAAACTACCACTTTTGAGGACTTTCTTCACCGCCTTATGGCCGAAAAGCGGTTCCTGGTATTCCCAGAACGACTGCATCTTCTGTACCAGCTGACCTTCACCGCCTTCAATGGCCTCAGAATAATGAGCCATGAGCTGACGATGCATCTCGAGCACCTTACGACGTGCCTCTTCGTCGGAGAGAGATTGACCAGAGATGTATTCCTGCGCTAAAGTTGGACGAGCAAGCAGGCCACGGCCGACCATCAGACCGACCAATTTCGGGAAAGAAGACTCCATGCGCTGCAGGTCTTCCACAGATAGTAACATACCATTGAAGACAATTGGATTGCTACTCTCATTATAGAAAGCACCGAAGCTATCCATATCAAGCTCGCCTTTATACTGGCTACGACCTACGCGCGGATGCAGCGTTATGTGCTTGAGCGGAGTATCGTTGAGCATAGGCAATAATGACATGCACTCTTCAGGAGACTCCTGACCGAGGCGCATCTTCACGCTAAAGGAAACTCCTTTTTCGTTGTGCAGACGAGTAGCCTGATGGAGTATGCCGGTCACCTTATCAGGGTAAGGCAGGATGCCCGATCCCCTCCCCAAACGGGTCTGGAGAGGGAACGGACAACCCATATTGATATCGATCTCCTGATGTCCCAGTTCAATGAGTTTATCGGCCAAGACCGCGAACTCTGCACCATCGCTGGCAATCACCTGTGGCACAATATGTACGCCGACATTCTGCTCCGGAAGCGCTTCTCGTAGATCTTTCTTGCGAATCTGGCCATGTTCCAGACGAATGAATGGTGTATAATATGTGTCTACACCTCCGCACACACCCTGATGGATGCGGCGATAAGGAGCCTCGGTATAGCCCTGCAGGGGCGCGAAATGAATGGGAAGCATATCAGATAGACAATACGCGGAGTACGGTGAGGAGTTCTGGGTCGATAGGCTTATCCTTCTTGATAGCCTTAGCGAAAGGAACGTTGACGATATGGTCGTTGTGAATACCGATCATGACATTACGCTGACCCTGGAGGAGCGCCTCGATGGCTGCATAGCCTGTGCGGCTGGCAAGGATACGGTCAGAAGCTGTTGGAGAACCACCACGCTGGAGGTGACCGAGGATAGAGCAGCGGACATCATAGTCAGGGAACTCCTCCTTCATCTTCTGAGCCAGGCCCATGGCGCCACCATTAGGATCCTTGCTCTCGGTCACGATGACCATGGCCGAAGACTTGCTCTTGCGGAAACCATTGGCAACGAGTTCCTTGAGCTGCTCATACTGAGTCTTCTCCTCTGGGATGATTACGTCCTCACAACCAGTAGCGATGGCACCATTGAGCGCGAGGAAGCCTGCATCGCGGCCCATGACCTCGATGAAGAAAAGACGAGCGTGAGAGGTAGCGGTATCGCGGATCTTATCGACACAATCCATGATGGTGTTCATAGCGGTGTCATAGCCGATGGTAACGTCGGTACCAGCCAAGTCATTATCGATGGTACCAGGAAGACCGACAATAGGTACGTCATACTCCTTGGCGAGGTAAGAAGCACCAGTGATAGAACCATCGCCGCCGATGACGACGAGTGAGTCAATGCCATGCTTCTGCATATTCTCATAAGCCTTAGCACGGCCTTCTGGAGTCTTGAACTCTGCCGAACGAGCGGTCTTGAGGATGGTACCACCACGCGAGATGATGTTGCTCACGTTCTGAGTACGGAACTCCTCAATACGATCTTCGATGAGGCCCTGATAGCCTCGACGGATACCGAAAACACGCAAACCATTGTAAATTGCAGCACGAGTGACGGCACGGATAGCCGCATTCATGCCAGGGGCATCTCCACCACTGGTGAGAATACCTACGCTTTTGATCTCTGACATAACACTATATAGTTTAGAGTTAAAAGATTAGAGTTTAGAGTCGAAGATTAGAGTTTAGAGTCGTGAGTATCAGCACTCACAGCCGACAAAGCCACAGCCACCTGTTCCATCTGCCACTTCGGCGTAGAGGTTGCTCCACAAATGCCGATGGTCTCTGCATTCTGAGTCATCTCCGGACGGATCTCATCAGGATGGCTGACGAAATAGCTGCGAGGATTGACCTCCTGACAGACGCCGAAGAGCGCCTTGCCATTGCTCGACTTCTTGCCGCTGACAAAGAGGACGACATCATGCTGACGAGCGAACTCCTTGAGATGAGGGATGCGGTTGGCCACCTGTCGGCAGATTGTATCCTTATAGATGAACTGGCTCGGATCGACCATTCGCTCACTGACAGTTTCTGCCAGACGGAAGAAGGTATCGACGGGCATGGTCGTCTGGCTGAAGAGGCGGACAGGACGGGAGAAATCGATCTTATCCAAGTCACAGGCACCTTCGACAACGATGGCAGAACCCTGGGTCTGACCCACTAGGCCATTGACCTCAGCGTGTCCTTTCTTGCCAAAGATGACAATCTGCACGCCTGGCTCCTCATCATAGACCTTCTTGATGCGCTTCTGGAGCTGCAACACTACCGGACAGGTCGCGTCGATGATCTCAATGCCATTCTGCTCTGCCAGCTGGTAGGTCGAAGGCGGTTCACCATGAGCGCGGAGCAAGACCTTGGCGTCATGGATCCCTGCCATCTGCGCATGGTCGATGGTCTTGAGACCCTGTTGCTCCAAGCGGTTAACCTCCTCACTGTTATGGACAATATCTCCCAGGCAGTAGAGATTGTCGGCCTGCGACAACTGTTCTTCCGCCTTACGGATAGCACTGACCACACCCGGACAGAATCCGCTTTGCTCGTCAACGGTAATTTGCATAAACAAAAGAATGAAGTGATTCTATTATTCTCCAATTGCCTCCATGGCCCACTGATGCAGCAACGCGTTTTGCTCAGGGATGGTCATGTTAGAATTATCGAGCAATCTGGCATCCTCTGCCTGGCGCAAAGGAGTTACTTCACGATGTGTGTCGATGTAATCACGCTCCTCAACGTTCTTCAGGACCTCCTCAAAAGTGGTGGCAGTATCGCCCTTGCCCTGAAGTTCTGCCAGACGGCGCTGTGCACGTACTTCGGCAGAAGCTGTCACGAAAACTTTGAGTTCTGCATTAGGGAAGACGACGGTACCAATGTCTCGGCCATCCATGACAATGCCGCCTTCCTCTCCCATTTTCTGCTGCAAAGCAACAAGATGAGAGCGGACAAAACCGAGAGCTGCCACAGGACTTACGCAGTTGCTGACCAGCATCTGTCGGATTTCCTGCTCTACGACCTCTCCGTTGAGGACGGTCTGCTTCTGGCCTTGTTCATTGAGCACGAAGCCGATCTTCACGTCATCGATCTGCTGCTGGAGCGCTTCAGTATTGATCTCCTTGGTCTCAGCATTCATCAGACCGTTGCGTAAAGCATATAAGGTAACGGCACGGTACATCGCACCTGTATCGACATAGATATATCCGAGGTCTGAAGCAAGCTGCTTGGCCATCGTACTTTTGCCACAAGAAGAGTGGCCGTCAATTGCTATAGTGATCTTTTTCATATATATTTAAAAGGTGTATCCTAATTGTAGGGTCAGCGTGCCGTCAGCCAGATTGGTACTGGCATAGCCTGCCTGAAAATTAAATGAATTATACTTCAATCCTGCTCCCATCGACAAACCGCGGAGGAAGCCTCCCTGTCCACTGAAACGGCGCTGATGACGGTAGTTGTAACCCGCTGCCAGCCAGAAATTCTGCGCTGCTGTCCACTCAAGGCCGAAGATCAAGTGATTGAGCACCTGCTCCGAAGCGGAGAATTTCTGCTTCTGGCCATTGCCATCGACATACTCCTGGTTCCAGTCGAGCAGATGATAGGCCGTAACCGAAATACAGAACGGCAGATGCAACAGTTCGTGGCTCCAGGCGACATTGAGTTGCGTTGGAAGTTTCTGCTTACTCTCTTCATAGAGACTCTTAAATTGGCCACCGAGGTTGGTCAAGGTCAAAGAAAAAGAGTTGCCAGAGACATCATTATAATAATTCAAACCCAGATCCACTCCCATGGCAAAAGCATTATAACTCTCGTAAGAAGTGTATAGGAACTTGGTCTGAGCGCCGATATTCCAACGGTCATTAAGCGGATAGCCGATAGCACCCTCCAGGCAAAGGTCCTTTACAGAGAAAGAACCTGTTGAGAGGCCCTGGCTATCATACCCGTCGAAATGACCATAATCGACAAAACGCATGGCAGCGGACCATCCACCTACCTCCAGAAACCGGTCTGCATAAGCTGCATATCCCATCTGAATACCCGCCAAATAATTAGTATAGGCAAGTATCGCCTGCTTTTCCATCTGCGGACAAAGAAGGGCGGGGTTCTGTTCTGCAAAAGAGAGATCAGGCTCGACCACGCTGATACTCGTACCTCCCAAAGCAAGGCCGCGCGCTGACACTGGTAATTCCAGATATCCATAACCCGACACCTCCTGGGCTCGGATAAAGATAAAAGTCAGTGAAGCCGCCAAGGCCGTCAAGTATCTTCGATTTGTCATGTCTTACAAGTGGCAAAGAAATGCGAATGCCACAATAAGAAACGTGGATTGCACTTAATTTGTATGCAAAAGTACCCCTTTTTCGTGTTAAAAGCAATTTTTTTGAACAAAAAAGTAAAAAAATAGCAGTTTTTTTTGGTTGCCTATAAAAAAATGCCTACTTTTGTGCAGAGTTTTTAACCAATTAAACAAGTAACATGGAAATCAAGAAAGACCCCCAAGTAGATCTTGAGCCTAGAAAAACTACCTATGCTCTTACAGGTCTTGTGGCTATTCTTGCTATCCTCTTCATTGCTTTCGAGTGGACTAATGCCACCTATCGCAAGGTCTATAATGGCGCTGGCGATGCAGTAATGGAAGAAGAAGAGGAGATAGTAATGACCGTTCAGAACACCCCTCCACCACCTCCACCACCACCTCCAATGCCTGACGTTATCGAGCAGCTCACCGTTGTAGAAGATGACGTAGAAGTTGCAGAAATCGAGATGCAGAGTGCCGAGGATGATGCTAACACTGTAGTAGAGATTGTCCAGGCCGTTGAGGAGGCTCCAGTAGAAGAGGAGGAGGCTGAGGCTAACACCATCTTCACCGTCGTAGAGGATGAGCCAGAGTTCCCTGGTGGTACCAAGGCTCTTATGGAGTTCATCAGTAAGAACCTCCGCTACCCAGCATTCGCTGCTGAGAACGGTATTCAGGGTCGTGTAACTTTGTCATTCGTCGTTGAGAAGGATGGTTCAGTTACTGATATTCAGGAGATGCGTTCTCCTTCTGAGGATCTTACTAAGGAGGCTAAGCGCGTAGTTCAGTCAATGCCTAAGTGGAAGCCTGGTAAGCAGCGTGGCAAACCAGTACGTGTAAAGTACATGCTGCCTGTTACCTTCCGTCTGCAGTAATACATATTATGCCAGCCTGAGTTTCCCAATCTCAAGCTGGCATACTTTTTATCGTTGCATTTTCATTACTCTTAATCGGATCACTCCTTTAATATAATATGAAAACACAAGTCGAGCTCAACAACCTAATCCAGGAAGGTATCAACAACCTTTCTTATCCGGCAACCGCCAAAGGCATGTACGAACCAATACGTTACACATTAGCTTCTGGCGGCAAACGTTTGCGTCCGACTTTGGTTCTCATTGCAGCCAATCTCTATACCGAAGATCTCTCACAAGCTATCACACCTGCATTGGGCATTGAGATGTACCACAACTTCACCCTGCTTCATGACGATGTAATGGACAAGGCTCCAGAGCGTCGTGGCCGTGCCACCGTGCACGTAAAGTGGAATGACAATCAGGCGATTCTTTCAGGTGATGCTATGGTGGGACTGGCTTATCAGCTGATTAGTGAGGCGCCAGCACGCGTTTTGAAGCACGTGATGGACACCTTCAATCTGATGAACCAGGAGATCTGTCAGGGTCAGCAGTATGACATGGAGTTTGAGACTCGCAACGATGTCACTATCGAGGAGTACCTTGAAATGATCCGCCTCAAGACCTCTGTCCTCCTAGGTCGCGCTCTCCAGATTGGCGCATATATCGGTCAGGACAAGACCTATGGCAACCTCACAGAACTGGGAGTAAAGCGTTACGAGCGCCTTGACAAGGACATTGACACACTCTTCAAATTCGGCGTCAGCCTCGGACTGGCCTTCCAATTGCAGGATGACTGGTTGGATTGCTGGGGCGACCCAAAAACTTTCGGCAAGCGTATTGGCGGAGACATCCTTCAGGACAAGAAGACCTATCTGCGAATCACCGCTCTAAAAAATGCCGCAGAGCCAGACACGACTGGGATGACCGACGAGCAGAAGATCGAAGCCTATAAGGAGTTCTACAAGAAATCCGGAGCAGAGAAAGCTTGTCGCCAAGCCATTGCACATTATCATCAGGAAGCCATCAAGGCGTTGCACCACCTGAGCGTGCCAAGTGAAAAAGTAAGACTACTAAAGGACTTGGCTGCCAAATTGGAAAACCGCAATGTATAACCACAAAGTGTGTGCTATTTAATTATTAGTCTTTAGAATTTATACTACCGTGCCATACCGCAGATTACCCAATACAGATCTAAGTCGCATTGCCGCCTTACAGTCAGCCATCAAGATGGAAGGTCATAAGGAGAATGGTGAGCTGGTACTCAGCTACCAGACCATTCGTGACGCGCAGCAGATTCTTTCTAAGTTCAAGAACTTGCAGCGCCAGTACCAGCAGTACTATGACCAGTTTATCAAGATGTCAAAGTCGTTCCGCGAGGAGCAGCGCATGGCGCACATGTACGTCTCTCACTTCATTCAGGTGCTCAATATGACCATCCAGCGCGGCGAACTGCGCAAGGACATCAAAGAGGGATATGGGCTGGATCCGGACAACTTCAAGGTACCTACGCTCAAGAGCGACCATGACGTAGCTCAGTGGGGTGAGAAGATCATTCAAGGCGAGGAGCAGCGTATTGCGCATGGTGGTGTACCTATCTACAATCCGAACATTGCCAAGGTCAAGGTTCACTTCAGCATCTTTGCAGATCATTATTACAACATCAACACGCTGCGACACAACATCGCAAAATATCTGCAGGAATTGACAGATATGCGTCCACTGGTGGACGACCTGCTGCAGGATATGTGGAATCAGATTGAGACCTGCTACAACGACCTTCCATTGTCGGCCAAGCTCACCAAGTGCCAGCAGTATGGCATTGTCTACTTCCTCCGCTCGAGCGAGAAGAAGCAGATTGAGGCAGAAAAGATGCAGAGCCGACTTGAATTTATATAATATATATAAGGAATGATCATTGACACTCATTGTCACCTGATAGATGAGGCCTTCACCCAAGACGTGGAGGCCTGCATTGTTCGTGCCCAAGAGGCCGGCGTACAGAAGATGGTCCTGGCTTGCTGTGACGAGACTGAGTTTCCGAAGATTCTCAAACTATGCGAAAGGCATCCTGGCGTCCTCTTCCCATCCATCGGCATCCATCCGGAGAATATGGCAGAAGACGTCGCAGCTCAGTTCGCAAAGCTCGAAGAACTATTCAAGCAATATGGCAAGCCCCTGCCTATCGGAGAGATCGGCATTGACCTACATTGGGACAAATCCCGACTCCGCGATCAGAGGAACCTTCTAGAGGACCAATTAGACCTTGCAGCAAAGAATGCCCTTCCTGTCTTGCTCCACATTCGTGATGCGATGCCAGAATTCCTACTATTGCTACGCAGAAGGAACGACGACAACAAAGGGACTATGCGGCCACGTGGCATCCTTCACTGTTACAGCGGAACTGCTCAAGAAGCCAAGGAAGCCATGGTTTATGGAGATTTCTATATCGGAGTTGGTGGCACGCTCACTTATAAAAAGAGTCAGGTACCAGAAGTCGTCAAAGCCATCGGCATAGAGCGTATCGTCTTAGAGACCGATGCTCCTTATCTGGCTCCTCTCCCTAACAGAGGTAAGCGCAACGAGCCAGCTTTCACTGCAGACACCGCACGTTTTCTGGCCGATTTACTTGCGCTTCCATTTGAAGAAGTGGAAGAGATCACGACACGAAACGCAGAGAAGCTCCTCGGGATTTAATTGTCTACTGGAGTTAGCAGACGAATCGCTCAAAATCGACGAAAGTATAGTTTTTATCGACGAAAATTCGACCAAAAACACTTTATTTTGTCTTTTTCGCACAAAAAATAGAGAGAAATTCGCACAAAAGCAAAAAAAAAGTTGGAACGAATAAAGAATATTACTATATTTGCACTCGGAAATTATATATTCGACTTCCAATATTAGAAAGACATATTACAAAACCATTTTAATAACAATTTAACAAAACACAAACTCAATGAAAAAGTTTTTCTTGACATTGTCAGCTATCGCTATGATGGCTCCAGTTTTCGCTCAGGAGGCAGAAGAGGCTGTTGAAGAGTCTGCAAGCTTCCACCACGTTCTTAAGGGTCAGTTCATCGATGGTGGTCCTACCTTCATGGCATTCGTTGCTCTTGCCCTCGTTCTCGGTATGGCATTCGTTATCGAGCGTATCATTTACTTGAACCTCGCTGAGGTTAACACCAAGAAGCTTGTTTCATCAGTTGAGGACGCTCTCGAGGGTGGTAACGTTGACGCTGCTCTTGACATCTGCAAGAAGACCCGTGGTCCTATCGCTTCTATCTTCACCCAGGCACTCATCCGTTTGAAGGATGGCCAGAGCCTTGAGGATGTTGATAAGGCTATCACCTCTTATGGCGCTCTTCAGAGTGGCTACCTCGAGCAGAACCTTTCTTGGATTACCTTGTTTATTGCTGCTGCTCCTTCACTCGGATTCCTTGGTACCGCTATCGGTATGATCCAGGCATTCGATGACATCGTAAAGGCAGGTGATATTTCTCCAACAGTCGTTGCTTCTGGTATGAAGGTTGCTCTTATCACCACTGTAGGTGGTATTATCGTAGCTCTCGTACTCCAGGTATTCTACAACTACCTCCTTTCTAAGGTAGAGGGTATCGTAAGCGACATGGAGGATGCTTCTATCAGCCTTCTCGACGCTATCATCAAGCTTAAGAAGTAATTTTTGAAGGAGATTTTTTACAATGAACAAAATTGGTAATATCGTACTCTGGGTGAGCTTCGCCATTACATTGGTAGTAGCTGGTATGTTCTTCTTCGGTGGAACATACGAGGCAACTACTTCTACTGGCGGCATCATGGAGACACCAAATGCAACCGATACTCTTCTGTATTGGACCTATGCATTGATTATCTTTGGTGTAGCTGCACTCGTGATCTTCGCATTGAAGACTCTTGCAACTATGTTCCAGTCAGATCCTAAGGCTGCTATCCGCTCTATCGGCGGTGTTGCTGCTTTCGTGATTCTGTTGGCAGTTTGCTATTTCGCAAGTGGTGAGACCGAGTTCTCACGTGTAGTTAACGGTGAGGTTGAGTCATTCACAGCCAACGAGATGAAGATGATCGACATGTGGCTCTACTCAATCTATGCACTTATTGGTGGTACTATCGTACTCGTAATCGGTTTCGGTATCAAGAAACTCTTTAATTAAGATTTGACCTATGGCAAGAAAGAAAAGAAAAGCGCCGAGCATCAACTCGTCATCAAGTGCCGACTTGGCATTTACCTTGCTTATCTTCTTCCTCGTGGTCACTTCTATGGATACTGATGAAGGTCTCGCTCGTCTCCTCCCTCGTTGGGTACCAGAGGAGCAGCAGCAGGATCAGGAAATTAAGAAGCGTAACATTCTGAATGTAATGGTCAACGCCAACAACCAGATGCTCGTCGGTGACGACTATGTTGAAGGTTCAGTTGCATCTCAGAACCAGCAGCTCCGCGCAGCTGCTAAGAGCTTCATCACTGCTACCGGCACTTATTCTGGTGAGCGTGGTCCTGAACTTCGCGACGTAGACCCTGAGAAGAATCCAGAACTTGCAGCGCTTATTCTTCCTAAGGATCCAAGCATCAAGGTTGCTAAGCAGCATGTAATTTCATTGCAGTCTGACTACGGTACCAGCTACGAGAAGTACATTCAGGTACAGAACGAGTTGGTAGCAGCTTACAACGAGCTCCGTCAGGAGGCTGCTAAGAAGTACTTCAATAAGAACTACGCAGAGGAAGAGCTCAGCTCTGACGAGCTCCAGGCTCTTAAGGATCTCTATCCTATGAACATCTCTGAGGCTAACGCCAAGTATTAATCATAATCAGGAAAATCAACTATGAGCAAATTTAATAAAGGCGAAAAAAGAGGAATGCCTGAATTGAACACCTCATCACTTCCTGACTTGGTGTTCTCAATCCTGTTCTTCTTCATGTGCGTTACCCACATGCGTGAGGATACTCCAATCGTAAAGGTTAACACTCCACGTGCTGACCAGGTCACCAAGCTGGAGAATAAGTCTCTCGTAACTACCGTACTCATCGGTGTCCCACGTGACTCTAAGTATGGTCGTGAGGAGCGTATCCAGTTCAACGACGACTTCCTTGAGATGGAGAACGTCGTTCCTAAGATGACCCAGGCACGTCAGTCAATGAAGGAGGCTGATCAGCCTAAGATGCAGATTTCCATGAAGATCGATCGCAACTGTAAGATGGGTATTGTGACCGAGCTCAAGAAGGAGCTGCGTAAGGCTCAGTGTCTTAAGATTAGCTATTCTGCCAAGAAGTAATTTGCGGCTCGAATGCTAGAATAATATTAAGGTCGCAATCAAGGTCCTTGAGACTTTCGGTTGCGACCTTTTCTTTTTCAAAATCAGATGTCGCGAATTCCGACATACTTATTCGACATCAAAAATCAGACAAAAGATTCTATAGAGTCTTATATTAATTGAGCAAACTACACATTATATATAATATATAGTGTTCAAAATATAAATCCAAAATTTTATTATTCTATAATTTCATCATGGCATACAAAAGAATTCTTCTCAAGCTCAGCGGCGAATCGCTGATGGGCAGCAAGCAATACGGCATTGACGAGCAGCGACTGGCAGAGTACGCTCAGCAGATCAAGGAGATCGCAGACATGGGTGTCCAGATCGGTATCGTCATCGGTGGTGGCAACATCTTCCGTGGCCTTACCGGTGCAGGTAAGGGCTTTGATCGTGTCAAGGGAGACCAGATGGGCATGCTGGCTACTACCATCAATGCACTTGGCCTCAGTTCAGCACTCAACGCAGCAGGGCAGAAAGCTCGTGTCCTCACTGCCATCAACATGTTCCCTATCGGCGAGCAGTATAGCAAGTGGCGCGCTATCGAGGTCATGGAGAAAGGTGAGATCGCCATCCTGGCTGGTGGCACCGGCTGTCCGTACTTCACTACCGATACAGGTTCGGCTCTTCGCGGCATTGAGATTGAGGCTGACGTCATGCTCAAGGGCACCCGCGTAGATGGTATCTATACCGCCGATCCAGAGAAGGATCCAACTGCAACCAAGTTCGACAAGATCACCTACGATGAGATCTACCAGAAGGGACTTAAGGTCATGGATCTCACCGCAACTACCCTTTGTCGTGACAACAAGCTGCCAATCATCGTCTTCAACATGGACAAGGTCGGCAATCTTGTCAAGGTCATGAAGGGCGAAGGTATCGGCACTTTGGTTTACGAAGAAGCAAAATAAGGCAAAATGATACGCGATTTCGAGTATTGAGCTCACATTATTTGGAAATCTCGAATAAATCGATTATCTTTGCACCACAAAAAAAAGAAAGAAATAATCATTAACACCTACAATTATAATGTTAGACGTTAAGCAAACTATCAAGGATGCAGAAGCAAAGATGCAGGCATCTGTTGATCACCTCCAGGAAACCTTCGACCACATCCGTGCAGGTCGTGCTACAGTCAAGTTGCTCGATGGCATCAAGGCTGAGTGCTACGGCACCATGATGGAAATCAGCCAGTGTGCCAACTGCTCTACCCCAGATGCAAAGAGCATCCTGATCCAGCCATGGGACAAGTCTATGCTCCGTGTCATCGAGAAGGCCATCATCGACTCTCCTCTCGGCATCATGCCAGAGAACAATGGTGAGTACATCCGTATCGGCCTCCCTCCTATGACCGAGGATCGTCGTAAGCAGCTCTCTAAGCAGGCTAAGGGCGAGGAGGAGAACGCTAAAGTAGCTATCCGCAACATCCGTCGTGATGTCATCGAGGTTCTCAAGAAAGACGTTAAGAATGGACTCCCTGAGGACGTTGAGAAGGATGCAGAAGCAACCGTTCAGAAGGCTCACGACAAGTATATCAAACTCCTCGAAAGCATATACGCTGACAAGGAGAAGGAAATCATGAGCGTATAATCAATTCAAATTAATAATTAAGAATTGAAGGGTCTTGTAGTTCGCAATACAGGATTTTGGTATATGGTTCTTCCCGAGGGCAAAAACCTTCGGGAAGAATCTTTACGTTTTGCACAAGCCGGTTTTGATGACGGACATCCAGTAGCAGACGGACTTGTACCGTGCAAAGTGAAAGGCAATTTCCGACTCAAAGGTATCCGAACCACCAACCCTGTTGCTGTTGGCGATCATGTTGAATATGAACTCAACAAGGAAGGATTTGCTTTCATCAACAAAATCCAGGAACGCCGTAACTACATTATACGCAAAGCCTCAAACCTTAGCAAGCAGGCGCATATCCTAGCCTGCAACCTTGATCAAGTTGTTTTGATTGTGACAGTAGCACATCCTCAGACTGCCACAACTTTCATTGACCGCTTCTTAGCGACAGCCGAAGCATACCGTGTCCCTGCCGTCATAGTCATTAACAAGATGGATATCTATGACGAAGACGAATCTCGTTATGCCAACAACTTGGCGTTGCTCTATCGCCATATTGGATATCCCGTCTACCAACTCTCCGTTGAAACGGGTGAAGGCGTAGCAGAATTCCGCCAGCATCTCTATGGCAAGACGACCCTATTAGCTGGCAATAGTGGCGTAGGCAAGTCTTCTCTGATCAATCGTCTCGTGCCACAGGCTTCTGCTAAAACTGCAGAGATCAGTGATTCACACGACCAAGGCATGCATACAACTACCTTCTCAGAAATGTATGAATTGGCAGTCGACAACGAATCAGGAAATGAGACGAACGGACAAGGTGCATCTTATCTGATCGACACACCGGGTATTCGAGGCTTTGGTACCATAGAATTTGAGAAGGAAACCGTCGGACACTATTTCAAAGACATCTTTGCCATCTCTGCAGACTGCCGTTTTGGCAATTGTACCCATACGCACGAACCAGGTTGCGCAGTTTTGCAAGCCTTATCAGAACATCGCATCAGTCAATCTCGCTATGACAGCTATCTCAGCATTCTTGACGATGAGACAGAAGGCAAGTATCGCGAATAAGATACTGCTGCTTCTGCTCCTGATGCTGACCATCCCTTCGGTGGCCAGTTCTAAAGACTTGGACTCACTTGTTTTTCAAATCAGCCAGCACACCAGTGACTTCCTTAAGGTCCCTGGCTCTTTCAACATCGAAGCCTACGTTTCCGGTCATTCCCACTGCGAAGAACAAGGAATCGCAGGCAAGCTTTTTCCTCATCTATTACCATTTCAGGGGAAGTACGACAAAGACATCGCTTTCGAAGCAATTGTTCAGGCCAGTTATCATTGGCCTGGAGGTATCAAGTTCAGCTGCAAGACGATCAACTCAAACAACAACCGACGCAGCCGTGCTATGCTCAAAGATTATTATCAGACTTTCTTACCAGGATTTGAAATCCGCGATGAGAGCGATGACACCTCTGGAGAGTTCCATGTGCTGCCATTCTCCAACGAGGGCAGATCTTCCTATCATTACGAGAATATCGAATTGACAGATAGCCTGCGTCAGGTCATCTCAGAGCAGCAAGGTATTCCTATTGAACCGACTTATTGCCTCATTGCTTTTGAACCGATCAGGAAGCATCACACCATGCTTTCAGGCTGCCTGATGGTCGATAGTACACGATTTGAGGTCATAGGATTCCAAGCCAAGGGCAGTATTACCTTCGCCAAATTCGAGACACAGGTATTGTTCCGACCAGATAGCATTGCAAAACAGATTCTTCCATATACCAATCGCACCAAGATTCATTACAACTATGGTGGCACAGAGGGTACCAATACGTTCACGACACTCTATCGCTTCAAAAGTATTGAATCCATTGATAGCATAAAGAGTGTAAAACCTCAGCGTCTCAACCTTACTAGCACTTATGAGACCATTGAGATGAATGAAGCGGACTTTGACACAATACGTCCAATCCTTCTGTCGCCGCTTGTCGATTCTATTCTCTATACGCCAGAGGAAGTCACAGAGCCCCAACTGGAACATCATAAGAAACCTGCGGTCTTCACCTTCTCTGAGCATATGGTAGAAGGTGGACGATTTGGAGATGACAATAACCGTCTCAAACTCTATGGACCTCTTGACCCTGCCACTTTTGCCTACGACGGACTCAATGGCTTTTCGCTCAACGAGCGTCTACGCTGGAATGTGGTTTTCCGCGACAAATCCACGCTCAATCTCTCTGCGCAGATAGGCTATGCTTTCAAGCTCAAGGAATTACGTTACCGCACGTCTATTGACTGGACTTATCTTCCAAAGATCAGGCAAGGCTTGTATGTCTCTTTTGAGCGAAGCAACTCCGGCTTCTCTTCCAAATATATTGAAACCATCAATGAGGCACTCAAGCAGAAGAAAGACACCATTGATTTCTATGGACTGGGGATTGATTATTTCCAACGCTATGAGCTGAACATAGAGCATCACAACGAGATTTTTACAGGTCTGAACCTCTATGCTGGCATCCAATATAACTATCGGAAGCCGATCAAGCACGGAAAAATGGCCAGTTCTGCAGAACATCGTGAAGAACTGGCGGGCCAGCATTATTCTGACTTTGCACCAATTATCCGCCTGGAGTGGACTCCTCGTCAGCATTTTTATTATGACGGACGTCGTAAAATCTACATTGATGGATACACTCCAACTTTTATCTTAGAGGCAACCAAGGCCATTAAGGGAGTGTGGGGATCTGTCAGTGACTATGGCCGTGTCGAATTCGACATGACTCAGAATATTCGTGTAGCGCCTAAAAGAATCATCTCCTATCGTTTAGGTACCGGAAAATTTATGAATCAGAAAGGAGAATACTTCATCAACTATCATTATTTCTCACGACGTTATTACCCTGCCAACTGGCAGGACAATCGTGTAGGAGGTATCTTCCAGCTATTGGACGAGACCTGGTTCAGTTCTTCTCCAAGCTATCTTAGAGGTCATGTCATGTATGAAACTCCTTATGGTATCATCCACCGCACCATGCGGTCACTCAGCAAGTATGTGATCAAGGAACGAGCCTACTTAAATATCTTAGGTGCTGAAGGCAAGAGTTCGTATACCGAATTAGGATACGCTTTTGCAAATAACTACGTAAATATTGGATTCTTTGTCGGATTCAAGGGTTCAGACTTCTATAAGTTTGGTGCAAAATTCCGCTTTGAGCTCGAGAGGCATCTGTAAGTTACCCTTCTATATAGTCAAAAAGAAAAGAAGGGCATCTCCCGACGACCTTCTTCCGTTAACCTTAAATCTAATACCATGAAAAACACGGTGCAAAGATAAAGGTTTTCAAATTATTCTACAAATATTTTATGCTAAAAATATCTTGATAAAACATTTTTTAACAATATCGTTTGTTTTTCAATTACAAATCAATATTTTTTTAATTAATTACTAATAATTTTAACTATCTATTAACAAAATTACAGCAAACAAATAGCAGAAACGATACGACCCGTTTCAATTCCCTGCTGACGTGCAGAGTATAAAACAGAGTCATTCTGGAAAGTACAGAGAGGAGTACAGTCAATATGGTCGAGTTCCACCCCAGCCTCCAATAAATCCATAGCATTGCTCTGCCACAAATCTACATGAGGCTTTGCGAAAGAAACAAGTCGACCCTGTGCACTCAAAGTCTGTCGCAGGACACACTCAGCACGTCCCGCTTCGACAAAAGCCTCTGCGACCTCCTCTCCTACTTCAAAAGACTCGGGGCTGATGCTTGGACCGATCATCGCCAACAGATTCTCAGGGCGTACGCCCAGCATTTCTTGCATTCGTTCCACCGTTTTTCGCACAATATGCTTTACTGTTCCTCGCCAGCCAGCATGAACGGCGGCGATAGTGCGGGTCTCTGTATCATATAGCAGCACTGGCACACAGTCGGCGGTCCTTACACCAATCCAGCGTCCTTTCACTTGCGTGATGACAGCGTCTGCATCCACATTCTGCAGCGCAGACGACTCATCAAATGGAGTATTCTCCTCCACTACTACTATCTCCGTACCATGCACCTGACGAGGTATCCACACTCCAGCTCCCGCGTCCTCAAATCCGCGCATAGAGCAATAATGGTCAATCCCAGTCACTCCAAGGAGCAGCTGGGATTGCAATATAGGCTTTTGTTCAGAATCCTGAAATTTAGACTGAATCATATAAAAAAAGAGAATTGATAATTGAGAACTGAGACTCGAT
This sequence comes from Bacteroidales bacterium, assembly GCA_045639585.1. Lineage (GTDB taxonomy): Bacteria > Bacteroidota > Bacteroidia > Bacteroidales > UBA3663 > Liminaster. The sequence goes on from JAZUDJ010000140.1 coordinate 45,700, forward strand.
TCTTAGCGCAATCAGCAATTATCAATTATTAATTATAAATTTTCAATTAATTTCACTCATCATCCCAATCCTCCTCGATCAAGTCCTGACTGGCCACACCTTCAATTATGTAGTCATCATGACCGTATGGATCAGCCTCCTCATAGTCATCCTCACTAGACTTTGTGAGGTCGAGGTTACGATGAGTGAAAGTCTGGATGCGATTTGACTCATCATTGAGCATCGTCCAGAGCATATCTTTCAGTTCCTCAAGGCCTTGACCAGCCACCGCACTGATAAAGACGGTTGGAACGCCATCTGGCAATTCCCGACGCATCTGATCGATGAGTTCATCATCCAACATATCGCACTTGGTGATAGCCAGCAGACGCTGCTTGTCCATCATCTCTGGATTGTAGGTACGCAACTCATTGAGCAGGATCTCATAATCCTTCTTGATATCATTCGTATCAGCAGGAATCATGAAGAGCAACGTAGAGTTACGCTCGATGTGACGCAAGAAGCGCAATCCGAGACCCTTACCCTCGCTGGCACCCTCGATGATACCCGGGATGTCGGCCATGACGAACGAACGGTTATCGCGATAAGGAACCAGGCCCAAGTTCGGCTCCATGGTTGTAAATGGATAGTCGGCAATCTTAGGCTTAGCTGCACTGATACTACTCAGCAACGTACTCTTACCCGCATTTGGGAATCCTACCAGACCCACATCGGCCAGCAGCTTAAGTTCCAGGATCACAGCACGCTCGATGCAAGGCTCACCAGGCTGAGCGTAACGTGGAGCCTGATTGGTAGCCGTGCGGAAGTGCCAGTTACCCAAACCACCACGGCCGCCCTTCAGCAGGACAACCTTCTGGTCATGATCGGTCACCTCGCAGATATACTCTCCAGTATCAGCATCATATACGACGGTACCCATTGGCACCTCGATGATAGCATCCTTGCCGTCCTTGCCGAAAGACTTGTTTTCTGCACCAGCCTGGCCATCAGTAGCAAAGATATGACGCTGATAACGAAGGTGGAGCAAAGTCCAGTAGTTACGGTTGCCATGCAAGATGACGCTGCCACCCTTACCTCCATCACCACCATCAGGACCTCCCTTAGGGATGTACTTAGCGCGATGTAAGTGCGAGCAACCCTTACCACCCTTACCAGAGCGGCAATAGATCTTTACATAATCGACGAAATTACTTTCTGCCATATTATATAATAGGTAGAATTATTCAAACAAAGACTCAAAGAACCAGGTGAGGCCAATGCTCAGATTGCGGTTCTGGAGCAAATCATCTGAAATATTGATGAATCCGTAATCATAAGCGATATGAAGCTGATAGTTCTTAGCAAACATTACGCTTGCCTGCACACCCCAGCCAAGATCAAAACGATTACCGAAAACATTTGAAGAAACATCTCCAAGAGGTGTTGGCACACGGTTACGGCCAGACAAACCCAAAGCAACGTATGGACCTGTCTCTGCCATCAAAGTAACATCTTCGTTGATAAACCAGGCATATCCATAATGAACAGGGACCTCAAGATAATGAAGGGTAAGATAGTCTTTGACTGCACCAGCTTCAGCATAAGCACCCTTCATCGAATACTTAGCCTCTACTCGGGCAAAAGTATTAGGAAGGAGTTCTGAAGCATCAAGGATCAAGTTGGCGCCAACCTGCAAACCGGCACTTACCTTATAATCTCCAGACTGACCAGATACCCAAGGCATGTTGAGGCCTACTGTAGCACCGAATTTATATGGAGGCATACCTTCAATTCCCGAAAACTGAGCTTTAGCGTTAAAGGCAAAGGTTGTTACGACAAGAGCCGCAATAATAGCAAAAAACTTTTTCATAACGATACTAATATTAAATATAAATTGTTATCAATATGCTAAAAACTGCTGCAAATGTAGTCATCTTTTGTCAAAAAAACAAATAATCTGTCAGAATAATCATCACAAGTGCTTTTTTTACCAACGAAAATATGTTACGCAACATGTTTTCGCATTTTTTTATGATTTAAATTTGTGCAAAGAGAAAAAATCAGTTATCTTTGCGCAGAAATGTCGTGTTCTCATATTTATGAGTGAGTACGCATATCTTTCTTTCGTTAACCCCCTATCCACTGAAAACAATAACATATTATAATAAATTTATTACATATCATGGACGAACAGCTTATCAAAGACTGCACCGCCAAGGCTCAGACCTGGTTGGGTGCTGGTTTCGACGAAGAAACCAAAGCAGAAGTAAAGGCAATGCTCGAGAACGAGGACAAGACCGCGCTCATCGATGCTTTCTATCAGAACCTCGAGTTCGGTACTGGTGGTCTCCGCGGCATCATGGGTGCAGGTACCAACCGTATGAATAAGTATGTAGTAGGTATGGCAACTCAGGGCTTTGCTAACTATATCAACAAGGCCTTCCCTAACATGCAGCCAGCCGTAGTCGTAGGTCACGACTGCCGCAACAACGGTCGTATGTTTGCTGAGACCGTAGCTAACATCTTCTCTGCTAACGGCATCAAGGTTTATCTCTTCGAGAGCCTCCGCCCTACTCCAGAGATCTCTTTCGCCATCCGTCAGCTCAAGGCTCAGGCAGGTGTCAACGTTACCGCATCGCACAACCCTAAGGAGTACAATGGTTACAAGGCTTACTGGGATGATGGCGCACAGGTACTTAGCCCACACGATACCGGCATCATCGAGGAGGTAAATAAGGTTACTATCGACGACGTTAAGTTCGAGCCAAACAAGGAGCTCATCGAGATCATCGGTGGCGAGATGGACTGGGATTACCTTCAGGCAGTTAAGGAGGCAATGGTTGACCAGGACGTTATCCTCCGTCACAAGGACCTCAACATCGTCTATACTCCACTCCACGGCACCGGTCGCGTTATCATTCCTGAGGCACTCCGCTCATGGGGCTTCCAGAATATCCACGTCGTACCTGAGCAGATGGTTATCGACGGCAACTTCCCAACCGTAGTTTCTCCAAACCCAGAGAACTCTGAGGCAATGACCATGGGTATGAACCTCGGCGACAAGGTAGGTGCAGACCTCGTAATTGCTTCAGACCCAGATGCTGACCGTTTGGCTATCGTTTGCCGCGATGCTTCGGGTAAGTGGATGATTCTCAACGGCAACCAGACCGCTATGATGTTCTACTGGTACATCATCACCAACAAGAAGAAGCTCGGCCAGCTCAAGGGCAACGAGTTCATGGTCAAGACCATCGTTACTTCTGAGCTCATCGCTAAGATCGCTAAGAAGAACGACGTTGAGATCTTCGACGAGTTCACTGGCTTCAAGTGGATTGCTTATCGTATCCGCATCAACGAAGGCGTTAAGAAGTACATCGGTGGTGGCGAGGAGTCATTCGGCTTCCTTCCATTCGATAAGGTTCGTGATAAGGATTCTCCAGCTTCTATCTGTCTCATCTGCGAGATCGCAGCTTGGGCTAAGGATAACGGCATGACTCTCTTCGGTCTCCTCCTCAGCATCTATAAGGACTACGGCTTCCAGAAGGAGAAGGCTGTCAGCGTAACCAAGCCAGGCAAGTCTGGTGCTGACGAGATCAAGGCAATGATGGAGAACTTCCGCGCTAATCCACCTAAGGAGCTCGCTGGCGAGAAGGTAATCCTTGCTAAGGACTTCAAGACTCTCAAGCAGACCGACGCTCAGGGCAACGTCAGCGACGTTGACATGCCAGCTACCTCTAACGTACTCCAGTACTTCACCGAGGGTGGCATCAAGGTTTCTGTACGTCCTTCAGGCACCGAGCCAAAGATCAAGTTCTACTGCGAGGTTCCTGCAGAGTTCGATGGCGACTACGAGAAGGCCAGCGCTGCCGCAGAGGCTAAGCTCAAGGTGATCTGCCAGAGCCTCGGCATCTGATCCGACTCTTTCAAAACTTAGTCAGAAAATCATTTATAACTAAGCGACACATACAATTTGCACATCCCATTATGCTGAGTACTGAGATTTTTGCATGATGGGATGTGCAATTTCTGTTTTGTCATATCCTGGGACGCGAATAGTACAAAATGGTTTCCGGATGTACTATCTAGGGTCGCGAATAGTACAAAACGATCTCCGGATGTACTATCTAGGGTCGCGGATAGTACAAAACAATCTCCGGATGTACTATCTAGGGTCGCGAATAGTACAAAACAATCTCCGGATGTACTATTTAGGGTCGCGGATAGTACAAAACAATCTCCGGATGTACTATCCAGGGTCGCGGATAGTACAAACAGGAATCAAAACAAGCTTTTCGGCCAGTATTAACACATTATATATAATATAGACAACATTTTAATCAGCATGAACATGCCTTTTCAGATCAAAACCTACACATTTGAGGATACTTATCTCCCTATCCGAGCATTCTTGAACATCGAAGAAGGAAACAACACCTTGTCAAGAAAGCCAGAAGACGAGATCGCCTACCCTGCCACCGACGGCAACATCCTCGATGCCGTGATCCGCATCCTTTTGACTCATCACAAGGCCAAAACCCCACTCGCAGTGGCCCACGCTCTCAACGTCGATCGTCGAGACCTCAGCGGCGCCATCCGTCTTCTCACTGGCATGAGTCACGAGGACTTCCTCCACCAGTATCGCCTCCGCGCCATGGTCGAGCTCCTCACCTCCACCAAGCTCACCACCACCTTCATCGCCAAATTCTTCGGCTACGCTAACCTCCGATCCCTGAATCAGTTCCTGGTTGACCAGACAGGCCTCACGGCCAATGAGATCCGCGCCGGCGTGGATGCTTCAGCGAAGGTCAAGAGGCTGGCGTGGTGGGAAAGATAAAAGGGATCTTCTTCTCCTACAACAAGGGCGATTCTCAAATGAGAATCGCCCTAATTTTTTATTTAGTCTCCATATATTCCATCATGAGGATCTGGATCGATTGGGACACTTGTGGCAATGATATCGGCCGTATCAACGATGATTATTTCGGCAACCGGTTTAGCATATTTCTTTTTCATACTCATCATTGATTAATCACCTTATTGCCGTTAATAATCATGATACCCTTGGTTGTGCGTGGAATACGCATGCCAGCAGGAGTAAAGATCTGAGCCTCATCCTCTGAGGATTCAATCAGATTGATTCCTGTAGTGCCATTGTAGATTGTAATACTACGTGTCAAAGGAGAAGGACTACTTCCATAAGTAGGGACCTCATCCATATCCACATAAGCACGATTAGCATTGATCTTACAACCTGTACCACATTTCACCAATTTGTTATCGTACAGCAAGTACTTTCCCTCAGGCACATCTTTCTCTGATGTGAAATTACCGATCAAGCCATTCTCTGATAAAGCTTCTGTACTTATATCAAGGCCTGAGTATGTCACAGTCAGATTCTCACTTTCCGCACAGAAAACATATGGCTTACCAGGCTCAAGCGTAGTCACTTCTTCGAGCACGAGTGAGATCGGATTACTTGTTATTATGTCGACACGTTTACCTGCTATAGAATAAATTGTTGCTCCAGAGGCTGTGCCACCCTTCGGCAAACAGAGAGTGCCATAATTACCTTCTGTGAGGCCAGAACGAGTATAAGTAATGAGTTCGTGGCACACATCACATGCGCCATCTGCGTCAGCATCGACATGATCGTCATCAGAGCAGATGATTGTAAAGTTCGCATCCTTCACCTCTGCGCTGAGGACGTTGCCCTTGGCATCTGCAAGCATGGCATGGAGCGTATGAGGACCATTGGTAAGGCCTTCCACACTGATCTCCGTTCCATCAATAGCCATCAGGTTGCGAGTCGTTTCGTCGTCAAACCAATAATAGAGCTGATGTGCTGCGAAATCAAGATTTACAAAGAACTGCGTCTTTACAGGACAAGGCAATCCGTTGTCATCAACAAGCTGGAAATGTACGGCATGGATTCCGTTAGACAATGCCGAGCAATCAATGCTTCCACTTGTGTAAGCCGTCTTCACGGTTTGCTGGTCAAACCAGTAGTTGATGGCCGAATAGCTTGAAGAAGGCGTCAGATTCTCGTTCAACACCAAGAATGCCTGCGACCTTACGGGGCTCAGCAATCCGTCTGTTCCTTCTATCTGGAAGTGGGCGAAGTGCATGCCGGTAGGCAGGGCAGAGCAGTCGATCTCAGAACTACCTCTATTGAGTTCTTGCTTAGTAGCCTGCTGATCGAACCAATAGCTCATCTTTCTATAGTCCGAGACTTGCTGCACCTCCTCGTTCATCACTAGAAATGCCTTTGAGCGCACAGGCGAAAGATTCCCGTCCACTCCCGATATCTGGAAGTGAGCGAAATGCACACCTGTTGACAGGGCAGAGCAGTCAATCTCTGATCCCGAGAGCATCTGCTTCTCCAGTTGCTGATCGAACCAGTATCTTACAGAATTCTGCCCCCACGCCAGAGACGTAGTGATGAAAAGGGTTAGTAATAAAGAATAAGCTCTATGCATAATTGGTGCAATTATTCAGTTGTGCTAACAGAAACAGACAATTTGCCATCTACAGCCTTCTCTCCTACGGTGAAAGTGGTAAAGCGAGGATAAGTTACAACTGCAGAATATGGTGCTGCTCCACCGTATATACCCAATTGAGTGTTGTCGGTACCCAAAATGCTTTGTACCCCTGTAGTCAGAGCGTAATCGTTGTCCATCTCAATCGCAGTATAGCTTGTGGCAGACTCGAAAACTTCAGACATAGGCTTGTATTGACAATTTGTTACATATTGAGGAGCAGTAAGATTTGCCATATCAGCCTCAACATCATTAAAACGTCCAGTGAAAATGCAGTTATCCATTGATGATGTTGTTGGGAACAAATAGTAGTGTCCATATCTATCAGATGGTGTTGGTGCATTAAAAACGAAAATGGAATTATGTCCCGACATATATGTCAAAGCTCTAGGGGCGTTGTTCGTAATTAAAACAGAATTTAGAGAATTGCCTTTTGCATTTGTTCCACGATAATCATTATCTACTCTATATCCAAATACTACAGAATTAATAAAAGAAACCTCAGATTCATTCATAACTGAAAAAGACTCTTTTACTCGGCAATTAATCAATCTGCAATTCCTTAATGTCGCATAATAGTATCCGTTATCATAGCGATCCCTAAAACCAACATTCTTGATTATACATCTTTTAAACTGCAAATCCTTGATCTCATAAAGATCCGTTTTGTTCAATGGTCTCTCCAATGAAATCTGACAATCGAAATTAATACCTTCAAAATTCAACCAGTGATTTGATTCATCAGGATCAGAAGATTTGCCAATTACTACTTCTGTATTGATACTTGTAGCCTGCTCAGCAGGTGTAGTACCAGCGCCCCTGATGTTGAGACTTTTATTGATACTAGCGCCATTGAAAACACCAGTAGAAAGTGTAATCAGGTCACCGTCTGCCGATGCTGCAACGGCATTGGCAAAAGCTGTAATACCATAATACTCAGTTGTGGTACCCTCATGTGTCAGTGTTGCCACCAAAGACGACTGTGCCATCACACTCAGCGAAGCGAGGCACATGGCTACGATTGAAAGAAATTTTTTCATGATTGTTATTTTATTTATTGTTAATATCTTGTCAAACTCTTCGCAAATATAATAAGAAATCGCGAGATATAAATATGAGAATAGGTGAGCCGACTTATTCGCCTATGAACACAGCACGGACGGAACAGCCATGAGGACTATCATGTCTATCAAAACTTTGAGATGTCGTACTCAAGTAAATACGATTGCTGCCATCAATTGCCCAATACCATCCGCCATTTCCTGGTCTTTGTCCATTATTATAATAATAAGGTGTACCATTACCTTGATTCTGATCACTTACACCAGCAAGCGGCATAAAGATTGAGTTACCTGCATAATCTCCTCTACCTGTAACCTTCCAGCCATTGAGCGTACACCCCGTTTCATATTGAATTGAACTACCATCACAATATACAAAATCACAATTATTCAACAACGCCTGCTCTTCTGCAGAAGTTGGCGTGCGCCAATTAGCTCCCCAAAGGTCCTTGGCTGTATCTCCAGAGGAAGCGCCATTAACATCGGCATAAAGATTGCGTTTGCCGCAGAAAGAGTAATAACCTCCAGTATTAGCAAATGAATATTCTGTCATACCTTCATAAGTATTTGCACTTGCTCCTACATTGAATGTTGCCCACTTAGGACCACCAGCCCAAAGCTGCACCCAATCGCATGAAGTACGAGCATTGGCATTGGTTAGATCTGAAATCGAAACAGTTGCAGAACCTGCGATAGGTCCACTGAACCTCATCTTTGTATCGTTCCAGTCGGTATCATCCTTCAGTTTTGCCTTTACAGCGTCATCAGTCACGCCATATATGGTGAGACCATTTGCAGTATCTTTGCTTGCGTTATAAAACATCCCCCTCATCTGTTGTATGTTATCAAGCGTAAAGTTTTCTCCGAGCTTAAGTGTAGATAGTTTATAGCAATTCATGTACATATCTGTCATAGTTGTCAGATTACTTGTGTTCCATCCAGAGAGGTCAAGGGTTTCAAGCCTTTGGCAATCGCGGAACATCGCATTCAGACGTTGAACATTTGAAACATCCCAATTAGTTATACCAGACACATCAGTGAGCCATTTACAGCCATAAAACATATCATACATTGACACGACATTACGTGTATCAAGTTTATCAAGGCCAGTGATAGTGGTGACATACTCATAGTTACGGAAGAAATCGCCACTGCTTGAAGGCATGAGGATAGAAGAGGCCTTAGTACGGATATACAATGTATTTGAATTTCGATCATATACTTCCCAGATAGTGTTGCAACCAATACCACCGACAATTCGGCACACATCACTGACCTCTGCTGTAGGAAGATCCCCTGCATATTCACATTCTATATGGATCTCTTTAGCATAAGAATATTTTCCGAAAGATGGTTTCTTTAAAATGCGGGCTTGTGTCGATATAGAGTAGTTAGTATCGTCAATCTCTCCGAAGTCATAGATATGGCCTGCCACAGCAGTAAGAGGATTGACAGCAGTGCGCTCATACACAGCTGTGGCTGTCGTATACGAAACCGTTAACTTGCCCAGATTTTGAGGAGGTACGCAAATGTAATATGTGCTACCTGCAACAAAAGGTCCGTTCAGTGCAATCTGATATTCCGTATCACTAATATAATCAATTGCACCACTATTTGTGATGATGTACAATCTACCGGCAAGCGGCTCCACACCATTTAGATATATACCCTGCACACCGTCAAGGGTTTCGGCTATCTTTATCTTAATCAACGCACATGCCTGATGAAGCGTAATCTGATCGGTATTCGAACCTTCACCGATGCAAATCATGGCATTAGGGTCATAACTACCTGGCACGGCTTGTTGTATACCTGGCAGATCGGCATAGACTTTTCCCATATCCCCATTAGCAGTAGATTGATAAGGACTCAAGAAATAGTATTGATCAGCAGCATCAGCAGTACCCGTGAATGTAGCTACTGAGCCTCCCTCAGCAGTAGTAAACTTGAATTGAGTATCGTAATTAATAAACACATTGATGGCATCTTCGGCATTAAATACCACCGATTTCCCATTCTCATCGAGCTGGCTACGTGTATCTCCAACATTGGGAGCATTCACAGTAAATGTCATCATCTGCTGCTTACCCTGCTGGGATTCTGCGGTCTCTGACACCATATTCTCATCGCCACAAGAGGCAAAACCGGCCAGAGCCAGCGCTGCACTCAGAATATATCTTACATTTTTCATACACTTTGATTGATTTTGTTTTTTACAATTCCATTGATTCACATATTATCCCCATGGATTGTACGGATCGTCTTCAAACGCAGGAACCGTACTAGTACAGATTATATCTGCTTCTCTAATCTCTACCACACTGATCTGTGGCTTTGCATACGGCTTTTTGCCGTCAGTTGCCTGAATGTATTGTTGTTTCATAAATTATGTAATTAAATATTATCGCAAATATAGTAAAATAATCACATTCTATATATTATATAGGGCAATGAATGACTCTTATAAAATACAAAATTTCTCTCATATCATACAAGACACTGAAAAATAATGAGATATGAATAAGTAAAAAACAAAAGAAAAATGAAGAGGGAATAGAAATTATTAGTATCTTTGCACCGAAAATAAATCATAATAATATGGATAGCCAACTATTACTTCGTGCATTCTTCAGTTTCCTACCCTTCTTCACCTGCCTATTCTGGCTGATCATCTTTGTGGTGCAATATCGCAGATTAGATGCTGCTAAGCAGATGCTGACGGTATATATCGGCACTTGCGTGGTGCTGTATTTCTGCCATGCATTGTATTTCACGGTCGGAATACCCTACAAAATAGAGTGTATATGGACGTTTTGTTCTCTATCTGTCTATCCACTATTCTTTGGATATCTTTGTCGATTAACATCGAGCGGATTAACCTTCCGACAGGTGTTGCCGTGGCTTTGTCCGGGAGTCGCAGTGGCTTTAGCGAAGTATTTATTCCCAGATGCAGAAATTGACACACTGCGACTATTGCTCTTTGCCACTCAAATTATCTGCGTATGTTATTTCGGTCTTCGCAGGCTTAAAGCGTTTGACCATCGGCTTCAGTCATTTTATGCAGATATGGAAGGACGAGACACCACGGCGGTCCATCATCTGCTCATAGCCATCATCTGCGTCAGTGTCCTGTCTGGCATAGCTAATACTTTAGGACGCAAGTTCTTTGGAGAGAGTTTGTATCTGCTTGGACTTATCTCGTTGGCGTTCTCGGCAATGCTATTTACGTTGAACTATATCTGTTTCAACCGTAATTTTACCATCGAAGAATTTGAAGAGGAAAGCGTAGAGAGCGATGCCGGCTCTGATACAGACACTGCAGAAGACAGTGAGGTCATTGGCAAAAAGCTTGAAGCTCTGATGAGAAACAAGCAGGTCTATCTGATAAAGAATCTGAAGATCAATGACGTGGTTAAGGAAATAGGTTCGAACCGCACTTACGTATCAAACTACATCAATTCGGTTTATCATTGCTCTTTTTCTGACTATATCAATCAGTTGCGCATCGAGCATGCCAAGGAGTTACTTCTATCATTGGACACAGACACAAAACTATCTACAATAGCCGATGCGTCTGGTTATTCAAGCGAGTCCTCGTTCTATAGGAACTTCCAGAAGATCGCAGGCATGACACCGAATGAATTCAGGAATAAGAAGGAAGAAAGATAATTTGCCGTTACACCTATTTATATATATAAGAGCGAGGGTGTGTCAGTTTTCTTGACACACCCTCGCAAATGTTCTATTGTGAAAGTTCTTTTAGAACTCTGCAGTCTTAGGAGTACGTGGGAATGGGATCACGTCGCGGATGTTCTGCATACCAGTTACGAAGAGAATCAGACGCTCGAAGCCGAGGCCGAAACCTGCGTGAGGACATGAACCGAACTTACGGGTATCAAGGTACCACCACATATCCTTCATAGGGATGCCACGGGTCTCGATCTCGTTGAGGAGCTTGTCGTATGACTCCTCACGGACAGAACCACCGATGATCTCACCGATCTGTGGGAAGAGGACGTCGGTACCCTGTACGGTCTCCTCCATCTCCTCGCCGTTGAAGACTGGCTTCTCAGCATCGATCTTCATGTAGAAAGACTTGATCTTCTTAGGATAGTTGGTCATGATGACTGGCTTCTTGAAGTACTCCTCAACGAGGAAGCGCTCGTGCTCAGAAGCGAGGTCATCGCCCCAGTTGCATGGGAACTCGAACTTCTTGCCATCCTTGATTGCCTGCTGCAGAATCTCGATACCCTTGGTGTATGGGAGGTGTACAAAGCTGTCCTTGAGAACGCCTTCGAGACGCTCAATGAGAGTTGGGTCGATGAGCTTGTTGAGGAACTCGAGCTCCTCACGACAGTTGTCAAGTGCCCAGCGTACGCAATGCTTGATGAAGTCCTCCTCGAGGGCCATCAAGTCTTCCATATCGTAGAAGCAGACCTCTGGCTCTACCATCCAGAACTCAGCCAAGTGCCGTGGAGTATTAGAGTTCTCTGCGCGGAAAGTTGGACCGAAAGTATAGATCTGGCCAAGTGCAGTAGCACCGAGCTCACCCTCGAGCTGACCTGATACGGTGAGTGAGGTCATCTTGCCGAAGAAATCGTCGTCATAGATGATGCTTCCGTTCTCGTCCTTCTTGAGGTCGTAGAGGTTCTTGGTAGTAACCTGGAACATCTGACCAGCACCCTCACAGTCAGAAGCGGTGATGAGTGGAGTATGGAAATAGTAGAAACCATGCTCGTGGAAGTACTGGTGGATGGCGATGGCCATGTTGTGTCGGATACGAAGGATCGCACCGAACAGATTGGTACGAGGACGGAGGTGAGCCTTCTCGCGGAGGAACTCCATCGAGTGACCCTTCTTCTGGAGAGGATACTCGTTAGCATCAGCATCGCCGAGGACTTCGATGGCAGAAGCCTGGATCTCGCACTTCTGATTACCACCCTGGCTGGCTACGAGCTGGCCAGTAACCTTGAGACATGCACCTGTTGTGATGCGCTTGATAGTAGCTTCTTCGAACTTCTCAACGTCTGCAACGATCTGGATGCCAGATACGTTAGAGCCATCGTTGAGAGCGATGAATTTCAGGACCTTGTTACCACGCATGGAGCGAACCCATCCGCATACGGTAACCTCACGGTCAAGCTGCTCGCTAGCGAGGACAGCTTTGATAATTTCTCTGTTGAACATATATACTAATACCTTAAATTACTCAAACGCACCCATCTTGAGGATGTTGACCTCCTGCTGAGTGAGGTGACGCCAGCGGCCGCGTGGCAGGTTCTTCTTGGTAAGACCTGCGAAGTATACACGGTCAAGCTTAACGACACGGTAGCCGAGGTGCTCGAAGATACGACGTACGATACGGTTCTTGCCAGAGTGGATCTCGATACCTACCTGATTCTTATCCTCCTCGTTAGCGTAAGCGATAGCATCGGCATGGATAGGACCATCCTCGAGCTCGATACCTGCTGCGATCTTAGCGAGATCGGTATCCTCAACGTCCTTGTCAAGCCATACGTGATAGATCTTCTTCTTGACGTACTTAGGATGAGTCAACTTAGAAGCGAGGTCACCATCGTTGGTCAAGAGGAGGACGCCGGTGGTGTTGCGGTCAAGACGGCCTACTGGGTAGATACGCTCCTGACTAGCGTTGCGAACGAGATCCATAACGGTCTGACGGCCTTGTGGATCGTCGCTGGTGGTAACGGTATCCTTTGGCTTATTGAGCAATACGTATACCTTACGCTCAAGGCTCACTGGCTGATCGTTGAAGAGGACGCTGTCCTTACGGGTTACCTTGGTGCCGAGCTCGGTTACTACCTCGCCATTGACCTTGACGCTACCGTTGGTGATATACTCATCAGCCTCACGACGTGAGCAGACACCTGCGTTAGCGAGGTACTTGTTCAAACGAAGTTCCTCATTTGGATCGACGATTGCCTCAGTATACTCTACTGGACGATGTGGATTGTAGCCATTGTTCTGAGGACGACGGTTGTTCATCTGACGACCACGTGGAGCGCCATAACCCTGCTGTGGGCCACGACCATAGCCACCCTGCTGGGGACGACCATAACCGCCTTGCTGTGGACGTCCATAGCCACCCTGTGGACGACCGTAACCGCCCTGCTGGCCATCATTGTTATAGCTTGGACGCTGTGGACGACCATAGCCACCCTGTTGTGGACGGCCATAACCACCCTGCTGGCGACCATAACCACCCTGCTGTGGACGGCCGTAACCGCCCTGCTGGCGGCCATAACCGCTCTGCTGTGGACGCTCATAGCCACCTTCCTGCTGCTGTGGACGTTCGTAAGTCTCGCCTCCATTGTTATAAGAAGGACGAGAATAGTTATTACGTGGAGCAGATGGACGCTGGTAGCCTCCCTGCTCGCCATCGTTGTTGTAAGGACGACGATAACCGCCATTATTTGGACGAGATGGACGCTGATAGCCACCCTGAGGACGCTCATAGCCACCTTCCTGGCGTGACTGATAACCACCCTCGCTACGCTCCTGGTAGCCACCACGGTTATAACCTCCTCTACTATATCCTGAATAGTCATTAGAGCTACTACGCTGGTAAGGACGACGACCCTGAGGATCGTAGCTTGGCGAATTGCTGAAACGGCTCTCACTGATGCGTGGACGACGCTTTGGTGCCTGTGATGCACCATCACCACCCTCCTGTGGGGTGTTAGCCTGTGGATTCTGATTTTCTTCCATAATTATAAAATGTGTTGTGTAATGTAGCCTCGCGGCTAGAAATTAAAAATAAAAAAATATAAAGGTTAAAGGATTTTACTTATTACATACCGGTGTATGAAGCAGGGGAAAGCTGATGAAGCTCGGCCTTCACGGCGTCGCTGACATTCAAAGTATCGATGAATGCCGAGATAGTCTCTTCGTTCATACCTGTATTGACACGAGTAAGAGCCTTCAATGTCTCGTATGGCTTTGGATAACCCTCACGACGGAGGATGGTCTGGATACCCTCGGCAACGACAGCCCAAGCGTTGTCAAGGTCGCGACGGATAGCAGCCTCGTTGAGGAGGAGCTTGCCAAGTCCCTTCATAGTGCTGGCAATAGCGATAAGCATGTGACCCATAGGTACGCCGACGTTGCGGAGTACGGTAGAGTCGGTAAGGTCGCGCTGCAGACGGCTCACAGGCAACTTCATTGCCAGGTGGTCAAGGATAGCATTGGCAATACCGAGGTTACCCTCAGAGTTCTCGTAGTCGATAGGATTGACCTTGTGTGGCATAGCGCTTGAACCTACCTCACCAGCCTTGATCTTCTGCTTGAAGTACTCCATAGAGATATACTGCCAGAAGTCCTTGTCGAGGTCAAGGATGATGGTATTGATACGACGCATAGCATCGAACATAGCAGCCAGGTTATCGTAGTTAGAGATCTGAGTGGTCCACTCCTCACGCTGGATGCCGAGCTTCTCAGCGAGGAACTTGTTGCCGAACTCACGCCAGTTATGCTCTGGATAAGCGATGTGATGAGCGTTGAAGTTGCCGGTAGCGCCACCGAACTTGCCGCTGACAGGGACAGCCTTGAGGAGCTCGACCTGCTGACGGAGACGATAGACGAAGACCATGACCTCCTTGCCCAGACGGGTTGGAGAAGCTGGCTGGCCGTGGGTACGTGCCAACATTGGGATGTCCTTCCACTCCTCTGCAAAAGCAGCAAGCTGGTCGATCATCTCCTGAAGAGCTGGGAGATATACCTCATTTACAGCCTCCTTGATAGACATTGGCACTGAGGTATTGTTGATATCCTGGCTGGTAAGGCCGAAATGGATGAACTCCTTGTACTGCTCCAGGCCGAGACGGTCAAATTCCTCCTTGAGAAGATACTCTACAGCCTTGACATCGTGGTTGGTTACCTTCTCGATGTCCTTGATGCGCTGAGCCTCAACTGGAGAAAAATTCTGATAGATAGCACGAAGCTCTGCAAAGACTGCTTTGTCAATATTTGCCAACTGTGGCAATGGAAGTTCGCAGAGTGCGATGAAATACTCGACCTCAACGCGAACACGATATTTGATAAGAGCGAACTCTGAAAAATAGTTACTCAAGGCTTCGGTTTTGCCATGATAACGGCCGTCAATAGGTGATACGGCGGTAAGTGGTGAAAATTCAAAATTCATTTTCTAATGCTCGAGGCAATCTTCTGCCTCTGAAATTAAATGGATATAAAAAAGGGATAATGGATTACTTCCAAAGACGGAGGCCTACATTGAACATCAAGCTTCCCTGGCGTGTTTTGCTGTCAGAGATGAGGTTCGGATAGACACCCGGTTTGTAAATGACATTGACTGAAAGGCTCTTCCAATCATAGCCGACACCAACAAGGGCACCCAAGTCCCAGTCACGGCAATGCTCGTTAGGTCCAATCATACGATCAAGGTAGAAACCTGCGTTGAGCGAAAGGCGACTCTTGTAAGACAAAGGGAGGAAGCCGCGGAGAACGGCCTGCGCCTCAATAATCTGTGTGCGGATATTCTCGGTGAGATCTGTACGTAACTGAGGGCCATAGCCTAAGCCATTGTCCTGATAGTAGACCTTCTGTCCACCGTTCTGAAGGTAAGCCAGTGCGAATTGATAACCATAATACTTCTTCTTGCAGATATCCCAAGAGAACATGAAGTCAAAAGCATCATGGGTATTCTGGTAAGCTCCGGTCTGGCCGAACTTCTTATCCGTATTGTCAAAACCGTCTTTGGTGAGCCAGCTATGATTATAGCCAGCAGAAAGGGTAAACGAGTGTCCGTAGAAATAGTTCTTGGCCCTTGCTTCACGCAACGCCTGTTCCTTCTTCGTAAAACGCTGGCCATACATTGGCATAGCAAGCACCAGCGACAATAAAAGCAGGAGGCATAACCTCTTATTCAATAACATGAAATAAATACCTTATTAATATAAATACGGCGCAAATATAATGATTTTTTGGCAATAATCTCAAGATAAGGATTAGATTTCTTCACTGTTGCGCCTAATAGTAGGACTAATGGCAGTTTGTGTTTACAAAATCGCGCAGAGACTCACGCCTCTGCGCGACTATGTGTACGCTGTAAAGGAGGTGTATTACTTACCACCAATCTTGTCAGCAGACTTACCTCCGAAGATAAGGAGGAGCACGCCACCGACTACCATCAATGCTGCTGCGCCAAGGACTGCATGATTGGTATCAGCATCCTGAAGCATTTCGGTATAGAAAGAAACTGCAAGTAAAACTACAGCCAACAAGATGAGGATTGAACCTCCGTACTGCTTAAGAGTTCTCATAATCTATTTTGTGTTTTTAATTTGTATTTCGGTTATATTTTGGGGCAAAGTAACAAAAA
Organism: Bacteroidales bacterium; assembly: GCA_045639585.1. Classification (GTDB taxonomy): domain Bacteria; phylum Bacteroidota; class Bacteroidia; order Bacteroidales; family UBA3663; genus Liminaster. The sequence continues at coordinate 62,631 of JAZUDJ010000140.1, forward strand.
AAATCAATACAATGGACAAAAAACGCCGAAAAAAGTTCGAATAATTTAAAAAAAATATATCTTTGCACCCAAATAAACACGAAAACAACGATTTTTCTAGTCATTTGTTATGCTAAAACCGCTTTTATTCGTCTACCAGTGGTTGATATTCTGTCCATGCCTTTTTGTCGTTTCTGTTCTGGCATCGATAGTCACTATAATTGGTTGCTGGCTAGGCGACGGCAAGTTTTGGGGTTACTGGCCAGGAGTCATCTGGGCAAAGATTATCTGTTGTCTGGCATTTTGTCCTGTAACCGTTGAAGGCCGCGAGAACATCGACGCCAAAACTTCATACGTATTTGTCGCCAACCATCAGGGCGCTTTCGATATTTTCCTGCTTTTTGGATATCTCGGTCACGACTTCAGATGGATGCTTCGCAAAGGTCTGCGCAACATCATCTTTGTAGGTCCTGCCTGTGAGCGTGCCGGCCATATTTTCGTTGACTCGCATGGCACAACTGGAATGATGCATACTTTCCGTCAGGCTCTCAGCACCCTCAAGAATGGCACCTCTATGATTGTCTTCCCTGAAGGGACACGAACACCAGACGGACATCTGCACACCTTCAAGCGTGGAGCCTATACACTTGCCGCCATGCTCAAGGTTCCTGTCGTACCTTTGACATTGGACGGACCATTCCAAGTACTTCCTAAAGGTACAAGCGTGATTCATCCACATCGCATGAAGATCACCATCCACAAACCACTGGATGCGGTCACCCGAGAAGAAGGCAATGAAGCTGGCGTTGACCGTCTGCTGCACCAGTCACAGGCTATCATTGCACAGACCTTGGGAGAGAAGATTCAAGATTAATACTATTATATAATGAAGACAAAGACTGACAACACAGAAATGCCACCTATCATGGTACGCCTGCAGGAGTTCATTACGCACATGAACTTGTCAGTCTATCAAGTCAATCGCACCTCTGGCCTTTGTCAGGGATTACTCTCCAACGCTTTCAGCAAGAAGCAGGGATTGACCACCAGCACGCTTGAGCGATTATTGCTGGCCTACCCCATGCTCAATGCGAACTGGCTGATTACAGGACAGGGACAGATGATTATTGAAGAGAAGAATACCGAAGAGGTCTCCCCTACTTCCCTCCAAGCTCATCTACAGAATCTCCAGACCCTGCAGGATCAATGTGTAGAGATGATCCGGCAGATACAGCAGATGAAACAAAAAGAGCAGGCGGATGCAGATACCCGCCTACTCAATAGCCTTTTATAATCAACGATTATCGGATGATGACCTTTTGTTTGTCAATCACATAGAATCCCGCTGGCAACGACTGTTTGCTGGCGTTTTTTATTGGAGCGCCCATCAAGCTGTGCACCGCAGGAGCAACGATGTCTTGTCCGATATTGGCAATTGCGCTCGCCACATTGCCTACTATAATCTTTGGCCAAGGTTTATTAGGTATGCACTCAATCTTCTGGCCATCTTTCTTCTTTAGAGAAAACCTGACAGAATAGATACCATCCGACAACGCTTTGGTATGAAAGCCAGAAAGCGAACCGACTAATCCTTGATCAGAGGGGATACTGACTCCTTCGGCAGTCTCTTCACTGCAAACAGTTCCACTTTCATCGACAAATTCGAATTGTATAGAACCGGAGAATTCATTTGTAAGCATACAATAGACATTCTTTAGATCCATATCGAACAAGATCTCTTCTCCAGAATTGAAGTTTGTCTTGCTCAAAGAAAGCTCATCGACCTGAGCATAAAGCGGATTCGGTTTACCATCATCAGGCTGGCAATTGAGCAGAATCAACTGTGTATTATTATAGGAGGACATACCAGCACCAATACCCGAACCAGAAGGAGTCAGATTAGTCACGAGATAATTTCCATCTCCGACACCGCTCCAGCCCCAGTTGACGTGATAATAGATATTTCCATCACGGAGCTCATATCCATCAAGCACGAAAGCATGGCCTGCGCCTTTGGCATCTGCACCACTGAACATCACGGGACGAGACTGATTGATCTCTTTTACGATAATATCGCTCCAGGTATCAGCAGGCATAACATCGCCGAACAGCAAGCACATATCCTTATCATAGTCGAAATACTGAGAAAGACCTTGAGCTGCATAGATGAGCGAAGACCCGCTTTCGGCGTATGAATAATCCATACGACAAGCAGCACCAACCGTATACATGAGTTTTGCAACTGCATTGGCCTGTGCATTGGAGAACTGATTAGGAATATATTCATCGAGCATAAGATCCCAGGCTAAGGCGTTCTCTGAAAGGTCAACGGATACACTGATCTTTCTGGAATCAGTCACGTAATTGATCTTACCAGTACCTTTCTTTTCTGGCCACTTGTAGTATTTCATCACCTGCGCTGCAGCAGTTGCCACACACCCTACCATGGAACGCGTCTGACCATCTCGGGGACACATACGGTTGTATGGATCATCTTGATTCCACTTTGTGCTAAGCATAGGATCAACGGAGGTCTGAGCGGACAAAGGAGAAAGTGCAGAGAAGCCTTCGGACATTCCAGCATAAGTCTGCATCATGCTGACCAATCCCGCAGGCAGGTCCATTCCAGGATGATATGCAGACGACGAATAACCTATAACCTCTGGCAGATTTTCTTGAGTCGAAACGATTACAAATCCATCGGATGGAAGATTGCAAAGATAGAAAGACTCCTGTCCCAGCTCTTCATCGATAAAGGCGGAAGAGGGGAAATACTCGATCTGAGAATCTCCTCTCGTGACAGCGGAAGACTTCTGACCAAAGTATTTTTGCGCAATCTGCTGGACATCCTCGATACTACGCGTCTGAGCAGTAATCAAGGTAGGGACAAATGCCAGAGAAGATAAAAAAACACAGGCAATATGTGAGTTCTGAAACTTCATATCTAGACAGATTACAGTTGGAATTTTGAATAAAAATCTCTCTCCGTAATGATTTCGACCCCGAGCTGACGAGCCTTATCAAGCTTATTCTGGCCAGGAGCATCTCCAATCACCACATAATTGACCTTACCTGAAACACTGCCGACATACTTGGCGCCATGCCCCGTGAAGAACGCTTTGATTTCATCGCGCTTGAAACGATAGCTCGTACCTGTAAAGATAATGGTAAGACCTTCCAATGCATTGCCCAGTTTCTCGGCCTGTTGATACTCCTGCTGGAAACCATAATCAGTGCCAATGCAACTGTAATCAGAGAGATCTGCATCCAGAATGTTTCGAGCCATGATCTCGCCAATACCATCAATCAGCACCAAGTCTTCTAGCGTAGCGTGCTGGAACTTCTCCCAACTACCGAAATGTTCTGCCAAGAGTTTGCCGGTAATCTTACCGACTCCGTCAATACCTAATCCTCCGATAATTCTGTCAAGTGTCAGAGTTTGGATACTTTTTGCAACACCATCGAGCATCAATGCAATACTCTTCTCTGCATAACCCTCTCCTAAGATCTGTTGCAGATAAGCATTATAATCAGGATTGAAGATATCTGGTTCAAAAGCCTTCGCCTCACGGACAAAGACGCGATAGAGGTCATCGACTGTGGCAATATCCAGCTTATCATATAGATCTGCCAGTACATTAGGTCCTAACCCCTTGATATTAGCGCAATCTTTACCACACCAGTACTCCAGTCGTTGAATAGCTTGCTCGCGACAATGATGGTTCGGGCAAATCCAGAACTCTCCTTTCTTCTCCAGCTTTGTTCCACAGCATGGACACACTTCCGGGAAAAGTATTTCCTTAAGCACAGGAGACTCAGCCTTCATTCGCTCTGCATCAAGGCCGGTAACTTGAGGAATCACCTCTCCTGCCTTTTGAACAAAGACATAAGCTCCGATACGCAAATCAAGCTGGCGGATATAACTCTCATTATTGAGCGTTGCTCGAGAAACCACCGAACCGCTGATTGTCGTCGGATCAAGTTCTGCCACAGGAGTAATATGGCCTGTCATTCCCACCTGGAAGGTAACATCACGAATGGCTGTAGAGAGCGCTTCCTGTGGGAATTTTCGCGCCTTGCACCAGTTCGGGAACGTAGTATTGAGGCCTAAGAACTCCTGATGATGACGCTGATTGACCTTGATCACAACACCATCACAATCATACGGCAACTGGCGAGAGGTACGCACCTCATTGAAAGCGTTGATAGCGTTTGTCAACTCCACAAGGTTACTGAAAGCCTGCTGACCTGGCGTATGATAATAGTCAAATCCCAGACGTCCAAGCAATTCCAGAGTCTCTGCTTGACTACTAAGTATCTGACTCTGATACAAGACATCTGTACTATAGGCTGCATAGGCGTTGACCACCAAGCCTCGCTTGGCTGTCACTTTCGGATCCAGCTGCTTCAACGAACCTGAAGCAGCATTACGCTTATTGGCAAATAATCGCTCTCCTGCAGCTTCCTTTTCAGCATTAAGTCTGTCGAAAGCTCCTTGCGGCATCAGCACCTCGCCTCGAACCTCAAAATAATCCGGCACGGCTCGAGGATCAAGCTGCAGTGGCACATTGCGGATCGTCCGGACATTGGCGATCACGGATTCTCCTTCGATCTGATTGCCTCGGGTCACAGCATCTGAAAGCTTACCTCGGATATAAACAAGCGAGATTGAGAGACCGTCATATTTTGGTTCATAGGTATACGACACTTCCTCCCCAGGGAAGGCTGCCGCCAACTGCTTGTTAGTCGATTGTAACCATTCCTGCAACTCATCATCATTATATACATTCTCGATACTCTGCATCGGAATCACATGCTGGTGTTTCTCGAAGCCACCCTGAATATCTGAACCTACACGCTGCGTCGGAGAGTCCGGAAGCACCTTTCCGCTGGCAGCTTCGAGCGACTGCAGCTGTTTGAATTCCATATCGAACTCAAAGTCGGACATCGGAGGATCATTCTCAATATAATATTTATAGGACGCCCATGCCAGCGCCTCAGTCAAACTCTGCTGATCGTTGATATTACGACGCTGGAACTCTTCGATTGTATATTCGGAAATCTTTTTCATGAAGGTTCAAATGTGATTTTACGGGGCGAAGATAATGATTTTTACCGAATCTTCCACTAAGGAACTCAAAAAATTAAGGATATTTTTTGCTTCTTATTGGAAAATAACGTATCTTTGCAGCGAATTTATAATAAAAAAACCTATATCATGATTATCAAGCAAGTCAGCGTACTGATTGAAAACCGCATTGGCAGCAGTTGGCAGGTATTCCAGGCCATGGCTGACAATAATATCAATATTCTGTCATACAGTATCGAAGATGCACCTGAAAACGGCACATTAAGACTGATTGTTGACAATTCGACCAAAGCAGATCATGTCTTGAAGGAAATGGGATTCAAGACACAACTGACCAAGGTCTATTCGATGAACGTTCCTAACAAGACGGGATCTATGAGCAAAGTTCTTAAGTTCCTTGTCGATAAGAATGTCTCGATAAATTTTATGTACGCCTTCCAATACATGGGCATCTCTCAGACCGTGATTCATTCCAAAGACATGGCTTTGCTGGAAGAAGCACTTCTGCAGTATGAGCAGGAGCAGTTTGCTTGATCATCAATTTCAGATTAGCATCATCACATTACCGTATTTTCTCAATTTCCTATATTTATTAACCACATTCAGGATGTATCGTCCATGCTACCTAGGATTACATCTTGGAAGATTTATTCACGTAAGCTATGAATAGAATTTACAGTGAGCAAATAGAACGCGCTCTTGCCTTAGCAGAAGGCCTTAAGAAAAATTCTGCTGCACTTCAGGCCAAAGGCTTTGATCTCTCTCTGATTGAGAAGCTTGAACAGGATTGTGAACAGATGGCTCGTGAAGGCGAAGCTATCGCTGCTGAAGAGGAAGCTCTTGCCCAGCATCGCGCCGCCTGCCATGTAATCCTCAGCCGACTGAAGACCAACTTCTTCAGTGGCAAAGGCTACATTAAACAAAACTATCTACAGGATCAGTGGGCCGACTATGGTGTCCCTGATAAGCGATAAACAAAATTATGTCTGACAAAAAATCCTGGAAGCCACGCTTCCATGCTCTACATACACCTGACGGCGCTGTATGTCTTTTGATAGTCATTGTCATCTTTGGCTATATGGGATCAAAGATGGGTGCGACCAACATGATCAACACCATGATGGCCACCTCGTATGACCTCTTGATGAAGACTGTATTCTACCTGATGTCAGTGTGTGTACTCACTGGCGCGATTTCCAAGATTTTTATTGAGTTCGGCGTAGTCAAGCTGCTTGAGAAATGTCTTCGCCCACTGATGCGACCTCTTTACAACCTGCCTGGTGTCGCATCTCTGGGTGCTGTACTTACTTTTCTCAGTGACAATCCTGCCATCATGTCGCTGGCTCGCGACAAGCGATTTGCCAGCTATTTCCGCAAATATCAGTTTATCTCTTTCTGCAATTTTGGCACAGCCTTTGGCATGGGCCTGATTGTTGTTGTCTTCATGATTTCAAAAGGATGGTACTGGCAACCTTTTGTCGGCATCATAGGTGCTGCGTGTGGTGGCATTGTGGCAACACGTCTCATGCAGCGCTTTATCCTGCAGACTTATCCTCAATATAAAGAGGAGTGGGCTGAGATGACTGTCAATGAAACGTCAGAAGAAAGTTCTGCTGATACAGAAAAAGCATCTACTACAGAAGCAAAGCCATCCATGTTCCTCCGCATACTCAATTCTTGTCTGGATGGAGGTCGTGATGGTGTAAATATCGGCTTAGCCATCATTCCTGGAGTCCTGATCATCACGACGTTCGTAATCATGATTACCAATGGTGCGGATCTGGAGTCTGGGCTTTATACAGGAGGTCCTCGTGAGGGTGTCGGCCTTCTCCCCTATCTGGCTTCAAAGATCGACTTTGTTTTCGAATGGCTTTTCGGCTTTCAGGATTCCCGCTTCGTTGCCTTCCCTATCACAGCTCTTGGTGCTGTAGGTGCGGCGCTTTCATTGGTCGACCAGTTCAAGGAATCGATTGACGGCAACGCCATTGCTGTCTTCACGGCTATGGGCATGTGCTGGTCAGGTTTCCTGAGTACACATACTGCCATGCTTGATACCATTGGATACCGCGACTTGACCGCCAAGGACATCTTGGCTCAGATCTGCGGAGGAATCACCGCTGGTATCGTGGCACACTGGCTGTACGTCTGCTGCACTTTGACTGGCAGTTTCTTCGCTCCTGCCCCTTTGTGGCAGACGCCAAGCAGCACCACTTTCGCCACCACGACACAACTCTGCTTCGAAGTAGACATTACTGCTATGGATGACGGCTCATACGTTGTAAAAGACTGGTATGGAGTCCCAGGAGCAAATCTCTCTTTCACTGTCAATAAGAATGATAGCACAATCAATGTCACCAACTCATATGACAAGATCAAAGAGAGTTATTACCTCGTCCGCATCAACAATTACGCCGAGTCAGGAGACATCGCCTATGCAGTTCTGTACACCTCTGATGATTACTCTGAGTTTAATGGCAATGCTCAACGTGGCTATTTCTACACATACACCTTCCTGTATGATAGAAATAATAATTTGATAGATGAAGGTTTCTATGAAGTAGACTGGGGAGGCCATGAGAAAAAAGCGCCAGAGATCTCCCTGGATGAAAAGTCTGATACGAATTCTGAGAAAGATATGCCATAAACACTTCATCCCTTCCACGGCACAATGGAAGGGATGAAGTGTTTATAATATCTACGTTAATTACTAATTGACGTTACATCTCAATATTGCAAGCACAGAGATCTCGCTCGCCATCGGCATCAAGAGCTGCATTCCAAGCTGTAGTTACCTTAGCACCATTGGCAATGATATTCTCAATCTCAGCAGGGGTACAGTCAGAAGGTTTCTTGCCATAGAAAGACTCAAACTGCAGAGCAGTCCAGTTCCACTCGAAATCTGCGAGATATCCCTGCATCTGTGGCAAGGTGATTCCCTCATGAAGCAATGCCAGCGTCTCCGACTGAGGGACAATCATTCCTCCATAATCACACCAGCGGCCAACTGCAACACTGTCCGAAGCAAGAGGCAATTGCTGAGAAATACGCTTCTGGAGCTGCTCAGACAAATACATCTCAATGGCTTGCTGATAAGCATCCAATCCATGCTGAACCTGCTCAGCACCAATCAGGCAACCTACATATTCGTAGTAAAGTGTACCCTGTCGCTGACCAGCCACCTCATGTGGAGTCTGCTCATCGACCAGCTTCATCAGGATGGCAACTGCCTCATTGATATAGCCTACTGTATATGGATTGAGCATCGTGAAGTTGAGCAAATCGCGACGCGTAGCCTCACCAGCGGTTCTGTGATCACGCTTTGGCCACTTCACAACATCACGACGCGTACCCACAGATTTCAATGCATGACCAGGAACGATGATGGTTCGGCCTCCTACTCCCTCTACAAGCAGTGAGAATGGGAACATACGCAAGTCGGCATGCGAGGTGTGATGACCGATAACGGTACTGAACGCTCCCACCTGCATTGGCCAATAGACATAGCTGCTACTACCCAACTTTGCGCCACGCAAAAGCTGGCCATACTTGTTTGGCCCCATCTTGTAGCTATGGTTACTCTGATTGCTGCCGGAACCTGCATTGAAGAAACTGATCTGACAAGCGATGAGCAACGTAGCCTTGTGATGGCTGACGCTGTAAGGACCAGCAAAGAGTGCACAAGCCTCACCATTCTCAAAGTGACAATTAGCGAAGAAAAGGCTCTGCGTCGCACTGAACATTCGACCTATGTGGCAACCCTGACCTACGAAGCAATAGTCCAACTGTGCAGCATCACCGATATGACTATCGCTGCAGACAATGACATGCTCCAAGATCACATTATCACCAATATAAGAAGGTGCCTCTGGCAAACTGTTGACCGAAACTTCGACAAGGCGAGTAGCTCCTTCAACAGTGGTGCATGGCCCCAAGTGTACATTCTTAAGAAGACGGACATTCGATACCTTGACGCCGTCCTCAATAACGACGCCTTCCATCTTCAGTTCATCAGCATAAGCACGAGCCTGAGTATGAAGCAGATCCTTGACTGATGGCTCCTGTACCTCGAGTGTTGCCTCCATTGAGGTAAGTCCATCGTACATGATGACCTCCAGGCCACCATCTTCCTTCAAGACTCCAATCTCATCGCCATTGGCAAAAGAAGTCTCTCCCTGGCCACAGATATTACTTACCTGCTGCAAGGTGACATTGCTACCAATATATACCTTGCCGCTGAAATTCACACAACGGATCGTATCCGCACAAAAGCCTGCAGAAACGCAGATACTCCCCCAATCGGCCGCTGTACAACCCTGAGACTGCAACTGAGCAATCTCCTGATCAGACAAAGCTCGATAGGAGGAGAGATCAAATGTCTTCATATAGTAAAGATGTTAACGAAGTCGTTCAAGTGACTTGAGCAACGCTATATCATAGATAACGCCTCTCATCGCCATGATCAGGCAGAAGATGCTCAAAGCCGGCATGGCCAGCATCATGATGTTGGTTGAAGCATCGACTGAAAAAGTCCCGGATCCTACGGCATTCTGAACAAGCGAAACAATGTAGTCGCTATATTTATTGAAGTCGTAGAAGAACAGCACATAATAAAGCGCATTGAGAATGGCAGTATATATGAGCATGCGGAGCTGCAACTTGCGATTCTTATAAAGGAAGATGGTTACCAGTGGCAAAATAAACATCAACAGAAGAACAATGAAGATATCCCATGCCATCTGATCAATCTCAAAGCCAGGAGTCTTACAGAGCAAACCCATGGAATTGAGTTCGTAAGTAGCCTCCGAAGTAGCAAAAGATGCCAGCCAGAAGAAATGCATCGTTAGGATTGCAATCACACTGGCCAGCATATAAATGGTTTGGACACGTTGTAACATGTAGCAGAGTCTTTTTCTTAGAAACGAACCTGAGAGTTCTGCTCGTCCTTGTTCTGATTCAAACGCCAATAAACGTTACCCTCCTGGTACTCCTGAGTAGCGATGAGGGTTGGCTTTGGCAACTTCTCATAGTAACGGCTGATCTCAATCTGCTCGCGGTTCTCGAAAACCTCATCGAGGTTATCTGTAGTAGTTGCGAACTCCTGGAGTTTCTTATCCAGGTCATGCTTCATCTCACCACCGATCTGGTTTGCACGACGTGCGATGATCTCTACAGTCTCGTAGATGTTGCCTGTGTCCTCACAAAGAGCAACAATATCACGCGTTACAGTATTCTGTGGCGCTGTTGATTTCTTGTAATCCATATATCTTGGTAATTATTTAGTCGTGATAATTCTCTAATTTCTTTTGCACGCGGCTGAACATATTTTCAACCTCCTTGCTATATTTTCCGTCTGGATAGTCATTGATAAAGGTATAATACTCATCGTATGCCTCACGAAGACGATCCTCCTCCTTCTCCTCAACCGAGTTGATGGCAGCTTCATAACGAGCGCGGAAAATGATATAAGCCAGATCCTCGCGATACTTGCTATATGGGAATTCATTCTGGGCGTTACGAGCGGTAATCACAGCCGACTCATAGTTATTACCCAAGTAAGTACCGAGGTTCAAATAAAGTTTTGCACTCAAATACTCTTTGTAGCAAAGTTTGTCTGTCAATTCCAGTCGCATCACTGCTGCGCTATCAGATAAAGCACTGTTCGGATAAGTTTCAATGAACTGGTCAATCTCCTTAATAGCACGACGAGTCACGTCCTGATCCAAACGAGCATCTGGTGAATCTCTATAATCGCCATAAGCCACATTGAAACGAGCCTCCATAGCGTGTTTGCCTCGCGGATAGTTATTAGCATAACGAGCGAAATACTCACCAGCTGACAGATAATCCTTCTGCTTGAAATAGCTCATAGCAAGCAACCACATAGAATTCTCTGCCTCCTCTGTACCACGGTAGATCTGCGTGCATTCTGTCAGCAAAGTAGCAGCACGAGCATATTTGCCGTTTTCGTAATATACCTTAGCATACTCGTATTTCTCATCGATATCCGTACTCTTCAAGATACGATTGTACTCGCCACATGAACAGAACAAAGTCATGCCAGCAAGCAGAACGAATATGATATTACTGATTCTCATCTTAAAATATAACGAATTTGGGCGCAAATATAATAATAATCACCCAAACTGCCAAATATTTGCATAAATAGTTGACCTTTTGGGTGATTATTTGAGGATATTTAATAATAGACTTGTCAAATTAACTCTCTTCAACGATCTTGCGAAGCATATTCCTCAGCATAGTTTCTTGTTCGAAAAGACTATGGACAGGAACCTCATTCTGTTCGTGCATAGGACTCTTAAAGTAGAACGACAGCCACTTCTGAATACCCTTCATGCCACAACGTTTAGCCAAGTCACAGAGGAGAACCAAATCAAGAGCCAACGGAGCAGCCAGGATAGAATCTCGACAAAGGAAATTCACCTTGATCTGCATTGGATAACACATCCAGCCTACAATATCGATATTATCCCAAGCCTCCTTATTATCATTACGTGGAGGATAATAGTTGATGCGCACTTTATGGTAGATGTCTCCGTATAAATCAGGATATTTCTCCGGTTCGAGAATCGAATCAATGACGCTCAACTTGCTCACTTCCTTAGTCTTGAAAGAATCTGGATCATCAAGCACCTCTCCATCTCGATTGCCTAAAATATTCGTTGAGAACCAACCTGCCAGACCTAACATTCTCGAATGGAATGCTGGAGCCAGAACAGTCTTCATCATAGTTTGGCCACTTTTATAGTCCTTTCCGCAGATAGGAACCTCCATCTTGTCGGCCAACTGCCACATTGCAGGGAAATCAACAGTTAATGCAGGAGCGCCATTGATAAATGGGACGCCTTCTGCTAAGGCCGCATAAGCATAGCACATAGAAGGAGCTACATATTCTGTCTGCACTTTCTTCATCTCAGCCTCAAATGCAGTTAGGTCATTGTGTACCTCACCCATCGGCATATAGGTCTCTGTCGAAGCTGCCCAAATGACGACAACTCGTTCACATGCATTCTCTATTTTGAAATTACGGATATCCTGTCGAAGTTGCTCTGTCAAATCCCACTTAGTCTTTCCGTCCTTAATCCATGTACCATTCAAGCGCGTGATAAACTTCGGATCAAAACATGCCTTCATTGGTTTTATCGACTTTGCCTCTTCTGCTACCAGATTAATATCTTTTTCTGTCAAGACCTGAGCATGCATGGCACCTTCATAGACACTGTCAGGAAAGATATCCCAGCCACCGAAAACAATATCATCAAGATCTGCCAAAGGTACGACATCTTTAATAACAGCATCTTGTTCTGTACCATTCTTCTTATACTTCAGATATGCTAGCTGAGTCAATGAGCCAATAGGCTTAGCCAGACCTTTACGAGCAGCAAGTGTACCTATAATAAAGGTTGTACTTACTGCGCCACTAAGGCCTACTACCAATACGCCAAGCTTACCTTTTGCTTTTGTTACGTTCATGATGAAATGTAAATTATTATGGTGCAAAGATAATCAGTATTTCTCGATAAAAAAAATTCTACACAGATTTTCTTACAAGATTATAATCTTTATAACATTATTTTATCTTTGAAGAGCATATAACAAAAAAGAGACTCGAACTATAGCTGTTCGAGCCTCTCATGTAAGGTGGCCGCTTCCTACTCTCCCGCGTTGGCAGTACCATCGGCGTTACAAGGTTTAACTTCTCTGTTCGGAATGGTAAGAGGTGGAGCCCTTGTGCTAT
>JAZUDJ010000141.1:0-3559 GCA_045639585.1 Bacteroidales bacterium
AGCTCTACCGAAGGACCGAACTTCACGACGCGAACCTCATCGCCATACTTCTCGCCGAAGAGCGCGATAGCACCCATCTTCTTAGCCTCGTCGATAGGCATGTTGCGGTGCTCCTCAAGTGCGATACCCTCACGTACCATCTGGTTAGCCAGGTGCTCCACAGCGCGAAGCTCCTCATCGGTTACCTTCTGGAAGTGGCTGAAGTCGAAGCGGAGGCTCTCAGGAGAAACCAAAGAACCCTTCTGCTCTACATGAGTACCCTGTACGGCACGCAGGCAGGAGTCGAGGATGTGAGTAGCCGTGTGGTTGCACTCTAGCGCGGTACGATCCTCAGCGTTGATCTTAGCCAGTATAGGAGCGGTAATATCCTGTGGCAACTTCTCTACGATGTGTACAGCCAGGTTGTTCTCACGCTTGGTGTCGATGACCTTGATCTCCTCATCGCCGAAGACGAGGACACCCTTATCACCTACCTGACCACCCATCTCGCCATAGAATGGAGTCTTCTCAAGAACGATCTGGTAGAAAGTCTTATTCTTCTGCTTGATCTGACGGTAGCGGAGCACCTCGGTCTCAGCCTCAGTGAAGTCATAGCCGACGAACTCAGTAGTACCAGCGTGGAGCTCTACCCAGTCGCCATTCTCTACGGCAGCAGCGTTACGAGCGCGCTCCTTCTGAGCCTGCATGTTAGCCTTGAAGCCTTCCTCGTCGATGGTCATGCCATTCTCGCGAGCGATGAGCTCAGTCAGGTCGAGAGGGAAGCCGTAGGTATCGAACAAGGTGAATGCCTCCTTGCCGTCGATGACGCTCTTGCCAGCAGCCTTGGTGTCGGCCATGATAGCATCCATACGCTTGATACCGTTCTCCAAGGTGCGGAGGAAGCTGTCCTCCTCTTCCTTGATTACACGAACGATGAGCTCGTTCTGAGCCTTGAGCTCTGGATAAGCGTCACCCATGGTCTCGATGAGGATAGGGAGCAACTTATAGAGGAAGGCCTCCTTCTGGCCGAGGTAAGTATAAGCGTAACGAACGGCACGACGGAGGATACGGCGGATCACATAGCCAGCCTTAGCGTTCGATGGCAACTGACCGTCAGCAATAGCGAACGAGATGGTACGGATGTGGTCAGCCAGCACGCGCATAGCCACGTCGGTCTTCTCCTCTACGCCATACTGCTTGCCGCTGAGGCTGCCGATGACGCTGATGATTGGCTGGAAGACGTCAGTATCGTAGTTCGAAGTCTTGCCCTGGAGGGTACGAACCAGACGTTCGAAGCCCATGCCAGTATCGATAACGTGAGCAGGAAGCTTCTCCAATGAGCCATCGGCCATACGGTTGTACTGCATGAATACGATGTTCCAGATCTCGATGACCTGTGGATGATCGTGGTTTACGAGGTCACGGCCGCTCACTGCAGCCTTCTCCTCCTCGCTACGTGAGTCGTAGTGGATCTCCGAGCAAGGACCGCAAGGACCTGTATCACCCATCTGCCAGAAGTTGTCATGCTTGTTGCCGTTGAGGATGTGATCCTTTGGCAGGAAGCGCTCCCAGATGCCAGCAGCCTCGTTATCGCGCTCAACGCCCTCTTCAGGTGCACCCTCAAAGACGGTAGCGTAGAGGTTCTTAGGATCGAGCTTCAATACATCTACCAGGTACTCCCAAGCCCAAGAGATAGCCTCCTCCTTGAAGTAATCGCCGAACGACCAGTTGCCGAGCATCTCGAACATGGTGTGGTGATAGGTGTCATGACCTACCTCCTCGAGGTCGTTGTGCTTACCGCTGGCGCGGAGACACTTCTGTGAGTCGGCAGCGCGAGAGAACTTCTTCTCCACGTTGCCGAGGATGATATCCTTGAACTGGTTCATACCAGCGTTGGTGAACATAAGGGTAGGGTCGCCTTTGAGTACCATAGGAGCCGATGGCACGATGGTACAACCCTTTGATGCGAAGAACTTCAGGAAGCTATCGCGGATTTCGTTAGCAGTCAACATTGCTTGAATTATATTTTTGTTTATGATTTCTTTGTCTTGTTGCTTTTCCGAGCGCGCAAAGATAATTAAAAATAACTAATCTTGTATTTAATAATGTGTGAAAAATAGTCAAACCCATCTATTTCTTCTGTGTTTGGCTGTTTCGCATATCAAAAGTCTCAATCATAGGCCCGATTTGCTATTTTTAACCTTAGAAAATTGCAAGTCTGTGTTTTTCTTCTTATTTTTGCACCGAACAATTAAAACTTCATTCATTATGCTTTACTCTATCATCATTGGCCTTTTGGCCGGTTTCATTGCCAGCAAGCTTCAGCGTGGCAGTTCGAGTGGTCTTGTCCTCAACCTCATTCTGGGTATTTTGGGCGGCTGTGTAGGCGGCTGGATTTTTGGTTTGGTAGGCATCAACACCTATTCTTGGCTTGGTGATCTCATCTGCGGTGTTGTTGGTGCTGTCATCCTGCTTTGGTTGGTTGCTAAGTTCAGAAAGTGATGGCATTGGAACCAGGACTGAAACACACCAGCACACTTCAGGTTAGCGAGTCCCATCTGGCAGTGAATGTCGGGAGTGGCGACCTGCGTGTGCTGGCTACACCTATGATGATGGCATTGATGGAGAATGCGGCAATGCTGGCTGTCGCTCCCGAGTTGGAGGAGGGCCAGTCGACCGTAGGTGGTCAGATAGCCTCTTCGCACCTCAAACCTACTGGGATGGGGCATACCGTGACAGCCACGGCCGAATTGGTCAAGGTGGAGGGACGCAAACTCTACTTCAAGGTTTCTGCCTCCGACGAGGAGGGTCTGATCGGCGAAGGCGAGCATTTGCGTTTCGTTGTAGGAAGGGAGAAGTTTATGAGCAAAGTCGCTCCTTTGTAATCCTATGCGCCTGACTTATATCTTTCATAGCGGTTTTGCTTTGGAGACAGCGCGTTGCGTGCTTATTTTCGACTATTGGATGGATCCGGCGCGAGTCGTTCCGTCTATCCTATCTGCCGGAAAGCCCGTCTATGTTTTTGCCAGTCATTTCCACGAGGACCACTTCTCTCCGAAGATCCTGCAATGGCGCGATGATTACCCCCAATGCCGATTCACTTATATTCTGTCGAAGGATATCTTGAAACGACGTCGAGCCATTGCTGAGGCTGCAGATGTCTGGCTGGCCAAGGGGAGCAGTTGGCAAGACGATAATATCAAGGTTTGTGCTACGGGCAGTAATGACAGTGGCGTCTCCTGGGTAGTGGAGATTGCGCCTTATGGCGGGTCTTCGAAGCCTTTCCGTCTTTTTCATGCTGGCGATCTGAACAATTGGTATGCCCGTTTCCTCACTGATGATTTCCCAGGTGGAACCATCATGAGTGAAGAGTTCGGCGAGATTGATCCTATCCGGGATGAGAAACTATATCTTGGCGAGCTCAAGGATATTCGTCGCACGGTTCAGTCGCTTGCTTCGCTTCAGCCTGATGCAGACAGGGACTTCGATCTGGTGATGTTCCCTATCGATGGTCGCATTGGCAATGGGTATACACGTGGTGGCCGACAGTTCATCGATCGTTTCAAGGTCGGCTTGTTCG
>JAZUDJ010000142.1:0-21977 GCA_045639585.1 Bacteroidales bacterium
TTTCTTTTTTCCTTAATCCTTCTTAGTTTCTATCTATTTATCAGTCATTTAACCATTCCATAATCAAGGTTTTCAAAATCCACTTTTCAGAACTTTAAAATTGCAGAATATCAAACACTTAGAGATTTCCAAACTTTTTAAGAAAAATTTTACTCTTGCAAGATAAAAAAATTCTCTGTAACTTTGCAGCGCAAATTCGGCAATATGGCCTTTTTGCTTTTATCAACATTCCGTCGAAGAGTATCATCCGTCGAATGTATAAACAGAAACTTTTAAGCATATATTAATTAATAATGGCTCAATTTGAAACTCAATGGGACCAATGTCTCGACATCATCAGGGACAACCTGCAGAACGAGGAAGCCTATCAGGCCTTCTTCGCTTCATGTCGTGCATACGGTTACGAGGACGGCAAGCTCACGTTGCTGATTCCATCCCATTTTGTCTATGAGCATCTCGAGAATCAGTATTTCGACCTCCTGAAGAAGACCCTCCAGCGCGTATTTGGTCCACAGGTACGTTTAGGATATAAGATAGCCGTCGTGAAGCCTCGCCAGGGTGAGGCTGAGACTGACGACCACACGATCCAGCTCAACGGTATCAGTCGCAGTGATGCGGCCAAGGAACAGGAGTTCGACACCCATCTCAATCCTAACTGTACCTTCGAGAGCTTCTTCTCTGGCAAATCCAACGAACTGGCATATAGTGCGGGCAAGACCGTCAGCAAGATGCCAGGACACAATGCGTTCAATCCATTCTTCATCTTCGGCGCCAGCGGCGTCGGCAAAACCCATCTTGCCCAGGCCATTGCGCTCAAGATCCTTGAGAATTATCCGGAGAAGCGTATCCTCTACGTCACCGCACATCAGTTCATGACGCAGTATGCTGATGCTACTCGTCGCAACGCTGTGCCAGATTTCATCAACTTCTATCAGACGATCGACGTACTCGTTGTCGATGATATTCAGGAGTTTGCCGGCAAGAACAAGGTGGCTACGCAGAATACTTTCTTCCACATCTTTAACTATCTGCACCAGAGCGGCAAACAGCTCATCATGACCTGTGACCGACCTCCTGTAGAGCTTGAAGAACTCGTTCCTCGCCTGCTCACCCGCTTCAAGTGGGGCTTCATCGGCGAGATCGATCATCCAGATTACGAGCTCCGCAAGGACATTCTCCGCGGCAAGTGCGAGAAGGAAGGTCTCTCGATCACCGAAGACGTCATCGACTTCATTGCGCGCAACGCTACAGACAATGTCCGTGACCTCGAGGGTATCATCAACTCCCTCCTCGCCCACTCTATCGCCTTCAACCGTCCTATCGATCAGGATCTTGCCTCACGCGTTATGCGCATGATCATCAAGATTGAGGCGAAGGTCATCACCTGCGAGAACATTCTCAACCTCGTCATCGGAACCTTCGGCGTGGACATGAAGAGCATCAACTCCAAGAGCCGCAAGCGCGAGATAGTCCTTGCCCGTCAGGCAGCTATGCATCTGTGCAAGAAGTTCACTACACAATCCGTCAGCCGCATCGGCATGGTAGTCGGCGGTCGTGATCACGCTACCGTACTTCACGCGCTCAAGAACGTTGACGACCTGCTCACTACCGATGCTGACTTCAAGCGCAAGTACGAGTCAGTTGAGTCAGAACTCCAAAGTAATTCCTAAATTATTCCAATAGTTTAACAGAGACATAAGGATTATCGAACACCCGTTTGTAATTCTTATGTTTTCTGTTTTATACGAGAGCGTCACATTATTATACATATAACATCCCGGTTATGCCAAAGCAACAATCGAACGTCAGGGAACGCGTCCACACAGGACTGAAGGAACCCGATATGTATCGCGTCATCATGCACAACGATGACTTCACGACCATGGAATTTGTGGTCGAAATGCTCCGCGTCGTGTTCTTCAAAGACGCAGCGACGGCCGAGACGCTCATGCTCAAAGTGCACAATGAGGGACAAGCGCAGATCGGCATTTATACCTACGACATGGCAGTGAGCAAGTGCCAGAAAGCCATGCGTATGGCCAGAGAACAAGGTTACCCTTTCAAGCTCACCTACGAACCAGAGAAGTAATGAAGCGAACCGAAAATACCGAAGAAGCCTACCAGACAGCCATCAACCACGCTGCCGGCCTGCGCAAGGAGTTTCTCACCCCAGAGATGCTCCTGTGGGGCATAGTGCAGCAAGAGCCTTGTCAGAACCTGCTGATGAGCTATCAGTGCGATCCGGAAAAGATGCTCGACGAACTGGAGGAAGAAATCTCTCTGGTAGACAGCGTGCCCGAGGATGTGGATGACTACCAGCTCCTTGCCTCTCAGCAGATGGTGAGCGTGATGACCTGGAGCGACAACATGGCCGCCTCATCGGGTCACGACGCCGTGGATGTCCCCCACCTCCTTCACGCCATCCTCAACCTCGAGCAGAGCGCCGCACGCTACCTGCTCATGAAGCATACCACCCCCAATAAAGCCGAACTCCTCTCTGCCATCGTAGCAGCTTACAACGACGAGGAGCTCGGTCAGAATATCTCCTCCGAAGAGGAAGAGAGCTGGCGCAAACTCGTGACCTGCGTCAACGATCTGCTCAAAGACCACAACCCGCTCATCGGCCGAGACGCCGAACTGGAGCGCACCATTCAGGTGCTCTGCCGCAAGGAGAAAAACAATCCGCTGCACATCGGCGAACCAGGCGTCGGCAAGACCGCGCTCGTCTATGGCTTGGCCGCACGTATCGAAGCAGGCGACGTTCCTGAGCGCCTTCGCGGCGCTAAAATCTACCAGATGGACATGGGTTCGATGGTAGCTGGAGCCAGCTATCGTGGCGACTTCGAGAAGCGTATCAAGGCCGTGATGGATGGGGTCTTGGCCGAAGGCAACGCCATCGTCTATATCGATGAGATCCACACGCTGGTAGGAGCCGGCGCAGGTGGCGATCAGTCGCTCGACGGCTCGAACATGCTCAAGCCTTACCTCGAAGGCGGCCAGATCCGCTTCATCGGTTCGACCACCTATCAGGAGTACAACCGCTACTTCCAGAAGAGCCTCGGCATGGTGCGACGCTTCCAGCAGATCGACATCGCCGAACCTTCGGAAGACGAGACCATCCGCATCCTCGAAGGCCTGCAGGAGAAGTACGAGAAGTACCACGGCGTGAAGTATGCGCCAGACGTCATCGCATACGCCGTGCACGCCAGCGCTCAGCATATCAGCGGCCGATTCTTGCCCGATAAGGCCATCGACCTGATTGACGAAGCCGGAGCTTACCGTGAGCTGCATCCTCTGATGCGCAAATATCGCGGCGAAGAGCGTGTAGCACGTACGCAGACGGTCGACAAGACGCTGATCAACGATGTCTTAGCACGAATCTGCAAGATTGATCCGAAGTCTTTGCACGAGGAGGACACCAACAATCTGGAGACGCTCAGCGAGCGCATCTCATCGCAGATCTATGGTCAGGACGAAGCCGTCCGACAGGTCGTCGAAGCCGTGCAGATGGGCAAAGCAGGCCTGTTGGAGGACGGCAAGCCAATCGCCTCGCTCCTCTTCGTTGGTCCTACAGGCGTGGGCAAGACCGAGGTGTGCAAGGTGCTGGCGCAGGAGCTCGGCATCGAACTCATCCGCTTCGACATGAGCGAATACACCGAGAAGCACACGGTGGCCAAGCTCATCGGTTCGCCTGCCGGCTATGTGGGTTACGAGGACGGCGGTTTGCTCACCGACGCTATCCGCAAGACGCCTAACTGTGTGCTCCTGCTCGACGAGATTGAGAAGGCGCATTCCGACATCTACAACATCCTCTTGCAGGTGATGGATTATGCGCGACTCACTGACAATAAGGGACAAAAGGCAGATTTCCGTCACGTCATCCTCGTGATGACTTCCAATGCCGGCGCACAGTTTGCTTATCAAGCCAACGTCGGCTTTGGCAGTTCTGTCTCAGCGGGTGCTGCTATGCTCAATACTGTAAAGAAGACCTTCAAGCCAGAGTTCCTGGCTCGCCTCTCAGGCACCGTGGTCTTCAACGACATGGACGAGACGATGGCTTCGCTCATCCTCGACAAGAAGCTGCGCCAGCTCTCTGACCGCCTCGCCGCACGTAAAGTCACACTTAACCTTTCTGCCGAAGCTCACGCCTTCCTGCTCAAGCAAGGCTTCTCGGCCAAGAATGGTGCGCGAGAGATGGATCGCCAGATCAACTCGCAGCTCTCTCCTCTCCTGATGCGCGAGATCCTGTTTGGCAAGCTCAAGAAAGGTGGCGTAGCAAATATTGAACTCAAAGAAAATGGTCTTTTTATTAGATAAAGAAGAAATCGGTTTCCCTGATCCTCGAAAAGGAGAAGAAGATGGTCTCTTTGCCGTAGGCGGTGACCTCTCGCCTGAGCGCCTCCTCTTGGCCTATTCGCACGGCATCTTCCCTTGGTACGCTTTCCGCGCCGAGGACACTTGCCCTGAGCTCGTTGACCCTGCCACCGGAAAGCCCTACATCCAGTGGTGGTGCCCGATGAAGCGCTTCGTGATCACGCCAGAGGATATCCATATCTCCCACTCCATGCGCCCCCTTTTGCACCGCATGCAGCGCGACGAGATCCAAGTCACCGTCAATGCCGCCTTCGAGCGCGTCATCGACCTCTGTGGCACATTGCGCGAAGAGAAGGAAGGCGCGTGGCTCGGCCCTGAGATGAAGGCGGCTTACATCGAGCTCAAGCGCCGCGGCTACGCGTCGAGCGTAGAAGTCTGGGAGGGCGAAGAGCTTATCGGAGGCCTGTACGGCGTCACCGTGGGTCGCGGATTCTTTGGCGAAAGCATGTTCTCGCTCAAGCCAAGTGCCTCGAAGATAGCGCTGATCACACTGGCCAAGTTCCTCCCTCAGACGGGCATCAAACTCATTGACTGCCAGTTCGAGACGGAACATCTCAAGACGATGGGAGGCCATTATATCTCTTACGACGAGTACCTCAGGATCATCAATCCCGATTATTATGATAAGCATCCTTCAACGCGTACCGAGTGAAGGATGCCTTCAAGCAAGAACGGACGTCCTGCATGCAAGGCGTCCGTTCCTTCGTCTCGGCATCCTCCCCACCGTACGGTGTAGGAGATGCCACGATGAACGAAACCATAGACGTGAACCTGGTTATGGTTTCGTTCATGCAGGATAGGTTCACTTGGATTCGGGTGAACCTATTTTGATTGAAAAATCAGTTCAACGCGTTTCTGGCGAACACTACACGTTGAAAAATCAGTTCCACACGTTTCCGAGGAACGCTTCACGCCCTAAAATCCCGTTTTGTGGTTTTGCCTTAGAGGAAATAATGTGTGTTACGAGCACGGAGAAATGGAGGGTTTCGGGTACTTTCAAGGGGGCAAAATGCTCCAGAATGGGGGTGTAACTGTATAGCAGATGAAGAATCTGTAAGGGGATGTAGTCGTTAGTCAAATTCGTAAATGATTGATTCTAACCATATTAATAGCCTTTGAGGGTTTGATTGAAGGGTATCAATCTCAGTTACTCAGTTACTCAGTTAAAAAAAACAAAGGGGGGGATATTTCTATCATCGCTTCACAAGCTCTTTAATTTTCCAACCTAACTTATTGATATATAAATATATATAAATAATAATATATAATATATAATAAGATAAGGTAATATAGGGTACCTTGTTTTATTAACTGTGTAACTGAGTAACTGAGATAATTATTTCTTCATTTAATTTTGACAATTAAAAATTATTGCGTATCTTTGCACCCGTATAATATACCAACTAATAAAACACATAACAACTATGAAAAAATCCCAATTGGCTTTGCTCCTCGCTTTAGGAACCGCAATGTCGGCCGGAGCACAGAGCTTTGAGCTGACCCCTACTGGGTACTTCCGCAATCAGGGAGTTGACGTGATGGCTTTCGATGACTTCTATCCAGAGGGTCATCAGGGAGGCCTGTGTATCATCATGAACGGTCATCGTGTGGCTACCAACGGTGACATCCGTCTGGAGCCTACCCCTGGCCAGTGGCAGCCGGTGCCAAAGCAGCTCGACCGTAAGATCGAGGGCAATGCTATCACCGCCACGCTCTGCTATCCTGATTCATCGCGCCACATGACCGGCTTCAACCCAATGATCTATCCGGAGTTGCAACTCACTTATAAGGTACGCGTTGAGTCGAAGGGCGATAAGATCGATGTGCTCGTCGATCTCGACACTCCTATCCCAGACGCGCTCGTCGGCAAGGCTGGCTTCAACCTGGAGTTCTTCCCTGGCGACCTCTTCGGCAAACCTTGGATCATGGACGAGACCTCGGGCATCTATCCTCAGCAGCCAAACTCTCCGGTGCTGGCTCAGCAGCCGAACCTCCCTCACACGGGCAACTATCATCAGGAAGGCAAGTCGATGTTCATCCGCGAGCAGTTCGTCGGTCAGGCCGAGAACGGTGGCTACAGCCCTATTGTGGCCGATGATCTCGTGTCGCTGCCATACGCCGTCGGTAAGAAGTTCACCAGCCGTCCGGACGATCCTTTGAGCCGCGTGACCATCGAGTCATTGACCGGCGATCTCAAACTCTACGATGGCCGTATGAACCACAACAACGGCTGGTTCGTGCTCCGTCAGGAGATCAAGGCGGGTGCCACGAAGGGTGCCGTACACTGGGTAGTCACTCCTACCGTGGTCAGCGACTGGAAGTTCGCTCCAGTGATCCAGACCTCACAGATCGGCTATCATCCTACGCAGCCAAAGGTGGCTATCATCGAGACGATGACCAACTCTCCTAAGGCCAGCAGCGCGCAGCTCGTCCGCTTCGATGCAGACAAGGAGACCGTCGTAAAGGAGATGAACGCCGAGTCATGGGGTCATTTCCTCCGCTACGATTACTTCAAGGCCGATTTCTCTGACGTCACCGCTTCGGGCCTCTATCAGGTACGCTATGCTGGCTACAACTCTCCTATCTTCCGCATCGACGAAACTGTTTATGATCGTGGTGTCTGGCAGCCTGTCATCGAATATTTCCTGCCTGTACAGATGTGCCACATGCGCGTCAACGAGAAGTATCGCGTATGGCACGACTACTGCCACATGGACGACGCGCTGATGGCTCAGCCAGGCAACCTCTTCGATGGCTATGATCAGGACGCCAAGATGATTCCTTTGCACCTCAAGCCAGGTCAGAAGGTCGATGGTGTGAACGTAGGTGGCTGGCACGATGCTGGTGACTTCGACCTCCGCGTGGAGTCACAGGCAGGCGAGTGCTACATTCTCTCGTTGGCTTACGAAGCCTTCAAGCCAGAGATCGACGCAACGTCTATCGATCAGGAGAAGCACCTCACCGAGATCCATCAGCCAGACGGCAAGAACGACGTGCTCCAGCAGATTGAGCATGGTGCACTCAGCGTCGTGGCTGGCTACAAGGCTTTGGGTCGCCTCTACCGTGGTATCATCTGCAATACGCTCCGTCAGTACGTGCTCCTTGGCGATGCTTCGGCCATGACCGATGGCGAGAAGGGTAACAGCGATGACCGCTGGATCTACACCGAGAACAACCCTGGCCGTGAGCTCACCACCGCTGCGAACCTTGCTGCTACCGCTCGTGTGCTGAAGGACTTCAATCCTTCTTTGAGCGACGACTGTCTGGAGATTGCCAAGAAGGTTTATGCTGACACTCAGGTCGATGGTCGCACCGCACAGAATAAATTGCAGGCCGCTGCAGAGCTCTACCTCACCACGGGCGAGAAGGAGTATCTCGACTACATCCTCGCAGATGCTAAGTCGATGAGTGGCGCTGAAAAGTCGATCTTCAGCCAGAGCGCTTTCTCTGCTACCAACCTCTCTGTTCTCTCGCGCGTTGAGCCTCAGCTCCGTAACTCGAAGGACAAGAAGGTCAAGGCTTGGCTCAAGAAGTACCGTCAGGCGCTCGTAGATTACAGCCAGCGACTGGCACAGGATGTGGCTGAGACACCTTACGGCGTTCCTTATCGTCCACACATTTGGGGTGCAGGTTGGGACATTCAGCGCTTCGGCTATGAGAACTACTTCCTCGCTGCAGCTTATCCAGAGCTCTTCTCGAAGGATCCTATCTACAATGCGCTCAACTTCATCCTCGGCTGCCACCCTGGCATCAATCAGGCATCGTTTGCTTCGGGTGTAGGCGCTCAGTCAGCAACTGTAGGTTACGGCCTCAACCGTGCCGACTGGTCGTACATCCCTGGTGGTGTGATCTCGGGTACTGCACTCATCCGTCCTGACTTCCCAGAGCTCCTCACTTGGCCATTCTTGTGGCAGCAGACGGAGTATGTGCTGGGCGGCGGTTCGTCACACTATATGTTCCTCGTGCTGGCGGCACAGAGTTTCTTGAAATGATCGATCGCGCCTATCTAGAAATAACCAATATCTGCAACCTCAGCTGTGTCTTCTGTCCGAAGAACGCCCGTCCGAAGCGTAAGATGACGCTCGACGAGTTCAACCTTCTGACCGACCGGCTGAGGGGGCAGATCAAGTTTTTGTACTTTCACCTGATGGGCGAACCGATGCTGCATGAGCATCTCTCCACCTTTATAAATATTGCTCGCGAGAAAGGCTTCATCCCTGTGCTTACGACCAATGGCACGCTGCTGGCGAAGGGCCTCACCTGCCTGCCTCACAAAATACAGATCTCGCTCCACTCCAAAGAGGGCAATGACTTGCCGACAAGCGTCTCCATGTCCGATTACATCAAAGAGGTAATGGAGTTCTCTGTCTCCGCTGCACAAAGTGGTACCATCGTCGTATTACGCCTCTGGAATCAAGGCGGCTTCGACAGTAAGAACGAGGAGGTATTAGACCTTATCTCTCAACACATTGCCAAAGAATCGTGGACACAGCGCTACGATGGCTGGAAGCTCTCGGAAAAGGTCTATGTAGAGTACGACCAGATGTTCGAGTGGCCCGAAGAAGAGCGTGAAGCCTACGACGTTGACGAAGTCTTCTGCTACGCTCTCCGCAATCAAGTCGGCATCCTCGTCGATGGCACCGTTGTCCCCTGCTGCCTCGATCACGAAGGCACCATCCACCTCGGCAACCTATACGAAAATACCCTCGAAGAGATTCTCAACTCCCCGAGGGCAAAAACCTTATACGAAGGCTTCTCCCGCCACCAAACGAAAGAACCGCTCTGTCAGCGCTGCGAGTATGCTGCGGTAACCAAGCGATTCAGAAGACCGAAATAAAGTTACTCGTAGTGTAAAATTACATACGCCCCCAGCTCATCGATCACCTTACCCTGCTTATTCTTAGGAACCCCCAACTTATCGAGCTGCTTATAGAAATGCTCCAGTCGGTACTCCTTCATGATGAGCAGGGTGTTCTGTAGGCGGCCGGCAGCGACGTCCTCAGGCGTTGCGTCGATTGGGTCATGATAGAGATAAGTATCCATACCCGACGCTCTTCGCAGCTTATAGACATACACATCCTGCGTATTCAATTCACGCTCGAAGCGGTTGGCATGATAGCACACGCGACCATAGCAACCCGTATTGATATTGAGCCAAGGCGTGAAGCATCCGGCAATGAAAATCACGAGCAATACGATGCGGCATCCCCAGATGATCGGCCAGTTCCAGCGCAGTGGCCAACGCCATTGACCGAGCTGCATCACTCCCGCATAGACGAGGAATGGATAAGCCGGTAACATATTGACATCGAGCTTATAACGGATCATCGAATAGAAGACCAATGCCACCAGGAAGGTGCAGACAAAGAAGTTCTGGAGCGATGACTCAAACGGCTTCTTCCATGAGAACTCTCCCCCACGCAGACGCTTGATGAGCGACGCGATGAGGACGATGAAGCAGACAGGTCCCCAAGGAATCGTATCGAGCCAGAGCGACACCAGATAGTAGTACCAAGGCTGGTCATGATAGTCGGTAAAGAAGCCTTCATACAAAGGTCGCTGCAGGAAGAGCTGATCGACGGCCAGAATACCGCCTTCGAGGTAAGTTCCGTAGATCCAACCCGCGCAGAGGACAAAGAGCAGAAGGAAAGCTCGCCAGTTCCACACACGCCCCCAATAGCGACGCTTGCCGCTCAGTAGCAGGAAGAGCGTCGTGCTGAAGAACGGAATCGTGAAGCCCATCAATCCCTTGGTAAAGATGGCCATAAATACATAGAAGCCGAACTGCCACTGCAACTTCCATCGTATCTTACGATCGGGCGACGGATTGCCATACGCTCCGAGCTCGCTGATCAGTCGCCAGAAAGTATAGAGCGCGCAGACGATAAAGAAGGAGAACAGCATGCTCGGGCTCACAAAGAACGCCATCGCACACTGCATGCCGCACGTAAAGAGCATGAACGACGCCAGCGTACGGCTCTGACTACCATCGCACAGACGGAGGCTCTTGGTGTCAAAGCGCTCCACCCATCGGTTCATCACCCACAGGATGCCAATAGCCGGCAGGAAGGAGAAGAGGCCGATGGTGATCATAAAATGATGACCGAAGATCCACTTCAATGCCGCAAGGATCCAGATATAGAATGGCATCACCTCATAGAAGAGGTCACCCTGATAGGTCAGACAGAAGAAGTTGCCTTCCTGCAGGGTTTCCGTCGCACAACTGACGTAACGCAACTCAGTGGCCGGCGAGAAGTCTCGCAGGAGCAAAGCCGGCAAAAGGGCCAGCAGGTAGGGCCAATAATCACGAAACAGTTGTTTCATATTCGTAAGGGATGCTAAGGGATATTAAGGGTAACTAAGGGATGCTAAGGGACGTTTGTTATGTTGTCGCGTTTGCCTTTCTTCCGGTGATTGCTGCTACCAGGATGGTCATCAGAGGACTAATCCAGCAGAAGAAGGCGAATGGCGCGTATGCCAATGTCGCTACACCCAGCACCGTCGACTGTGTCATACCGCACGAGTTCCACGGGATGAGCACCGATGTCACCGTACCGCTATCCTCTAGCGTGCGGCTCAGCAGCTTCGATGGCAGGTTGAGACGCTTATACGCCTCACCGTACATCTTACTTGGCAGGATGATGGCAAGGCTCTGATCGCCCGTGCTGACGTTGATAAAGAGGCAGCTCAGGCAAGTGGTAAGCACCGTGCTGACGCGACCCACCATGATCTTGAGCAACTGCTGTGTGATGCACGACAGCATACCCGAGTGCTCCATCACGCCACCGAAGCACATCGACATGAGGATGAGCCAGATGGTATTGAGCATACCCGCCATACCACGGGTGCCGGTAAGCGAGTCGATGACCTCCGAACCCGTCTCTGAGTTGATAGGGCCAAAGGCGCTGCTCATCGCGAACTCAAAGCCCTGTCGGCAACCCACGATGACCGCACCCAGCATCATGCCGATGAAGAGCACCATCGTAGCCGACATTCCCTTATAGATCAGGAAGAAGACGCCCAACGGAAGCAACAGCAGCCAAGGCGAGATCAGGAAATTATCACTTAAGTGCTGCTGCACCTCAGCAGCGGCCGAAGTTGCGTCGGCAGCACCGTCTGTTGCATCGCCCATGATACCCACCACCAGATAGATAAGCAGCGTGATAATTACACTCGGCACGGTGGTATACAGCATGTTACGTATATGCGTAAAGAGGGGTACACCAGCGGTCGATGAAGCCAGATTGGTCGTCTCGCTGAGTGGCGACATCTTATCGCCGAAGTACGCTCCGCTGATGATGGCACCGGCCACCCACCAGTCGTCAATACCGAGGGTCCGGCCCACTCCCATCAAGCCAATACCGATGGTGGCGATGGTCGTCCATGACGAACCGATACAGAGGCTGACCATTGCACAAAGCACGCAAGCCGTAATCAGCAGCCAGCGCGCCGAGATGACGTCAAGGCCAAAATAGATCATCGTAGGGATGATGCCGGCGTGCATCCACGTGCCGCACAAGCCACCCACCATGAGCAGGATGAGGTTGGCTGGCATCGTTCGTCCGATGCTCGTGACCATCGCCTGCTCCAGATCTTCCCATTTCTGACCGTAGCAGAACATGGCAATGCCGACTGCCACAGCCGTAGAGATGGCGAGGATGAGCTGCGAAGGGCCCGAGAGCATCTCGTCGCCATAGATGGTCACGCTGAGGCTCAGGAGGCCGATCAGCAGGATGACGGGAATGAGGGATATTCCGAGTGAAGGGGTTTTCATTTATACTTGAAACATCTTAGGGATTGGCAACTCGAATCGCAGGTTCTCACGCGTCACAGGATGGATGAACTGCAGCACATAATTGTGCAGCATCAGTCGGCCGCAAGGATTGCTCTGCGCACCGTACTTCTTATCACCCGCAATCGGGCAACCCAGGTCGCTCATGTGCACACGGATCTGGTTCTTACGTCCGGTGAGGATCTGAATGTCCACCTGACTGTAGTCGCCCACCGTCTTGAGCACCTTGTAGCGCGTCACCGAGAGCTTGCCCTTGGTCGGGTCGTCGGTACTATACACCTTCATGGCCGAATTTTCTGCCAGATAGCTGCGCACCTCGCCTTCCTCCTGGGCCGGCACACCCTCGCAGATGGCCAGATAGCGACGCTCCACCACGTAGGTCGACCATGAGTCGCGCATCAGCTGCTGCACCTGACTGTTCTTGGCAAAGATCAGGATGCCGCTGGTGAACTGATCCAGACGATGGCACACGTAAGCATGGCTGCGACCGTCCTGCGCATAGACGTATTCATCGACGATCTTTTGCGCCGTCTTCTCACGTCGTGCAGGACCCGTCGGAACGGTCAGGAGGCCCGACTGCTTCTCGATCACGATCAGGTCAGGATCCTCGTAGATGAGCTTCACCATACGGTTGGTCAATGAGACAAACGGGCGGGTGAAGTTGATCACCACCTCGTCTCCGTGCTGCAGCTGCTCATCGAACTGAGTCGTCGTCTGCCCGTTGTGCTGCACCTGACTGTGCACCAGATAAGACTTGATCTCGGTGCGGCTGCGAGGAGCCAGCGCCTGCAGCATGAAAGGCAGCAACTGGCACGGCTCATCGATGATGTAACTCTCGATATAGTCAGGACGGGGAGCTCGGCGTGAGCTATTATTTTTTCTTCTCATATTGTATTTTACGGTCGATTTCGTTATTGAAGTGAGGGTCGAATAGCCCAAACACGGCGCAAATATACACATTTTTCCGAAAAAATTTGGTAGTTTCGGCAAATTTTTGTACTTTTGCACCACTATTTTTAATCGAATTCGCTTAATTTAATATATGAAGAATAAGAAAATGCATAAAGAAGGCGCCACGACGATCGCTACGTTCCTGGCATTCGTTCTTCTCGTTGCAGTAACCTTATACGTCTACCAGTCGCCTCTGTGGCTCTGGGTTACCATACTCGTTCCATTGACCATCATGTTCGGCATTGTGGTCAATTTCTTCCGTTATCCAGAGCGCACCTTCAAGGGTGACGAGCTGCACGATGTCATTGCCCCAAGCGATGGCACCATCGTAACCATCGAAGAGGTATTCGAGCCAGATTACTTCAAAGACAAGCGAATTCAGATTAGCATATTCATGAGCCTTACCAACGTGCACGCCCAGTGGTGTCCGCTCAATGGTATCGTGATGAAGAGTGAGCACGAGGACGGCCGCTTCAAGAAGGCCAACCTCCCTAAGTCGAGCACCGAGAACGAGCGCTCTACCATCGTCATCAAGAGCGATGCCGGACCTATCATCCTGATGCGTCAGGTAGCTGGTGCTGTGGCTCGCCGCATCGTCACTTACGTCAAGGCAGGCGACAAGAGCGAGATCAATGGTGAGCTCGGCTTCATCAAGTTCGGTTCACGCATCGACGTGTTCCTCCCTCTCGATGCAGAGATCTGCGTCAAGATGAAGCAGGCCGTAAAGGGTAACATCACCACGATTGCCAAATTGAAGTAATTTGTAATTTGTAATTCGTAATCAGAATTACGACCGTAATTCAATGAAATTGATCAATCTTCCAAATATCATCACCTGCTGTAACCTGCTTTGCGGATGTATGGCCATCTTCTTCGGCCTACAGGGCGAGGTAGGTTATGCTGCATTATTCATCATCGCAGGTGCTGTATTCGATTTCTTCGACGGTATGACCGCCCGCGCCCTCGGCATCAGCGGCCCTATCGGCAAGGAGATCGACTCGCTGGCCGATGCCGTTTCCTTCGGCATTGCACCAGCCATCCTCGCTTATCAGATCGCACGTAACGTCTATGGCCCAGGTGAACCTAACGCCATCGACTTTGCGCTGGCCATGCTGATGGCAGCCTTCTCGGCCTTGCGCCTTGCCAAGTTCAACTGCGACGTGCGTCAGACACTCTCGTTCATCGGCCTACCTACCCCATCCAACGCGCTGTTCTGGATCGGCCTCACCTTCGTCTGCCGTCTCGATGGCGTGCACGCTTGGCTCACCTCGCTCAGTCCTGAGGTGTTCGGCATCCTCTGGTTGGCCGTCATCCTCTGCATGAGCTTCCTCCTGATCTCGGAGATCCCGATGTTCAGCCTCAAGCTCAAGAAAGGCCACAACGGCTTTGCCGAGAACAAGGCGCGTTACATCTTCCTCGGCCTCACCGCCGTCATTCTCATCGTCAGCAGTATCCTCGGATTGGAATATTTTGCCGCATCCCCAGCACTCATTATTCTCCTTTATATACTGCTTAGCATTACAATCAAAAAGTCGTAATGATCTATTTCGGTTGCCTACCTTTACTATTACTCCTCATCGGGTTCATTGTCCTTTCTTCGATCGTCAACATAGGTTTCCGCCTCCTTGAACGCATCGGAGCAACCGCCGTGTGGCTCTACGAATCCT
The DNA here is from genome assembly GCA_045639585.1 of Bacteroidales bacterium. Taxonomy (GTDB): domain Bacteria; phylum Bacteroidota; class Bacteroidia; order Bacteroidales; family UBA3663; genus Liminaster. Next base: position 14,785 of record JAZUDJ010000142.1, read on the forward strand.
TCCTCAACTTCTTCCGCACCGAAAAGAAAGAAGTGGTCAACCCATGGACCGGCGATTCCAATTTCGACAATATCGATCAGGACGATGAGATAGAATATCATCCTACCGAACAGAAGACGAAGCGATACGAGTCGTCAGACGGAGAATATATTGATTTTACGGATGTGAAATAATGGACACCATCTGCGCCATCTCCACCCCCTCCGGCATCGGCGGCATCGCCGTCATTCGCATCAGCGGCCCTGATGCCATTGCCGCATGCAGCAAGATCTTCCGTCCCTTCAAGGCAAGCCACACCCTCGAAGCCCGCAAGACCCACACCCTCACCTTCGGCCAGATCATCCTCCCCAAAGAGAATCAGGAAACCACAGCAGCAGATAACAGCGTCAAGGAAGAAGTCCTCGACGAAGTAGTCATCTCCCTCTACCGCGCCCCCCACAGTTTCACCGGCGAAGACGTAGTAGAGATCTCCTGCCACGGCTCAATCTACATCCAGCAAAGAATCCTAGAGCTTCTCTGCAACTCTTCGCAGCAGCAAAGCACCGGCGCGACAAACAACTCCTCACTCCTCACTCCTCACTCCTCACTAAGACTGGCGCAGCCAGGCGAATTCACCCGCCGCGCCTTCACCCACGGCCGCTTCGACCTCTCCCAAGCCGAAGCCGTCGCCGACCTCATCTCCGCCCAATCCGCCGCCTCCCATCGCCTTGCCATGCAGCAGATGAAAGGCAGCATCAGCCAGAAGCTCACCTCCCTCCACGACCAGCTCCTCGAACTCACCTCGCTCCTCGAACTCGAACTCGACTTCAGCGAAGAAGACGTCGAGTTTGCCGACCGCACCCGCCTTATCAACCTCGCCAGCGAGATTGACACCGAAGTCACCCGCCTTGCCGATACCTTCCAGTCAGGTCAAGCCATCAAGAACGGCATCCCCGTAGCCATCATCGGCGCACCGAACGTCGGCAAATCCACTCTCCTCAACGCCCTCCTGAAAGAAGATCGCGCCATCGTCTCCGACATCCAAGGCACCACCCGTGACCTCATCGAAGACACCATCACCCTCGGCGGCTACCTCTTCCGCTTCATCGACACCGCCGGCATCCGCACCACCGACGACCGCATCGAGCAGCTCGGCATCGACCGTTCACGCCAAGCCGCCTCGCGCGCAAACATTATTATATTATTAACCGAACCCGGCGTCCCATACATCGACATCGAGGCACGTCCCGATCAGCACGTCCTCCGCATCGAGAACAAGACCGACCAGTTCCAAGCCCTCACCGGCCTCGGCCTCAAAGCCCTCGAACAGCAACTCATCGACCTCGCCACCCCCACCACCTCCGGCGACGTCATCCTGACCAACCAGCGCCATTATCAGGCGCTCACCTCCGCCCATCAATCCCTCCTCCAAGTCATCGCCGGCCTCAACGCCAACCTCAGCGGTGATCTAATCGCAGAAGACCTCCGCGCCGTCATCGCATCCCTCAACGAGATTCTGGGCAAGGGTCTAACAATAACAAGCCAATCAACATTAAATCAGATATTTAGCCGGTTTTGCATTGGTAAGTAGATTCTGCATCAGATAATGACAACACCATTTTCGAAAAGATGTGATTGATCATGAATATTATCAATAAGATTAAGAGCTGGCTGGTCTCTGATGATGAGATCCTCAGAGCCAACGGAAAGAAAACAGCTGCTCAGGCAGCCGGACAATTCGTGGTTCCCACAGAACTGACGAGCGAGAACATCCTTATTGCTCTACAGCAATATGGACGTGAAGCCGGGTTCGACCTTAATGCTGATGTGGAGAAACACAAGGGGAATGCCCTGATGTCTTCTGTACGCAATCAGGTTATTAAATTACACGAAGAGATTCTCAAGTGCTATGGAAAGCAGAACCAGACACCTGACGAGAAGCGTCTCAACCTGCTTACTGTGGTCAACATTTTCTATCTCTCCATGGGATCGGCGATCCTTGCCAAAGTAAAGCGCTCCAATCTCATTGCCCAGGGAGTATTCCAGAAATTGCTCAAAAAAAGCGGACCAGAATACTTCTATCGCGAGGTGGCAGCCATGGCTGGAAACAAATACGGTGACGAAGACGTAGAAGCACTCCACCAGCATGTACAGCGAGCGGCCTATCTCCTGCTTCTGGAATGCGACAAACAGCAGGATAGCAGAAACAAGGTCATCGAGTGCGCCAAGGCGATGTATATGTATGGCCTCTGCGTCACACTTAAAGAAAACAAACTCAGCTAGAAGGACTCATTTTAGTTAACAAACTATAATTCTCTCCCAAAACGCTCGTTTTTGGAGAGAATATTTTGTAGAGTCAGATAATAGTCGTATCTTTGCACCGTTATTCTACGCTTCAAGCATTATATTTATAGCAGTATCTTTATTTTAGGAGATCCATAGAAAAACACACGATCTTCACTTTATTTTAGTTTACTTTGCAGCACTGGCCATTTGAGGATAAGTGTGCAATTTCAACAACGTGTACAGAACGTTGAAATCCGCAATGCAGGATATTGACGCTGCGTACAGAACGTTGAAATCTGTGATGCAGGATATTGACGTTGTGTACAGAACGTTGGAATCCGCAATGCAGGATACTGACGTTACGTACAGAACGTCAATATCACGTAAGCAAAATACCGACATCGTGAACAGAACGTCAATATTAATCAATCAATATATCAACATTTAAAACCCAATGTCAAATTTATGGAAAAATTGAACCATCCCTACCTTCCTGTAGCTACTTTCCAGCAGGTCATAGAGTATGTTCCTGGCCAGGTTGAGACCTACACAGTTTCGCCGATTGTCAATGCTGTGGCTGAAGCGCTTCACGTGACGAAAATAATTGAGAGCCAGGGGATAGCAGAATATCTCGCTGTAGACGAGCGTAAGTTGGCATGCGCCATTCAGCTCGATCTGGGAATGCGACTGATCGACGTCATCCAGCAGTTCCGAATCCATCAGATTCAGCAGTATCGCGAGGCGCATCCTGATGATTCGCTCGACGCTGTGGCACAAGCTTGCGGCTATGCTAGTGACAACTCGCTCTGGCGCTTCTTCCAGCGTAAACTGGGAACTACCGCTACCGGACGTAAGAGCCATGCTGGCCCTGAGCGTTATGATGAGATGCTTAAAGCAAGTCGTAGAAGATACAGATACTGATTATGGCTACAGAAAACAAAACCCGCAACGGGCATTTCGTACTGATTCCGCTTTCGATGATCAGAGGGTTGATAAAAGATCCTACGCTGATTTATCGTATAGCTATGACTGGCATCTACGTCTCTTCTCAAAAGCTTGAGGTAGATTCAGAAGAAGCAATTGTCACATTCATCGCAATCAAATACAGAGACACTCTTTCACTGGGTATCATCATGTATGAATGGTATGAGAAAATGAAAAGGAACTTTCCGGAACAAAAGGAACTTAACAAGACTTCTATTGTAGACAAAGAAACACATCAGATAAATGTAAATATCGACAAAGAAATAGAATTCCTGAAGATATATGGACAGAAGAATCCGAAGTTTTTCGATGATTTACTCGCATGGTATCGTGTAAGGATGATGATTCATCTACTGGAATACGAAATAGATTTTTTGACAATGGGATCTTTCGAAATGGGACAACAATTCATGAACGAAAGGCCTGAGCTAAAGACGGATCCGCTGATTGCTCTTGACAGAGAAGTACTGAGAAATATGATTAGTGCAACATATAACTCCAGTACAGAACTACGTGCACGTTGGGCAATGTATCTGGGCATGCTCTCTATCATCGGGACAAAGCAGATGGCCATTACAACCTCTGTAGCCATCAAAAGTAGAATGTTCGGTGCTAAAGACAATGATTCATTGCAAGAAATTCTAAAAGACGAGGAGACTAAAGAGCTCTATGACTATTGGACAACCCGGAGACATTATGAAAGACTTCTTGCGGAGGTTGAAACTGCCAACAAAGTCAAGGCGCAAGGATTAGGTCGAAGGACATATATCTCCTATCGTTTCAAGACGGACGAAGACTTTGTAAAAGCGATAGAGAAAGGGAGTGTACTGAGACAAGTGGCGAAGGCGAAGGAATCACGAAGGGAACTATTAAATTCTCTAAGAAACTCAGAACGAAGTGAATGAGTCGGATGGGGGTTAACGCCCCCACCCTAAAACGCTTTTAAAACTACGTTTTATTACTATATTATCTTTATATGTTATAGACTATTTTATTATAGTTGTACACTCTATTGTCTCTCCTATCGCTCAATAATGACAATTGATGTTGATTTTGGGTAAGAAGATTTGGAGATATCGACGAAATTGCCTATCTTTGTACCCGATTTTCTTCTGGAGTTGCTGAAGATAGCGCTGGAAGTTTCTCTGGAAGAAGCATTCGATAATAATTGACATTATGCCCATTACACTACTCCCCTCCCTGTTGTTTGCCCTCTTTGCGGTGGGTTACAGTCCTGGCCCTGCCAATCTTTACTCGCTGGCTTGCTGTCTGAAATTCGGACGCAGGAAGGCGCTGAAGATGTGGCGAGGGTTGCTCACCGGATTCAGCATAGGTGCTGTCATCATGGTTGTACTGACTCATCTGCTTGGTGAAGTCATGGGCGATTATGTCATCTATCTGAAGTACATCGGAGCAGCTTACATCCTCTGGCTGGCATGGAAGATGTGGCGGTTTTCAGGGCAGAACAATACCGAAGCAAAGGAATGCACATTCACTTCGGGCATGATCGTGCAGTTGACCAATGCCAAGATGCTGTTGTTCGAACTGACAGCTTTCTCGGTATATGTTTTACCATATAGTGACCGGATAGCAGACCTCTTTGTCGTTGCGGCTCTGCTGCTCATTGCAGGTCCTGGTGCAAATCTCGTCTGGCTCTATGCTGGAGCCTATCTGAGACGTTTCTTTGCCAAATACCAGAAGCAGGTCGATATTGTAATGGCAATTCTTTTGGCACTTTGTGCTATCTACATAATTGTGATATAAAATGTCCTGAAGTAGAAGCAGGGATGGCTCGTATTTTCATAGCAATAAGGTTCGATGAAGGGTTCAAGCAAGGGCTTGTTTCCTTGCAGGATGCACTCAGGGCAAGAGGTGTCCAGGGCAACTACTGTCCGTATGGCAATCTGCACATGACTCTTGCCTTCATTGGCGAAAGCTATGATCTGACAGCAATCCGTAAGGCTGTGGGTGAGGTACAGTTTGTGCCATTTGATCTTACACTGGACAAACTCGGATCATTCCCGACCAAAGCTGGAGTTATCTGGTGTGGAGTAAAAGACACTACTCCTGTTATTGAGCTTACCAAACAACTTCGGGAGCATTTGGCTGCGAATGGGGTTTCATACAAGGATGATCTCTTCTTCCCTCACATTTCCTTGGTGCAGCATCCTTCGACTATTATGACGGACATTGAGATACCCGAAGCCTCGATGCGTGTAACACAGATTTTTATCATGAAGTCTGAGCGTGTTGACGGAGAACTTATTTATTCTGAAATATGAAGAAGATTCTGATTACTGGCAGTAGCGGTTTCCTGGGCAGTAGGGTTGAAGAAAGCGACCCGAAGGCCGCTTGCCAGAGAAGGGATCAGATTTTGGTCGCCTTACAATACGGCATTGAACAACCATCCGAGTAGGATGATGGCCATTGCTACTGTCCCGAAAAAGATGCCGATGAGGCGCATGTTCATGACTTTCTTGAGCATGGTGGCTTCAGGGAGTGAGGGACCTACTACCGACATCATGAAGGCGAGCGCTGTACCAAGGCTTACGCCTTTGGCTACGAAGACTTCCACAACAGGTACGATACCTGCTGCATTGGCGTACATCGGGACGGCAAGGATGACGGCAAACGGTACGGCATACCAGTGTTCGCCGCTAAGGTATTCCTCAAAGAATCCCTCTGGCACATAGCCATGCATGGTGGCTCCGATGGCGATACCGATGAGGACGTAGAGGATGACGCCTTTGATGATACCTAAAGCCTCCTTAATAATCTGTGGCATTCGCTGGATGAAAGTGAGTCGTTCTTCTGCGATCTCTTCTTGCCCAGCGATTGCCATCTTTTGTATCTGCAATACCCAAGGACTCAGATATTTCTCCAGCTTCATCTTGCCAAGTATGAAACCACCAATCGTTCCTAACAGGATGCCGCTTATGACATAGATAGCAGTCACCTTCCAGCCGAAAGTTCCAGCAAACATTGCCACTGCCACCTCATTGACAAGTGGCGATGTGATGAGGAATGAAAAGGTTACACCCAATGGAATACCGCCTTTGACAAAGCCGATGAACAGCGGAATCGAAGAGCAGGAGCAGAAGGGAGTGATGGCTCCGAAGAGCGAAGCCAGCAGGTATTGCATGCCGTAGAGCTTACGCGAGTTGAGGAAGTTGCGCAGTCGTTCTACAGGGAAGTATGCATTGACCACTCCCATCACCGTACTGATGAGGAAGAGCAGAAGAATGATCTTCAGCGAGTCATAGACGAAGAAGTTGAGCGCTTCTCCCAGATGTGTAGTAGCATCTATGCCAAAGAGGTCACAGATGAGCCAATCAGCAAATTGTTGTATCATAATTGTCTTTTTCTCAGTTATTAATCTTCACAGCAGCAGCATTTAGGCAACTGACGGCCTTTGATTTCTGTCAGATAAAACTCCTGCATCTTCCGCTTGATCTCATCCCTCACTCTGCGGAACTCCGGCAGTATCTCCTCTTCCGTTCCCTTGAAGGCATCCGGATCGTCAAAGCCGATGTGCAAACGCTTGCCCACCTTGCCGCTGAATACCGGACAAGATTCGTTGGCTCCACCGCAGACGGTGATGACATAATCCCACGCCTTACCGAGGTATTGGTCGATGTGCTTTGGGTAATGCTTACTGATGTCGATGCCAATCTCAGCCATCACCTTTATGCCAAGCGGATCCACCCCAGCCGCCGGCTTGATGCCTGCAGAATGAACTTCAAGTAGAGGATCAAGGCACTGCAGAATACCCTGAGCCATCTGACTGCGGCAACGATTGCCGGTGCAAAGAACTAATATGCGTGTCATGATCTTAATCGTTGAATAGATGTTTTGTCTTATTTGAGATTTTAACTAATGTCAGCATAACAGGAACTTCAACCAATACTCCAACCACAGTGGCAAGCGCTGCGCCTGAGTGCAAG
>JAZUDJ010000143.1:0-9922 GCA_045639585.1 Bacteroidales bacterium
TATAACATAGCAAAACCTTGCGCTTAAATGGATCTTGCTCCTGCATTATTCGCTGGCGAAGAACTCGAGATTTTCGGTTGATTGACTCATAACTATACATGATTAATCTTTTTTGAGTCAAGTTTTTTCAGGGCAAGACAATCTCTATTGAATGTGAGCCAGCTCCTGCAGGTCTCCAGTTTAAGGTTAAGACTACAGAAAGAAAAGATGACGGTACTGCAATTTATATGCCTTTCGACGCTGGTGTAACTACTGCTTCTGTTGTTGTTGCTCCAGAAGATGGTAAGATCACAGAGGTTTCCATCCAGAACACATCAAAGGACGTTGCTACTACCCCTACTTATCTCGTTATTAAGAGCGCTGTAGTTAAGGACGCTTCTTCGGCCATCTCAAACGTAACCGTTGCTTCTGAGGAGGCTGCTTATGACCTCTTCGGCAACGCTGGCGCTACCCAGGGCTTTATGGTTAAGGGTGGCAAGAAGGTTTACGTTAAGTAATCTCAGACATACTTAATTCATAATAGGAGCAGTACTTTCGGGTACTGCTCTTTTTTGTTGCCAATTGTAATCTCGGACTATACAAACCGAGGAAAATGACGGCAAAGTAGCATTTTTTTGAAAAAAGATTTGGATGCTATATATATAATATGTATATTTGCAGCGTGAAATGAGAAGAGGGAAGTGAAAACAATCACTTCTCCCTTCTTTTTTATATCATTTAATTCTTCGAAAGAGATTAAGATATGATCCAAAAACAAACCATTATCGATTTGGTAGACCAGTTCCTGCAGGCTACTGATTCAGAAAGTTTCCTGATCGACGTGACTGTGAGTCGCGACAATCAGATTGTAATTACCCTCGATAACGATGAGACCATCGACATTGATGAGTGCGCCGAACTGAGCCGCTACATCGATGAGCGTATGGATCGTGAAGTTGAGGACTTCGAACTCGAGGTCGGTTCTGCCGGATTGACTTCCCCACTGAAGACACTTCGCCAGTATGCAAAGTTCGAAGGTGAGGAGATGGAAGTGCTGATGCGCGATGGCCGTAAGCTCAAGGGCATCTTGGGTGAGGCAGACGAAGAAGGCTTCGAGCTGACATGGACTACCCGTGAGAAGGTCGTCGATCCAGTCACTGGCAAAGAGAAGAAAAAGAAAGAAGACGTGGAGCATCATGAGAAACTGATGCACAAGGACGTTAATCAAGTCAAGTACGTCGTTACATTCTAAAATAGACAAGAAATAAAATAATAACTAAATAAACTTATGGCAAGACAGAAAGAGGAAGTTATCAGCATGGTTGAGACCTTCCAGGAATTCAAGGAGTTGAAGAACATTGACCGTTCTACAATGATCAGCGTATTGGAGGATTCATTCCGCTCAGTACTCGCTAAGATGTTTGACACCGATGAGAACTTTGACATCATCATCAACCCAGACAAGGGCGACTTCGAGATTTGGAAGAACCGCACCGTCGTAGCTGACGATGAGTTGCAGAACGAGAACACCGAGGTTAGCCTCAGCGAGGCTCGCAAGACCGTAGAGGATATCGAGGTTGGCGAGGACTTCACCGAGGAGGTACACTTCGAGAAGTTTGGCCGCCGCGCCATCCTGAACCTGCGTCAGACTTTGGCTTCGAAGATCCTCGAGCTCCAGAAGGACGTACTCTACAACAAGTATAAGGACCTGATCGGCCGCATCACCAGCGCTGAGGTTTACCAGACCTGGAAGCGTGAGATGCTGATGGTCGATGAGGAGGGTAACGAACTCTCTCTGCCACGCAATGAGCAGATTTCTTCTGACAACTTCCGCAAGGGCGATCAGGTTCGCGCCGTCGTTCTTCGCGTCGACAATGCTAACAACAACCCAAAGATCATCCTCTCACGTACCGCTCCTATCTTCCTCCAGCGCTTGCTCGAGGCTGAGATCCCAGAGATTGCAGAGGGAACCATCCGTATCGTCAAGATCGTCCGTCTCCCAGGTGAGCGTGCCAAGGTAGCTGTCGAGAGCCTCGATGATCGTGTTGATCCAGTAGGTGCTTGTGTAGGTGTAAAGGGCGCTCGTATCAATGGTATTGTACGCGAGCTCCGTGGTGAGAACCTCGACGTAATCCCTTATACCTCTAATCCTTCGCTCTTCATCCAGCGCGCCCTCTCTCCTGCTTCTATCTCGCAGATCCATGTCAACGAGGAGGAGAAGACTGCAGAGGTATTCATGCGTCCTGAGGAGGTTTCACTTGCTATTGGGCGTAATGGTGCCAACATCAAGCTGGCTTGCCTCCTCACCGGTTACCAGATCGACGTATTTCGTGAGGGTGACGGTGATGATATCTTCCTTGATGACTTCAGCGACGCTATCGAGCCATGGGTTATCCAGGCACTCAAGGGCATTGGCCTCGCAACTGCTAAGTCAGTTCTCGACGCAGATCCACAGCTCATCGCTGACAAGGCTGACCTCGAGGAGGAGACTGTTGCTGAGGTACGTGAGATCCTCTCAAGAGAATTTGACGATGCTTCAGAGGAGACAGAATCAGAAGAGCAATAATTCAAACCAGTAAAAACAGAAGCAAATGAGATTAAGCAAAATAGCAAAAGATTTCAACGTCGGCATCCAGACTTTGGTCGAGTTTCTCGAGAAGAAGTCCAAAGCCGCTGAGAGTTGGGGTCCGATGAGCAATGTCCCGGACGACCTCTACGAACTTATGAGCCGCGAGTTCAATAAGGATAAGAATGTCAAGATGGCCAGCGAGCGCGAACGTCAGGAGCGCATGCAGACCCGCGACAAGATCAAGAAGGAGACTCAGCAGATCAATGCAGTCAACAATGGCGTAACTCAGACAGCCAACAAGGCTCGCACTGCCGGCGATGACCTCGCTGGTCAGCAGCAGGGTCCAAAGGTCTTGGGTCACATCGACCTGGATGCATTGAACAAGAAGAAGCCAGCTGCTCCAGCAAAGCAGGAAGCTAAGGCTCCAGCACAGAAGCAGCAGCCAGCATCTGCTCCAAAGCATCAGGACGCTCCTGCCAAGCAGCAGAAGCCACAGGCTCCAGCAGCAGAGGCTAAGAAGCCTAACCAGTCAATCTGGGGTGAGCGCAGCAAGGATCGCATCAACGACGAACCACTTCCAGAGGAGGCTCGCAACGGTGAGGTATACCGCGTGAAGGTAGACGCTCAGCCACAGCTCAACGTCGTCGGCACCATCGACCTCAATGCACTCAATCAGTCGACCCGTCCTAAGAAGAAGTCGAAGGAGGAGAAGAAGAAGGAGCGCGAGCAGAAGGGTCGCAACAACGACGAGAACCGTGGTGGTGGCAACAACCGTCATCGTGGCGCTCAGAAGGTCGACATCAACGAGGAAATTTCACGCGGCAAGGGTCGCGACCAGAAGGGCGAGAGCCGTCGTAACAGCAATGAGGACGGCCGTGGCAAGAAGGCCGGCAAGGACAAGAAGAAGGGTCACAACAACTATAAGCAGGAGGTCAGCGAGGCTGATGTACAGCAGCAGGTTAAGGACACTCTTGCTCGTCTGACCAACAAGCCAGATAAGAAGGCTGTCAAGTATCGTAAGGACAAGCGTAATGCCGCAGCTCAGGCAGCCGCCGAGGCTGAGGAGGCAGAAGCAGCACAGAGCAAGATCCTAAAGCTGACCGAGTTCGTTACCGCCAACGACTTGGCTACGATGATGAACGTATCAGTCATCCAGGTCATCTCTACCTGTATGTCGCTCGGCATGATGGTATCTATCAACCAGCGTCTTGAGGCTGAGACCATCGACCTCGTAGCTTCTGAGTTCGGCTTTGAGACCCAGTATGTCAGCGAGGAGGTAGAAGAGGCTCTTGAAGAGGAAGTAGATTCTGAGGAGCAGCTCGAGTCACGTCCTCCTATTATTACTGTCATGGGTCACGTCGACCACGGTAAGACCAAGCTCCTTGACTACATCCGCAACACCAACGTGATTGCAGGTGAGGCTGGCGGTATTACCCAGCACATCGGTGCATACAATGTACAGCTGCAGGATGGCCGTCACGTCACCTTCCTTGATACCCCTGGTCACGAGGCCTTCACCGCTATGCGTGCCCGTGGTGCTAAGATGACCGATATTGCCATCATCATCGTAGCTGCTGACGACGGCATCATGCCTCAGACCAAGGAGGCTATCAACCACGCTGCTGCAGCCGGTGTACCTATCGTATTCGCTATCAACAAGATCGATAAGCCAACAGCTAATCCTAACCGCGTCAAGGAGCAGCTTGCTGCCATGAACTACCTCGTGGAGGAATGGGGTGGCAAGTACCAGAGCCAGGACATCTCGGCTCGCGATGGCCTCAATGTAGAGGAGCTTCTTGAGAAGTGTCTCCTCGAGGCTGAGATGCTCGACCTCAAGGCTAATCCTAACAAGGCTGCCAGCGGTTCGGTCATCGAGGCAACGCTCGATAAGGGTCGTGGCTATGTAGCATCGATCCTCGTGCAGAACGGTACACTCCATGTAGGTGACGTCGTACTGGCCGGTAAGTACTATGGCCGTGTACGTGCACTCTTCAACGAGCGTGGCCAGAAGGTCGAGGTAGCAGGTCCAGCATGTCCTGTACAGGTTCTCGGCCTCGATGGTGCTCCATCAGCAGGTGATCAGATCCGTGTACTTGAGTCAGAGCAGGAGGCTCGTGAGATTGCACAGAAGCGTGACCGTCTGCAGCGTGAGCAGGCTCTTCGTACCCAGAAGACCCTTACGCTCGATGAGATCGGCCGCCGCTTGAAGCTCGGTGACTTCCAGGAGATGAACCTCATCGTCAAGGGCGACGTGGACGGTTCTGTCGAGGCTCTTACCGACTCACTCATCAAGCTCTCTACCGAGAATATCCAGATCAACGTCATCCACAAGGCTGTCGGCCAGATCTCTGAGTCAGATGTCGTATTGGCAGCTGCTTCGAAGGCTATCATCATCGGCTTCCAGGTACGTCCTTCAGCCGGTGCTCGCAAGAAGGCAGATCAGGACGGCGTAGAAATCCGTTCTTACTCAATCATCTACGATGCTATCGAGGAAGTCAAGGAGGCTATGGAGGGTATGCTCAAGCCTATCGTCAAGGAGGAATACTGCGGCGAGGCTGAGGTACGTTCAGTCTTCAAGATCTCTAAGGTGGGCGCTGTTGCCGGATGTATCGTCAAGAATGGTAAGATCCATCGTACCGATAAGGCTCGTGTCATCCGTGATGGTATCGTAGTCTTCACCGGTGAGCTCGCTTCACTCAAGCGCTTCAAGGACCACGTCAAGGAGGTGGGTACCAACTTCGAGTGTGGTCTTTCTATCGTCGGCTATGACGACATCAAGGAGGGCGATATCATCGAGGCATTCACCGAGGTTCAGGTTAAGGCTAAGCTCTAATCATTACTGAAGAAATGACACTGAACAATTTGGATTATATCATACTGATATTCATTGGCGTGGGTGCCTGCATAGGCATGTTCCGAGGCTTCTTCAAGGAGGTCGTCGGGACGGTAGGCCTGTTGCTGGCAGCCATTGCCGCCAACTTAATCTCACCTTACGCGACACCTCATCTGGGTGACTGGATCGATAATGCCACCGTAGGCGCCATCATTGTCTGGGTAGTGATCTTTCTGGTGGCAATGTTCATCATGCATCGTATCGCCTATCTGCTACAGAATGTGATGAAAGCGGTGTCACTCGGATGGCTCAATCGCGTAGCTGGAGGTTTGTTCGGTGCTATCAAGTATTGCCTGATCGCCGCCTTGGCCATTTCGGTCATCGAGGTCGCTTGCTCATATGTCGAAGGACTCAAAATTCAGCCATACATGCAAGGATCATCGCTCGTACCTATCATCCATCAGATAGTCGACTTGGTCATGCCATGGGCTTCTCAGCACATCCTGACCCCAGCGCTGGAGATGCTTCGTAAGTAAAAAAACTATCTCGAATCATCGCATCCCTTCCATGGTACCGTGGCAAGGATGCCGAGATGCAAGATCGGACGCCTTGAATGCAGGACGTCCGATTTTTTATGCAGGATCAGACGCCGCGAATCACGGTGAACTGATTTTGCATACAGGATCAGACGCCACGAATCTTTGTGAACTGATTTTGCATGCAGGATCGGACGCCACGAATCTCTGTGAACTGATTTTGCATGCAGGAAGGGTTCACAGAGATTCAGGAGAGCACATTCTTATTACCTATTATACACAAGCGAGGCAAGGCGTGAATCACTTCAGGCCTTGCCTCTTTCGAAATTCTATACTTTATAATACCTTGTTCAAAAGTTCTTTTCAATCAGGCGATCAGATTCTCGAACGCCTCTGCTTGCGCTCCTTCCAAGAAACAGAGCTTGCTATATGGGACGAACTCCCCTTTCTGTCGCTCAAAGACCTGGAATGCTGCGAACTGGCAATCCTCTGACAGACACATATCGAGGCGGTAGTCACCACCCTCTAAGGTCTGCATCTCATTAGCAGCTTCGAGCGTAGCCTTAGGATCATTAGCATCAGCAATCTGCTGGAAGACCTCGGCCTCTCGTGCGCCATAATAATTACGATAGGATTCTATGCTGCTGTGTGTCGGCTGATAGCGCACGTGCTCAAAGAATCCCAGGAACTTATGTGTCTCAACCTTAGGATGCAGGGACACAAGTCCCGAGATTTCGATGGTGTTAAATTTTGACATAATTCAAAAGATATATGAGTTATAGTTTTTTTCCGAAGCCTCCGATGATTCCCGTTGAGTCTTTAGGCTTGACCACAACGCTGTCTCCGTCCTCCCAGATACTGCGATCATTCCGATTATTATAAGCTCGGATTTTATCGATGACATTGAGTAAAAGTGAGAAAAGAATCACCACACTGAAAAATACGAGTACGATCATCTGCTTATGATTTTTTTGTTGGTTTGACGGCGCAAAGGTAGGGGTTATTCGTGAGGTAGGGAAGAAATGTCTATGGTTTGTTTCGATAATGCCAATCGGAGTTTGCTTATTGGCAAAAACGATAGCACTATAGAATAAAAACCAGAATTTTATTAGGCAAGGTGCTCTATTTGTTCTAACTTTGCGCCGTCAAAAATTAGATAAATCCACGTTTTCAATGGAACTTCGTCAACTTCGCTATTTTGTCAAAGTAGCAGAGCTCAACAGCTTCAGCGAGGCATCAAGACAGCTCAACATCACACAGAGTACCCTCTCGCAGCAGGTGCGACAGCTGGAAAATGAACTGGGAGTAGAACTTCTGATCCGTGACTCACACCACGTGCATCTGACCGATGTAGGTGAAGCCTTCCTGCCACAGGCCCGCAAGACGCTGTGCGAGGCCAGCACCTGCATTGACCGTGTCCGCGACATCCAGCAGCTGGGTTCTGGCGAATTGAACATCGGTTCGACCTACTCATTCCTTCCCCTGCTCAAAGAGACTGTCCTCCAGTTTATTAAGCAATATCCCGGCATCAAGCTCAACATCTGCTGTCACAGCATGGAGACGTTGATGACCATGCTCAATGAGCGCAAGATCGACCTGGCGCTGAGCTATAAGTCATCGGTCGTCCATCCAGAGATCTCATCGCATATCATGTTCGACAACCGCCTGGCCGTGGTGGTGAGCGACACGCATCCGCTGTCGGGTCAGGACACGGTGCGACTGGCAGACCTTGAGCGTTTCCCATTTGCTATGCCAGCCAAAGGACTGCAGGCGCGCTATACGTTCGACCATATTGTCGAGGGACTCGATTACCGCTTCAACGTGCGACTGGAAATCAATGAGGTGAACGTGCTGCTCGACATCGTCCGTGCTTCCGATCGTCTCTTTACCGTTGTCAGTCAGGCGGCAGTAGCCAGGACGTCGGGACTTAAGGCGTTACGCCTCGATCAGTCGGGGACACAGATGGAGGGATCCTTCCACGTGCTGCAGGATGCATACATGAAGCGCGCCACCAAGGAGTTTCTCCGCATGCTCTGCGAAAACCGCTCGTATGGCATGGCGCTGATGGAAATCTTTTGATCGAAATTCTATATTTTAAGGTATCAATTCTACATTTTACATTTTCAATTTTACATTTAAATGTGGTTCAGTAATTTGTTTCTGCAGCCCGGTGTGGCACATAGCGTGCTGCTCGTCTCATTGGCCATTGCATTGGGCCTGGCGCTCTCGCGCATCAAAATCGGAGGCGTTTCGCTCGGCGTCACCTGGGTGCTGTTTGTCGGCATTGTAGCCAGTCATTTCGGGTTGGTACTCGATGCTACCACCTCACATTTCGTCAAGGAATTCGGTCTTATCTTATTTATCTATAGTATTGGTCTTCAGGTAGGTCCAGGTTTCTTCGCCTCCTTCCGCAAAGGCGGCGTCACGCTCAATCTGCTTGCCTCTGGCATCATCTTCCTGGGTAGCCTCATCGCCTATCTCATCCACGTCCTGACGGGAGAGAATCTCTTTGCGATGATCGGTGTACTCTATGGAGCTGTGACCAATACACCAGGTCTCGGTGCCGCTCAGCAGACGTTCTCAGATATGCACGATGGCACGTCAAATGCCATCTTCGCACAAGGCTATGCCGTGGCTTATCCGCTCGGCGTGGTGGGCATCATCCTCGCCATCGTACTCATCCGACTGATCTTCCGCATCAATTTCAAGGACGAGCAGCGACTCTATGAGCATAACAACAGCATGGAGTCGGAGCAGTTGCAGGCGGTGACTCTCGAAGTCACTAACGACGCTGTCTGTGGCCGCACGATTCAGGAGCTCAGCCAGCTCTCTGGCCGCGACATCGTGGCTACCCGCCTCCTGCATCGCCAGACGGAGAAAGTAGAGCTTGTCAAGGCCGAGAGTACCCTCCAGAAGGGTGACCGACTCTTCATCGTCAGCAAGCCAGAGGACATCAACGCCTACACCATCCTCCTCGGACGCAAGCTCGAAGACGTCGACCAGCAGCAGTGGGATGAGGAAAAAAACAGCAATCTCATCTCTGCGCGTGTCGTAGTCACCAATCCAAAGATGCAAGGTAAGCGTCTCGGCGACCTCGATCTTCGTCGCACCTTCCATGTTACCTTTACTCGCGTAAAACGTGCTGGTATTGATCTCATTGCGCAGCGCTCGCTCATCCTTCAGCTGGGTGACCGCGTCACCGTCGTAGGTTCGGCCGACAACGTAAAAAAGATCGAAGAGCTCCTCGGAAATTCCGTCAAGCGCCTCGATCAACCTATGTTGTTCTCTACTTTCCTTGGCATTGCCTTGGGAGTTCTTCTCGGTTCAATACCTATCTTCTTCCCGGGTATGCCTGTCCCTGTCAAACTGGGATTGGCAGGAGGTCCGCTCATCGTGTCTATCCTGCTTTCCTGCTATGGTCCTAAGTTCCGTCTGATCACCTACACGACCAACTCAGCCAAGCTTCTGATGCGCGAGATCGGTATCTGCATGTTCATGGCAGCCGTAGGTCTTGGCGCCGGCGTCGGCTTCATCGACACGGTTTGCAATGGCGGCTATTGGTGGGTGCTCTATGGCTTCCTGATCACCTTCCTGCCTTGTATGCTCATCGGTATCGTGGCTCGTCTCGTGTTCCATCGCAGCTACTTCACCATCGCTGGTATGATCAGTGGTGCCATGACCGACCCACCAGCACTCGCCTACAGCAACAGCATCTGTGGCAACGACCAGGCCTCTGTCGCCTATTCTACCGTCTATCCTCTGTCGATGTTCCTGCGTGTGATCATTGCGCAGATCCTGGTGCTGATGGCGCTCTAAGCCAGTCCCTTATAGCTTGACCGTCGAGATATCTACCAGGTTATTGACAATAGCGTAGATAGTGAGACCTGCCGGAGAATGGATTTGCAACTTGCGTGCAATATTTCTTCGGTGGGTCGTTACTGTATTCGTAGCTATGAAGAGATGGTCGGCAATTTCCTTGTTCGACATACCCTGAACGACACAGAC
>JAZUDJ010000144.1:0-4025 GCA_045639585.1 Bacteroidales bacterium
TGGGACTTTTCCTCAGCCGCTCGAAGGACGGCCAGGAGAAGAGCGCCAACGATTACTTCCTCGCTGGTAATACCCTTACCTGGTGGGCAGTAGGCGCTTCATTAATCGCGGCCAACATCTCGGCCGAACAGTTTATCGGCACGTCTGGTACCGGCTTCGCTGACGGTATTGCTATTGCTGCTTATGAGGTCATGGCTGCCATCACCCTGGTGGTAATCGGTAAGTTCCTCCTCCGAGTGATGCTTGATCGAAAGATCTTCACCATCGCACAGTTCCGGCGCGAGCGTTATAATGATGGTGTAGGCTTTGCGTTCTCAGTACTGTGGCTCTTCCTCTATGTCTTCGTAAACCTCACCTCTGTGGCTTGGCTCGGTGCTTTGGCTATCGAGCAGATCCTCGGTCTTCAGGGCCTGGCAGTGAGCGTGATGGGCATGGAGATCAGCATCCGTATGATCATCGTCTTCCTGCTCTTCGTCATTGCAGGTATCTACTCTATCTACGGTGGTCTGGCTTCTGTAGCTTGGACCGACGTAATGCAGGTAACCTTCCTCGTAGGTGGTGGCTTGATCACTGCATACGTAGCATTGAAGGAGATGGGTCTTGTATTCGGCACTGATGCTATGGGCGCTCTCGGTCAGATCTACAATGACCTCACCACTGGCAACTATGCACACGATACTCACTTCCACCTGGTTATTCAGGAGTCGCACAATGCTGATGCATTTGCTAACGTTCCTGGTATTGCTGCTGTGGTAGGTGGCGTTTGGTTGACCAACCTCGGCTATTGGGGCTTCAACCAGTACATCATCCAGAAGGGTCTTGCTGCTAAGAGCATCAATGGGGCTAAGAAGGGTCTCATCTTCGCTGGTTTCCTCAAGATCCTCATCCCATTCATCGTTGTATTGCCAGGTATCTGCGCTTACTACATTGGCCAGAACCCAGACGCATTCGCAGCTATGAACCTCCAGGGTAAGATCAACATTCCAGATGACGCTTATCCTTGGCTCATCCGCAACTTTACTCCTACCGGCATCAAGGGCCTCTCATTCGCTGCTCTGGCTGCGGCTATCATCTCTTCTTTGGCTTCTATGTTCAACAGTACTTCTACCCTGTTCACCATGGATATCTATAAGAAGTATGTCAACCCAGGCGCATCGGACAAGAAGCTCGTCAACGTGGGCCGTATGACCTCTATCGTGGCTCTCATCATCGCTCTCGTAACTGTTAAGCCTTTGCTCGGTGGTATCCCACAGGCATTCCAGTACATCCAGGAGTATTCTGGCTTCATCTATCCAGGTATCATCACCGTATTCGGCCTTGGTCTTCTCTGGAAGCGTGCAAGCTCTACTGCTGCTGTATGGACCGCTATCATCACCATCCCACTCGGCGTACTCTTCAAGGTATTCTTGGGCGACGTTCCATTCCAGTTCCGTGCAGTCTATATCTTCATCATCGTAGTATCTTTCTTCATCATCGTATCGTTGCTCGACAAGAAGTTCATCAGCGCTACAGCTACTGACAAGAAGGATATTGCTACCATGGAGAAGTATGCTAAGATCCTCGGCGGTGCAGGTATTGCTATGATCATCATGGCTATCATCGTCGTATGCTTGGGCATGGGTCACGATGTGAAGGATCCTGACAACAACATGATCGATTATCTCAACGATATCGGCTTCCAGGCATTTATCTTCTTCGGTGTCCTCGTCGGCTGCAATGGCGTATGGCTCTGGAGCAACGCTCACTCTGACAAGCAGGATCCTAAGGCTCTGCCTATCGACCTCAAGCTCTTCCAGACCGATAAGGGTTATACCTATGGTGCACTGGGTATTGCGGTAATCACCATGATCCTATACGCTTTGCTCTGGTAATATTCATCAGTTCATATAATATAAGAGGAGTGGAAAGTTACAATCTTTTCACTCCCCTTATAAACTAAAACACTTAATTAATATGCTTGAAGAACTCAAAGAAAAAGTATTCAAGGCTAATCTTGATCTTGTAAAGCAGGGCCTCGTTATCTTCACCTGGGGCAATGTATCTGGTATTGACCGCGAGAAAGGTCTTGTTGTAATTAAGCCATCAGGTGTCAGCTATGACGACATGAAGGCTTCGGATATGGTTGTCGTTGACCTCAATACTGGTGAGGTTGTAGAGGGCGAGCTCAATCCATCGAGCGATACTCCTACCCACCTCGTACTCTATCGTGCATTCCCTAACATCCAGGGTGTTGTACATACTCACTCTACCTACGCTACAGCTTTTGCACAGGCTGGTCAGGACATTCCTAATATCGGCACCACACACGCTGACTACTTCTATAAGGCTATCCCATGCACACGCGACATGACTAAGGAGGAGGTTGAGGGCCAGTATGAGCTCGAGACTGGTAACGTCATCGTGGATGAGATTCTCAACATCCGCAAGATCAATCCAGATCACACTCCTGCGGTTCTCGTCAAGAACCACGGGCCATTCTCATGGGGTACTTCTCCAGACAATGCAGTATACAACGCGAAGGTCATGGAGCAGGTGGCAAAGATGGCATTTATCTCATTCAGCGTAAATCCATTGACCACCATGAACCCATTGCTCGTTGAGAAGCACTACAACCGCAAGCATGGTCCTAACGCATACTATGGGCAGAAAGGTCAAAAACACTAATTTATTAATTAAACACACAACACTATTATGACATTCGAAAATTTGGAACTTTGGTGGGTAACTGGCGCTCAGTTGCTCTATGGCGGCGAGACTGTCAAGATCGTTGACGGCCACTCACAGGAGATGGTTGCTGGGCTCAACGCTGGCGGAATCATCCCTATCAAGGTAGTTTATAAGGGTACAGCTAACTCATCGAAGGAGGTTGAGCAGATCATGCTCGAGGCTAACAATGCGCCTCAGTGTGCTGGTGTCATCACCTGGATGCACACCTTCTCTCCTGCTAAGATGTGGATCAAGGGCCTGCAGCGCCTGAAGAAGCCATTGCTGCACTTCCACACTCAGTATAACGCTGAGATTCCTTGGGACACCATGGATATGGACTTCATGAACCTCAACCAGTCGGCTCACGGTGATATTGAGTACGGTCATATCTGCACCCGTATGCGCATCCAGCGCAAGGTTGTCGTTGGCTACTGGAAGAGCGAGGAGGCTCAGAAGAAGATTGCAGTTTGGGCTCGCGTAGCTGCTGGTGTAGCTGATGCTCATGACGTTCGTTGCTTGATGTTCGGTATGAACATGAACAACGTAGCAGTAACTGACGGTGACCGCGTAGAGTTCGAGCAGCGCCTCGGCTACCACGTTGACTACTACCCAGTTTCTTCGTTGATGGATTACTTCAAGAAGGTTACTGACGCTGAGGTTGACGCTCTCGTTGAGACCTACAAGAAGGAGTATACCATCAAGATCGATGAGTCTGGCGAGGAGGTATATTGGGAGAAGGTTCGCAACGCTGCTAAGGCTGAGTTGGCTATCCGCGCCGTCCTCAAGGATGAGGGCGCTACAGCTTTCACCACCAACTTCGACGACCTCGGCGATGCAGACATCAACGATCCTAACTTCTGTGGCTTCGACCAAATCCCAGGCCTCGCTTCACAGCGCCTGATGGCTGAGGGTATCGGCTTCGGTGCTGAGGGTGACTGGAAGACTGCTTGTCTCTATCGTACTCTCTGGGTCATGAAGCAGGGTCTCTCTAAGGGTTGCTCGTTCCTTGAGGATTACACCCTCAACTTCGACGCTAACCAGACCTCATCGCTCCAGAGCCACATGCTCGAGGTTACTCCTCTCATCGCTGTCGATAAGCCAACTCTCGAGGTTCACTTCCTCGGTATTGGTATCCGCAAGCAGCAGACCGCTCGTCTCGTCTTCACCTCGAAGACCGGCGCTGGCTGCAAGGCTACCATCGTTGACCTTGGCATCCGCTACCGCCTCATCACCTCTGACGTAGAGTGCATCGAGCCTAAGCCAATGCCAAAGCTCCCTGTAGCTTCTGCTCTCTGGGTTCCACAGCCAACCTTCGAGAT